>CAIYUV010000224.1 GCA_903929475.1 uncultured Spartobacteria bacterium
GGTGGACAATCACCAGACGGTCATCAAGCGCTACGAAAACATCATCGGCCTGTGGTTCCATTGGGGACAATTGGATCGCATCCTGCACCAACGCGCGACGTTGCTGGATGAGGAGGATGCAGCCGCAAAGCCCGATGCCGAGAAGTTGGATAAGTAGCGGAGTGATGGAGTCGAAGACCGGCATCATCATGCGATGAGCATCCCCGCATTATTCACGAAGCCGCAGACACGAAGAACGCTCGGCCTTCCGCCGGGGAGCATTCGCGCGCTGCTGACTTTGATGACCGTCGGCTTCATCGTCACGCAGACTGCGAGGGGAGTGCGCGTGGGCCTGCTGTGGTTTGAATCCCTCATGATCGTGCTCGCGCATTACTTCGCGCACCGCCGCTTCGTGCCGATGTCACCCGAATTGCGCGAGCGGCTGAAGGATGAAATCAATCTGGAGGACGACACCAACCCGCTCAACCTGCCGAGGCACTCCCTGCGGACCATCATCGTGCTCTCCTTCATCGGCCTCGGGATTTACCTCCAGCGCAAAGGCCGATTGTTCGACGCCGTTTCGCTGCCGGTTTTCATCAGCGTCGGCTCCTATTTCCTCGGCATCTGGTTCGGCTCCATCGCGAGCTGGTGGGGAAAAAGGCACCCGTCCTCCGGCATCTCGTGGTTTGAGGATGTGAGGGCGCTCGTCACACTGTTTGCCGTCGCGCTCGCCATCGTCGTGCAGATTCTCGGCTTGCAGCAAACATTCCCCTTTGCCGACAAACTCGACGTCCTCCCGCTCGCGCTGATGCTCTTCTACTTCGGCTCGCGCTGAGCCTCGGGAGCGTTGACCCGCCGTGCAGTGCCCCTCTACGCTCCCCGCACTATGAACGAAGACTGGAAAAAGGAATTTCTCGCAGTGTGGAATCGCGCCGTCGCGGCGTGGAGAGCGGGGCGCAAGTCGGCGGACACCATGTTTTCGCCGGGGGACCTCGCATTTCTCGCCACCATCGGCTGCACCGCGCAGGAGCTGTTCGATTTCGTGGACGACTCGCTCGGCTACGATGATTTGGATTTCGAGACCGCGCTCGCCGCCGCCGCCATCCGCCGCGAATACTTCCTCAACGTCATGCACGGCAAACCGTCCGGGCGCATCGTCCCCATGTCCGAGCTTCCCGCAAAATCTGCCGAGGTGGACGGCATCGCATGGCTCCCACGGCTCATCGCGAAAGCGCGCATCAAACTCCGTGGCGAGATGAATCCCGACCTCATGTATGGCTGCGCCGGCGACCGCCCCTTCCTGCGCAAACACAAGATGACGCTGCCCGAATTCCTCCAGCTCGTGCGCGACCACGGCGACGACGACCGCGCCATCATAGACGCCGTGAAAAAAGCCGCCGCCCGCTAAGGAAACGCTGGCGGGCCGCCCAAGGACACTTGTGGCCTTCCCAACGAATCTCGTGGCCTTCCCAACGAACGGCGTGGTCTTCCCAACGAACGGCGTGGTCTTCCCAACGAACGGAATGGTCTTCCCAACGAACGGCGTGGCCTTCCCAACGAACGGCGTGGCCTTCCCAACGAACGGCGTGGCCTTCCCAAGAAATGGAATGGCCTTCCCATAAAACCTCGTGCTTGTTGAAACCCTCCCCAGCCGCAAGCGATTACCCTTCTGCCGTAAGCGTCGGGTATTCTGGCGTAGATGTCCGCCATTTTGCCGCAAATGTTCACCCTTTAGCCGCAAGAGTCCGCCATTTAGCAGAAAACACCCGCCCATTTGCCGCAATCTATTTTCACCATGAAGAGCCACGGGTGTCCGGTTGATGCGCGGTCGGTGTTTTGTTAGCAGCGAAGTTTGCGTGAGTTGCGCATGAAAATGGATGTCACGCATTTGAATTTCGGAGTGGCTCCGTGGACGATGCCGGCCCATGAACTCCGGCCGCTACA
>CAIYUV010000225.1 GCA_903929475.1 uncultured Spartobacteria bacterium
CCGTCTCCAAGCTCCGCCCGATAAAAATCCCTGCCCCGCGATGCGCCCGCAAACACCGTTTGCTTTCACCATGAAGGCCATGAAGAGCATGAAGAATACGGCAGGCAAAAATCCCTCCTGCAACACTCATCCATTCCTGCCTTCCTGCCTTCCTAAGAAAACCCCGGCGTCCTCTTTCCCGCCTTCCTGCCTTCCTAAGAAAACCCCGGCGTCCTCTTTCCTGCCTTCCTGCCTTCCTAAGAAAACCCCGGCGCGCCCTTTCCTGCCTTCCTGCTTCCTCGGAAAACGCCAGCGCCCCTTTGCACCTCCGTGCCTTTGTGCGAAGCAAAGACTCCGGCAAGAAAATGCCGTTGGGAAGTTTCTACTTCGTCCGTAGCAAGAGGCTGCTTTCCGTTTTGCCAATGGCTGCTAAAAGGATGCGCATGAACACGACGAACGCGCTCCGTATTTCCGCCATCATGGGTTTTCTGGCTGTGGCCTTGGGGGCGTTTGGGGCGCATGGGTTGAAGGCGATACTGGAGTCGAAAGGGCAGCTCGCGACTTGGGAGAAGGCGGCGCATTATCATCTCGTCCATGCGGTCGCGCTCGTGGCGCTGTCGCTGTGCGGGAAGCTGCGTGTGTGGCCATGGCGGCTGTGGCTGGCGGGGACGGTGATTTTCAGCGGCTCGCTCTATGTGCTGGCGCTGTCGAATGTGAAGTGGCTGGGCGCGATCACGCCGATCGGCGGCACGTTGCTGCTCGCGGGCTGGCTGGCGCTGGCGTTTTCGCGGGAGAAGGCTTAGTGCGAGGCGAGTTCTTCGACGCTGGGGCAGGTGCAGACGAGGTTGCGGTCGCCGAAGACGTTGTCCACGCGACCGACGGCGGGCCAGAATTTGAATTCGCGCAGCCACGGGGCGGGATAGGCGGCTTGCTCGCGGGAGTAGGCGCGCTGCCAGTCGTTCGCGGTGACGGCGCTGGCGGTGTGCGGTGCGCGCTTGAGGGGGTTGTCGGCTTTATCCATCGCACCGCTCTCGACGGCGGTCATCTCGGCGTGGATGGCGAGCATGGCTTCGCAAAAGCGATCCAATTCGGCTTTGCTCTCGCTCTCGGTGGGCTCGACCATGAGCGTGCCGGCGACGGGCCAGCTCAGTGTGGGGGCGTGGAATCCGAAATCCATGAGGCGTTTCGCCACGTCCTCGGCGGTGGTGAGTTTGAAGCCGCGCAGGTCCACGATGCACTCGTGGGCGACGCTGCCGTTTGCGCCTCGATAGAGGACGGGGAAATGTTCTTCGAGTCGGCGGGCGATGTAGTTGGCGTTGAGGATGGCGAGTTTCGTCGCGTCGGTGAGGCCGTCGCCGCCCATCATGCGGATATACATCCACGAAATGGTGAGGATGCTCGCGCTGCTGAACGGCGCGGCGCTGATGGAGCCGGTCTGGATTCCGGGGCCGGTGCGTTCGTATGCGGGAAGGAAAGGCGTGAGGTGCGCGGCGACGCAAATCGGTCCCATGCCGGGGCCGCCGCCGCCGTGCGGGATGCAGAAGGTTTTGTGCAGATTGAGATGGCACACGTCCGCGCCGATGCGACCGGGGCTGGTGAGGCCGACTTGGGCGTTCATGTTTGCGCCGTCCATATAGACCTGCGCGCCGTAGCCGTGCATGAGCTGGCAGATTTCGCCGACGGTTTCCTCGAAGACGCCGTGGGTGCTCGGGTAGGTGATCATGAGCGCGGCGAGTTGTTCGGAGTGGGCGCTGGCTTTTTCGAGAAGGTCGGCCATGTCCACGTTGCCGTGTTCGTCGCACTTCACGGCGACGACGCGCATCCCGGCCATGACGGCGCTGGCGGGGTTCGTGCCGTGCGCGCTGGTGGGGATGAGGCAGACGTCGCGATGGTGTTCATTGCGCGACTCGTGGAATTTCCGGATGCAGAGCAGCCCCGCATATTCGCCCTGCGAACCGGCGTTGGGTTCGAGGGAGACGCCGGGCAATCCGGTGATCTCGGCGAGCCAGGCGGATAGCTGCTTGCACATTTCGCGATAGCCTGCGAGTTGGTCGGCTGGCGCGAAGGGGTGGATTTTTCCGAACTCCGGCCACGTCACGGGGAACATCTCGCTCGTCGCATTCAGCTTCATCGTGCAGGAGCCGAGCGAGATCATCGAGTGACAGAGCGAGAGGTCTTTTGCTTCGAGGCGGCGCAGGTAGCGCAGCATTTCGTGCTCGGTGTGGTGCGTGTTGAAAATGGGGTGCGTGAGGAAATGGCTGCTGCGGGCGTGGGGCACGGGGATGTCCGTTTTCACTTCGCCAGCGAGGGTGTGGACGTTGACGTTGTGTGCGTGGCCGAAGCTGAAAACGGTGATGAGATTTTCCAGATCGTCGGCTGACGTGGTTTCATCAAAAGCGACGGCGAACGAATCCTCGCTCACTTTGCGCAGATTGATGCGGGAGGCTTTGGCTGTGGCGAGGATCACTTCGCAATCGGCCTTGGCGACTTTGACGTGGACGGTGTCGAAGAACGGTGTGCGTGAGACTTCAAACCCACGGGCGAGTTTGGAAAGCGAGGTGGCGAAAGTTTTCGCGAGGCGATGCACGCGCGTGGCGATGCGGCGCAGTCCATCGGGGCCGTGATAGACGGCATACATGGATGCCATGACGGCGAGGAGGACTTGCGCGGTGCAGATGTTCGATGTGGCCTTGTCGCGGCGGATGTGCTGCTCGCGCGTTTGCAGCGAGAGGCGGAATGCGGGGTTGCCGTGCGAGTCTTTGCTCACGCCGACGAGGCGACCGGGCATGATGCGTTTCAAATCATCGCGACAGGCGAGGTATGCGGCATGAGGGCCGCCGCAGCCGAGCGGAATTCCGAAACGCTGCGTGCTACCGATGGCGATGTCCCCGCCGAATTCCCCCGGCGGGCGCAGCAGCGTGAGCGCGAGCGGATCTGCCGCGCAAATGCAGAGAGCCCCGGCGGCGTGCGCGTTTTCAAAGAGCGGTGCGAAGTCGTGGATGCCGCCGCGTGTGTCGGGATACTGCACGAGCACGGCGCAGACGGATTCCTTGAAATCAAAGTTGTGTTCGTCGCCAACGATCACTCTCACGCCGAGCGGCTCTGCGCGCGTCTGCACCACGGCGATGGTCTGCGGGTGGCATCGCTCGGAGACGAAAATCGCACGAGCCTCGCCGTCCTTTTTCAGTGCGAGCGCCATGTGCATCGCCTCCGCTGCAGCGGTGGCTTCGTCGAGCAGTGACGCATTTGCCACCGGCAACGCAGTGAGGTCGGTGATCATCGTCTGGAAATTCAGCAACGCCTCCAGCCGCCCCTGCGCGATCTCGGCCTGATAAGGCGTGTAGGCGGTATACCAACCGGGGTTTTCGAGGATGTTTCGCTGGATGACCGGCGGCGTGATGCAGTCGTGGTAGCCCTGGCCGATGTAGCTTTTGAAAATGCGATTCTTCTCCGCGATGGATCGCAACTCCGCGAGCGCACCACTTTCTCCCGCAACGGCTGGAAGGCTCAGCGGTTTCGCGAGCCGGATGCCAGCGGGCACCGTTTTCTCCACAAGCGCATCGACTGAAGCAACACCGAGCTTTTGCAGCATTTGAGCAATTTCCACTTCGCTAGAACCGAGGTGCCGCCTCGCAAATGTGTCGCACGGAGAAAGTGGTGAGTCGTGTGGAGCGATGGTCGGCTGTTGCATGAAGCGCGCAAACTAGTCGGCGGATTTTGCGTTGCAAAAAAAATCGCAGGCAAGTCATGCGGCGTTTCCGCCAATCTCTGTGTAGCCATCCATGCGCAAGGTGATACACTGCCGCCCACATGAAATTGAATCCGCTGCTTTTCTTCTTCGCCGCCGCAGTTGCCGCGCCGCTTCCGCCTCCGGCGCAGCAGCTCGATCTCGACAAGCTGCCTTCGCAATCAAAGGTGATCGATCAAGTCGTCGTGCCGGTGCCGAGCGAAGTTTTTGCCGCGCTGGATAAATTGGGGAAGCCGCGCTGGGCTGGGCTGATTCACCGTGAAGCAAGCAAGGCAAAGCCGGTGGGAGAGGCTCCACAAATCGCACTCATGCTCGGCAGCATCATCGCCGAAGGATTTATCGCCGTGGAGGCCGAGGACACGGACGAGGTGAAGGACATTGGCCGCGCGATTCTCTCTTTTTCCAACGCCATCGGCGTGCGCAAGGCGGTCGTCCGCCGCGCGAATAGCATTATCGAATTTGCGGACAAGAAAAAGTGGTTGCAGGTGCGCGGCGAACTCGACGGCGCGCTGAACGATGTTCGCGAGGCGATGGTGGAATTGAACAGCGAATCGCTCGCGCATCTGGTGAGCGTCGGCGGCTGGCTGCGCGGCACCGAGGTCGTCGCCGAAGTGGTGGGCACCGATTACAGCCGCGACGGCGCGGAACTTCTCCACCAGCCCGGATTGCTCGAATACTTCCAGCGCACTCTCGCCGGGATGAAACCCCGCCTGCGCGATCACGCGCTGACGTCTAAAGTCCGCAAAGGGCTTGCAGACATCCGCCCGCTCGCCGGTGGCGATGACGCCCGTGTTTCGCAGAAGTCCGCGAAAGAAATCGCCGTCGTCGCGGGTAATCTCGTAAAAGCCATATCCAGCAAGCCGTGAAAAACATCCTACTCCTCGCAGTGCTCACCATTTTCGCCACCAGCGCAGCGCACGCCTACGTGGACGACGCCCACAGCCGCGCGATGGAGGCCGCCACGCCGCAGGCAAAGCAGGGCTTCCTCGTCCGCCAGGAATACTGGGCCGGCACGCTCGTCACGAAGCAGCCGAGCGTCGTGAAGCATCAGCTTTTCAAAGGAAACACGTATTGGTTCTGGCTCGGCAGCGATGAGGATAGCGCGCAAGTCACCGTTCACATCTACGACCCGAAAGGAAATCTCGCGGACGCCGAGGCGTGGCAAAAAGGCAACAAGGCCGCTGTGAAAGTGGTGCCGAAGGTGACTGGCACCTACTACATTTCGTTCAGCATCGATCAATCGAAGGCGAAGAAAAATCGCTGGGCACTCGCTTACGGATACAAGTAGTCGCTCATTGATATGAACGACGCCGATCAGGCCGAGACAGGCTGGAAGGCAATGGGGGTGCGCTCGGCGTTGTGCCTTGTTTTCACCGTCACCGGATGGCTGCTGAGCGAGGGAAGCGTGGCGTCGCTAGCGTGTTTTGGCGCTGCGTATTTGAGCGGAGGTTGGGATCTCACGCGAAAAGTCTGGGAGGGCGTGCGTGAACGCGAATTCGGCACCGATTTTCTCATGTGGCTTGTAGCACTCGGCGCGGCATTCATCGGCGAATTCGCAGAGGGAGCAGTGCTGATGTTTCTGTTTTCAGCATCGGGCGCGATGGAGCGTTTCGCATTTGGCCGCACGCACCGAGAGATCAACGCGCTGCTTCACAACGCACCGAAAGTCGCACGCCTTCTCGAAGACAGCGGTGAACGCGAAGTGCCCGTCGGCGAACTGCTCCCCGGGCAGCGCGTGCGCGTGACGGCAAACGAGCAGGTGCCTGTGGATTTGCTCATCGAGAAGGGCGAGAGTGCGTGCGACGAAGCGATGCTCACCGGCGAGGCCGAGCCGATTCAGAAATCACGCGGCGACACTGCGCTCGCGGGCACGTTGAATTTGCACGGCGTCTTCGAGGGGCGCGTGCTGCGTGCAGCGGAGGACAGTGCGCTCCAGCGCATCATACGTCTCATCGAAAATGCGCAGGAGATGAAGGCCCCGGTGCAGCGATTCACGGACCGTTTCGGCACGCGCTACACCGCGCTCGTGCTCACGCTTTGCACGATTGTATTTTTTGTCTGGCGGTTTGCTTTTCATGCCCCCGGTTTTGTTTCAGGCGAAAAAGAGAGCGCATTTTATCGGGCGATGACGCTGCTTGTTGTGATGTCGCCCTGCGCGCTGGTGCTCTCGGTGCCGTCCGCGATTTTGTCTGCCATTGCATTTGGCGCGCGGCATGGCGTGTTGTTTCGCGGAGGTGCAGCCATCGAAAATCTCGCCGGAATCACAGTCGTTGCGATGGACAAAACGGGCACGCTCACCGAGGGCAACATGCAAGTCGTCGCCATCGAAGCGCTGCGTGGCAGCGAGGCCGATGTGCTCGCCGCCGCCGCGAATCTCGCCCGGCTATCAAATCACCCAATGTCACGCTCCATCGCCCGCGAGGCTGACCGTCGTGGCGTCATCAACGAAGAAGCTACGGGGTCGGAGACTGTCTCCGGTCAGGGACTCCGCGCACAGTGGCGCGGCGAAACCGTCGCCCTCGGAAATCGCGAACTCATTCACGGCAGCGGCGAGCTTCCGCCACAACCAGCCGACGCCAGCGAAGTCTGGGTGGC
>CAIYUV010000226.1 GCA_903929475.1 uncultured Spartobacteria bacterium
CGGGGTTGCTGGAAACGCTGAAGTTGATGGCGTTGGTGGAGGAGAAGGTGTCCACGCGGGTGCCAACGAGTGGAGTGGCGAGAGTTTTGTTTGCGTAGTATTCGCCCTTGAGTCCCTGGGTGATGGAGTTGGTGACGTAAACGGTGATCGGTGCAGAGGTGCTCACACCAAGGCTGTTGTCGGTGGCTTTTGCCGTGATCGTGTGCGTGCCTGCGATGGAGGTCCACACAAAGGGGAAGTTGGGCGCCGCGGTGGATTCACCCAGCTTGTTGACCCCGGAGTAGTATTCGACTTTGATCACAGTGCCATCAGGATCGGAGACGCTCGATGTGAAGGTGACAGTGGCGGGCGCAGTGTAGGGCGAGTTATTTGCGGGCGATGCAATGGAGATGTTGGAGAGGATATTCGCAGCGTTTGGGAAGCCGCCAGTGATACCATCTGCAAACCAGTTTGTAGGCTCGTCGCCGTAAGCGCTGGAGTTGAGGCGCTGTAGCGAAGGGCCCGATCCGTCAGCGATGATCGGCCACGGCGCAGTGTTGCTGAAGTGGACGCTGTCAATCACGTCGTAAGGAACAACTGTCTGACCCAGACTGTTGAGATAGGGCGTGTCCGGCATTTCGAGGGTGAGGTGCTCGCCATTGTCCTGCAAGGTGCCGGCGTAGGGTCCGAATATCTGGACGCTGTTGGGGACATTGTATTTGGTTCGGAAGGTCGCCGGTGCAATGGCGGTGACGAGTGCGTAGCCGCCAGCGGGGATGCTCTGCCCTGCTGGGAAAGTGAAGGAGACACCGTTGACTTTCCATGTGTTGGCAGGGTTCGCAGGATCGTAAAGTGGGACGGCGGCATTGCTGATGTTGCGGATTTCGACGAACTCGTCGTAGCCCGTGTAGGGGTGATACATGATCTCGTTGATCACGAGCGGTCCGACTTTCGGGCCGCTGTTGGCTGCGCCAAAGGTATTGCTGATCTGTCGTGGAAAATATTCGTCGCCTGCGCTGGTGACGATGCGTCCGAAGGAAACATTCTGCTCCGCCGCGCCGAAAGAAAAACCATGGATATAGCCGGTCAAATTTCCGGCGGCATCGCCGCTGAAGACATAAACGTCGTCGCCATGGGAATTGAGCGCGAAGCTATTGCCAATACCGGGCGTGGGATTGAAGTTTGTTTCATCAAACACCGCATATCCACCGGCGGGTATCACAGTATTCGCGGGGATTTGGTATTTTTTTGGAACGTTCGGATCATCGGTCAGCCACCAATAACTGATGTCCACAGCGGTGTCGGTGGGGTTGTAAAGTTCGATGGTGTCCTTGAGCGGCGGGGCGGAATTGGACAGGATTTCGTTGATGACCACGCTCGGGCTAACCGATGGATCATTCGCACCGGGCGAACCGAAAATATTCGCACTTCCACGCCAGTGAATGCCGTTGTCCGAGTTGTAGATATTCGTCTTGGGAACAGCGGTGAACCCATTCCCATTCGCAGATACTGGCCATGGCAGGCTGTTGCTGTAAGTAATGTCAAAAATATGCCCGCCAGTGGGTGCCGTGAGCGTGACTGTCTCGCCGCTGTTGTCCAGTTTGCCGGTATAGACACCATTCACCGTCACACCGGGATAGCGCGTATGGAAATTCGTCTGCCCTGTCGTTGCATCCCGCACCAACAAATAGAACGCACCCGGCGCGAGCATGGTGCCAAGTGGAAATGTGTAGGTGATGCCGTTGGTGAATGTGCAGCCACCGAGATCGAGGGTGGTGTTACCGATGTTTTTTAACTCAAGAAACTCAAACTCGTCTCCGGATATTGCGCCGAGTTTCGGCGGGTTGTAGTTGATTTCAGTGACGACGAGCTTCGAAAAATCCTGCTGCGTGTAAAAGGTTGCCTCGACAATCGCCGACCACGTCGTGCCGTCCTTAATACGCATCCGAAAGAGTGTGGATGCATTGATGATGAGCGGGCCTGTATATGTATGTGCACCGGACGCGATAGCTCCACCGGGAAGCCGCGGATCGGTGCCATCCGTCGTGTAGATAATCGTGCCGGTCGTATTCGGATTGGTGAGCACCAGCGAATATCCCGCAGGCACGCTCCCACCATACTGGCTGAAAGTCGGTGCATTGTTCTGCGGATAGCAACTGATGCTGCGAAGCTGCGAGATCAGTGTGTTCGTGCGCTGCGGGAAGTATTGCGTGAGCAGTCTGTTTTGCTCCGGCAGCCAGTTTCCTTGTTTCGTAGGCTGGTAATTGTAGGCCCATCGCGCTGTCTCGGCGATGATGGCTTGATCAATTTCCGTCGCCCGCGCCATCCACCGCGCCTGCGCAACTGTGGGTGTGAGCGCCCCACCATTGAAACAATGCTTCTGAGCAAGGTCGCCTACGAGCTGGCGGAATTCTGCGTTCTGCCGCAACGCCTGCCAGAGTCCGCCCGGAGTGTAATTATCGGACACGCCCGTCACGTTTCCGTTTGGATCATAGAATGAGAACTCGGCATCCCAGCAAAAGAACGCATACCCTGCCCCGGCCACGCGGCGGCGTGCGGCGTTCCAGTTATGCCACGGCCAGTCACCAGTGCCCGCGTAGAGATGGGTGAGCATGTAGTCGGCAAAACTGGGCACATCGAGATACTGTTTGATGTTTGCGTAGGCCGTGTCGCTGGAGAGTCCGCCATTTGCGATGGCGAACATCGCGTTCCATGCGACTGCATCGCCATCAATAAACTCGCTCGAATTCACCGCGTCGTATTCCGACTTATCGCCGCCCATATAATGCGCTGCGTAAGAGGCATCCGTCTTCTCACCGGCATCGTAGAGCCCCCAGTAGGCTCCGTTCACGTAGAGGTGGACGAATTTTTTGTGCGCCCCGAGACGCCCCATGTCGTTCTGCGTGTCGCTGCACCACATGTCGCGGATGTATTGCGCGCTGCCGTTATTCACAAAGAGGTCGTTGAAACGCGCGTGGAAATCAAAGGTGTCGAACTCATTCACTGGCGAGCCGTCAAACAAGTCGAACTTCAGTTTCGACGGCCCGTATTGCGTTTTGAAAAGCACGCGAAAACCGTGTTTCAGATTACCCGCGCCACGGCTTGCACCACCTTGGATGCGGAGGCCGCAATCAATCCAAAACTCGTGCCCGCCGCCCGTGGGATCGATATACTCCAGCGATGCGGGGTGTTCATCCGCGCCACCAGAATTCGAGTAAACGCCGCTGGAGCCAAACAAGTAGTCCATGCTCGTAACAATGGAGACACTCGGAATGGACTTCAGCGCGTTCTTCATGATCGTGCTGCTGTATTGCGAAGTGTTCGTTACGGAGGGGCTTGTAGTCATCAGATAATAGCCGGTCGCTGATATCCAGGAAGCCGGGAAGCCCGTCGGCAGCGCCGGCTGAAAACAAACTTGATCCAGAAAAATATAAGTCTGAGTCGTGACGGCTGACGGAGACAAGCTTGCAGCAAATGCCGCTGCACGCAGAACCGTCGTGGTGCTGATCGTGATCGGCCCCGTATAGACCGTGCCCGTCGTTGATGTCGGGGGGCTGCCATTGGTCGTATAGCGAATCTGAGCGCCAGGCGTGGGAGTGGTGAGCGTCACTGGGAAAGCCGCGTCGAAGAAACCGTGTGACACGCTCGCTACCGGTTGCTCGATGAAGTTGTAGTAGGCCGTCCCGTTGGCCGCCCCCGGTGTCGGCGTGCTGAAGTAGTGATAGTCCGTTCCCGTCACTTTGAATTGCGCCAGTTGCGCGAGCGCGAGCGCGTCGGTGTCGTTCGCCGCCACGTTCAACAACTGGATCGCCAGCACATTATTCGTTCCGTTGACGAGGTAGGGTATTGCGGCTGTCGCATCCATGTTTTCATAGACGGACACCAGCGAGGTTGCGTGCGTCGCCGTAGCCGCAGAATTCCATGTCGGTGTCGTCGGCGCGTTGCGGCGCGCGACTTCCACGCCGTTCACGTAGGCCACGAAACCGTCGTCGTATTTCATGTTCAGCGTCAGCGTCTGGAGTTGGGAAACATCAGCCACCGTAAATGGAATCCGCACGTAGGCCGTCGCATTGATCCCCGACATCGCCGCCTTGATGTCCGTGCCGATGCTCGACTGCACGCCGCCGTTGGTCGCACCAATCGGCGTCGAACGCACCGCCAGCCCGCCATTGGCCGTGTCGCCGATGAGCCGGAATCCAGTGTCCCATGCGGTAAAGGTCCCCTGCTTCGCCCACGCCTCGCCAGAGGAACCGCCGCCACCTTGATAAACCATGACGCGAATTTCGTAATCCCCCGCCGTCGAAAAATTGTAAGTGCCGACCGTGTCCGATGCGCCGCGCCCGCCGTCGAAAAAACACACCGTATTCCACGTCGTCGCCCCGACCGTGCGCACTTGCAGTTGGAAGCCGTCATCGCTGTTCACACCGAAAGTCCACGCACCCGGCGCTGTAATCGTCACGATGCCCGTCGCCTCCACCGCATAGTTGACTGCGGCAGAATTCGCCCATGTCGGATTGCTCTCCGTCGTGTAATGCCCCGCCACGCCCTGCACACAATAGTTCACCACCGCGCGCGTCTCCGCAAAAGTCTGTATTTGCATCGAGGGAGTCGTGATGACCTGATTCGCTGTCGCAATCGTCCCAATGCCCACATTCGCAAAATAAGTGCGGAAAGCGAACCCCGCTACAGTGCTCTCGAAACCCACACCTTGTATCCCAACCGTCCATGTCGAATCATCAAAACCCGCCTGCGTCCACGTCGTCCCCAGGGCTCCCGAAGACGGCACCAGTGCACGCGCAGCCGCATTCGCCGCCACAAGCTCCGTCGTCACCATGGTCTGACCCAGCCCATAGGACATATCCTTAAACTGAGCCGGGTATGCGGGTGAAAACTCCGTTGTTGCATTCCCGTTCTGGTCACGCAGAGCGAGATAATCGCCGGAGGAATTCAGCGAAAAGTTTGTGTGCAGGGTCGCTCCCGCCACGCTCCGATCCTTTCCCGATGCAAACACCACGAGAAACTGCCCCGGCCCAATCGTCACCGCCGGGAACTGCCACTTGTTGGCGTTCAGCGGATCGTCCGTCAACGACCACCCGGCGAGATTGACCGCCGACGCCCCGTTATTGAGCAGTTCAATCCAGTCGGAATAGGCCCCGTCTTCATCTTGTAACCCAGTCGAATTATTCGCGACAAATTCCGAGATGACGACTGCACTTTGCGCGGTCACGGCAGCAAATAGCAGACAGAGTGCGAGGACTAGACGGGTAAACATTACGCCAACGTGCGTAAAAAAACTGCATAGTCTAGTGTGAATATTAAAAAGAAAGAACCGTCCGCTGAATCGCTAAATATCGTCCTGCGAGAAATCCGCCCGTCAGCTTCCCAGCCGCATCCTTCCCCTCACCTCCCCTGCTCCAGTGCCGGGCGGATGAGTTTCGCCCGCACCCGATACTGCTCCTCGGTCGGGTGCAGTTTGTCGGCGACGTAGAACTCCGGGCGTGGCAGACCGTCGTCGCCGATGCACGCCGCCCAGATGTCCACAAACGCCATGTTTTTCTCCGTGGCGATGAACTCGCGCACGAGCGCATTCGCCTTTTGCTGCTTCTCCCGCTGCTCCCAACGCGCCGGGCTTGGCCCCTGCCCGAGATAGACAAGCCGCACCTCCGGCAACGCCGCGCGCACCTTCTTCACCCAGACCTGAAAATCCGCCAGCACCCGCTCCGGCGACTTGCCCGCATTGATGTCATTTCCGCCCGCCTGAATCACCACCGCCTTCGGGCGATATGGAATCACAATCCGCTCCGCGAAAAACACCGAATCCTCCATCTGCGAACCGCCGAAGCCGCGATTGATCACCGTCAGCCCCGGGAAATCCTGCGCCAGCGTCTTCCAAAGCCGGATGCTCGAAGCCCCCGTGAAAACCACCGCCCCCTGCGGCGGCGCGCTCACCTTGTCCGCCGCCTCATAAGCCGCGATCTCTTTTTCAAAACGATGCCCCGCCTGCGGCTCCGC
>CAIYUV010000227.1 GCA_903929475.1 uncultured Spartobacteria bacterium
GGATGGCAAGCTCAGCACACCCTACCGCTACAGCACCGAAACGCCTCCAGACGGCTGGCTCAATGAAGGGTTCGACGACAGTGCGTGGAAGACCGGCCTTGCGCCCTTCGGCAATGGAAACCACACGCGCGGCGAATGGAAAACCCCGGAGATCTATTTCCGAAAAACCTTCGAATACGACGGCGGTGATTTGAAAAACGGCGCTGTGGTGATTCGCCACAACGACAGCACGGAAATCTATATCAACGGGCAGAAGATTCTGAGCGTGAAAGGTTCCAAAGGCTACTACTTGTGCCCCGTCACCGAGCAGATGCAAAAGGCGCTGAAGAAAGGCACCAACACCATCTCCGTCCACTCCCACGAAGGCGGGAAGGGGCAGTGGGTCGATCTGGCCATCCTCGTGGAATAGAGCGTTGTTTTTTCTACAGATCGAAGCCAACCTGCCGTGCTTTGCACCGCTCGCCAAGCTGGCCGACCTAGCTCTGACTCCTTTTGGAAGTGAAATTGTTTAGATTTTTATTCAAACATGACAGCCGCCCCCTACTACACCGCCATATAATTGAATGTCCCCTGCGCGAAACTGCGTTCAGACACGTCAATGAAAACGAAACTGCTCACACTCATCCTCGGACTTGTCTCCGCCCATGCGTGTGCCGAACAGAAGCAGGTCTTCGAGCAAACCATTCATCCTGTGCTGAAGGAATTCTGCGTCACTTGCCACTCGACGCGGAAGCAGAAAGGCGATCTCGATCTGGAGCGCTTCACCTCGCTTGCCCTCGTGAAAGGCGACCCGTTGGTGTGGGAGCACTCGCTGGATCAGATTCGCGACAAGGAGATGCCGCCGAAGGGCAAGCCCATGCCTTCGCCCGAGCAGATGAAGCTGCTCACGCACTGGATGCAGGGCACGCTGGATGACATCGCGCTCGCCTGTGCTGGCGATCCCGGCCCGGTGGTGCTGCGGCGTCTGTCGAACATGGAATACACTTACTCGATCCGTGATCTCACCGGCGTCCCGTCGCTCGATCCGGTGAAGGAATTTCCCGTTGATGGCGCGGCCGGTGAAGGCTTCACCAACGCGGGCGCGGCGCTCGTCATGTCGCCTGCGTTGCTCACAAAGTATCTGGATGCCGCGAAGGATGTCGCGAGCCACGCTGTGCTCACACCCACAGGCATTCGGTTTTCCGCTGGCACGTCATCGCGTGACTGGACCGACGAGACGCTGGCGAAGATTCGCGCCTTCTATGATCGCTACACTGGGACCGGTTCGGAATCGCAAACCACGCAGCAAGGCATCCAGCTCGCCTTGGGCACCAGCGGAGGTCGTCTCCCGCTGGCGAAATACCTCGCCGCCCTTCAAGGCAAAGGCCCGGCGGAAGGTTTGAGCGCGAAATACCTCGCATTGCTGCGTGCTGCTTTGACGGACACGAAACCTTCTCCCCTGCTCGACGGCCTGAGAGAGAAGTTCCGCGCGGGAACGCTCACGGTGGCTGATATTGAGCCGTTGCAAAAGTCCTTGTGGCGCTTTGCGAGCGTGGGGCAAATTGGCAAGAAAAACGGCCCCAAGAGCTGGCAAGAGCCAGTGACGCCACCCGGCGCACTGCATGATGAAGCCGCCTTCGACGACTTCCGCGCACTGTTTCCCATCGCCCTCTGCTACTCGAAGATCGTGCCCGTTGATGAAGTCGTCACGCTCACGCTGTTCCATCGTGAGGACGAGCCGTTGAAGCGGTTGATGCTCAATGATGCGCAAATCAGCGCACTCGATCAGCTCTGGGATGAGTTGCGTTTCGTCAGCGAATTGCCGCTGAAGCAGGTGGATGTGTTTGAGCAATTGTATCAATTCGCCACGCAGGACAGGCCCGACTTGGTTGTCGCGCTCGAGCCAATGCGCGAGCCGATCAAGCAAGGCGCAGAGGCGTTCAAGAAGCTGCAAGTCGAAGTCGAGCCCCGGCACGTGCAAGCCGTGCTAGACCTCGCCACGCAAGCTTGGCGTCGTCCGCTAAGCGGTGCTGAGCGCGACGATCTGCGCGCGCTTTATCAAAAGCTGCGCAAGCAGGAACTTCCCCACGCCATGGCCGTGCGTATGATGCTCGCGCGTGTATTGGTCGCTCCCGCGTTCCTGTATCGCGGTGAGAAAGCGGCACCAGGGCCGAAGGCTGCGCCGGTGAGCGACCGGGAACTCGCCACGCGCCTCAGCTATTTCCTCTGGTCCTCCGCGCCCGATGCCGAACTCACGCAGCTCGCCACCGCAGGAAAGCTCCACGATCCCGATGTGCTCGTCGCCCAAGCGAGGCGCATGTTGAAAGACGAACGCATACGCCGTCTCGCCACCGAGTTCGGCTGCCAGTGGCTGCATGTGCGCGATGTCGCCACGCTCGATGAAAAGAGCGAACGCCACTTCCCCACTTTCCTCAGCGTGCGCGCCGACATGCAGGAGGAGGCAGTGCAGTTCTTCACGCATCTGTTTCAAGAGAATGGCTCCGTGCTGTCGTTGCTCGATGCGGACTACACGTTCGTGAACGGCCCGCTCGCCAAACACTACGGGCTCGATTTGAAGGGTAATGGATGGCAGCGCATCGATGGCCTTCGCGCAAAGGGACGCGGAGGCATTCTCGGCTTCGCCAGCACGCTCGCCAAGCAAAGCGGGGCCTCGCGCACGAGCCCGATTCTGCGCGGCAACTGGCTCAGCGAAGTCGTCCTCGGCGAGAAGCTGCCACGCCCACCGAAGGGCGTGCCCATTTTGCCCGAGGAAGCCCCGCAAGGCCTCACCGAGCGCCAGTTGATCGAGCGTCACAGCAGCGATGCGAAGTGCGCCGGCTGTCATCAGCGCATCGATCCCTTTGGCTTCGCGCTGGAAGGGTTCGACGCCATCGGACGCGCCCGCAGCAAAGACGCCGCTGGTCTGGCCATTGATACGCGCACCAGTCTTCCCAGCGGCATGGCCATTGAAGGACTCGACGGCCTCCGCTCTTACCTCGTCAACACCCGCAGCGATGACTTCCTGCGCCAGTTCAGCCGCAAGCTACTCGGCTATGCCCTCGGTCGCAGCGTGCAGCTTTCCGACAAGCCGCTCATCGCCTCCATGCTCACACAGCTCAAAGGCGGCGATCACAACGTCGGCGCCGCCATCGAGTTGATCGTCCTCAGCCCCCAGTTCCGTGAAGTGCGCGGCAGGGATTTCATCGTCAATAACTAACCCACCACAACCTATGAATACCCATCACTACTCACGTCGCGCGTTCTTGCGCGGAGTTGGCGTCACCATGGCGCTGCCCTGGCTGGAGTCCTTCAATGTCTGGGGCGATGAACCGAAAAAGAATAAACCCGCCAGCGAGGCACCGATCCGCCTCGCCGTCACGTTTTCTGGCAATGGCTTTCAGTCGAAGGAATGGTGGGCCAAGGGCGAAGGCAAGGCGATGGAGCTTGGCCGCGTGCTCGCGCCGTTGAACGAGTTCAAGGAGAAGCTGCTCTTCGTGCGCGGCTTGTATCACGAGGAAGCGCGCAAAGGGAACATTCACAGCTCGCAGACCGGCAACATGCTCTCCGGCGCGCCCATCGCGAGCGGTGGGGAGATTCGTTCGGGGACAAGCTTCGATCAGTTGCTCGCGCAAACTTATGGCCGCAGCACGAAGGTGCCGAGCCTCGTGCTGGCCTGCGAGAAGTCGAACCCGTCGGTGCACAAGAACTACTCGATGCTCTACAGCTCGCACATCTCGTGGAGTTCGCCGACGACGCCGACACCGCTGGAGTTGTATCCCGCGCTCGCGTTTGATCGTCTCTTCAAAGACGAAGCATCACCGGCGGACAAGAGCGTGCTGGATGCCGTGCTCGCGGATGCGCAAGATTTGCGCCGAGGCATCAGCAGCAACGATCAACGCAAGCTCGATGAGTATCTCGACAGTGTGCGCGATGTGGAGAAGCGCATCGAGAACGCTGGCAAGCGCGGCGAACTGCAAGGCTGGCGGCCCACGCTCGACAAACCGAACATCCAGCGCCCTGCCGACGGCATCCCGCAGGACATCGGCGAGCACATGCGCATCATGTGCGACCTGCTCGTGCTCGGCTTCCAGACCGACACCACGCGCATCACCACGCTGAAACTCAACAACGACCACAGCGCCCTGCGCTTCCCGAATCTGCCCAGCGTGCAGCAGGCCGGCCATGGCATTGATTACATGATCCATCACCTGCTCAGCCACAGCGACGGCGAGGACTTCCTCAAGGTGAACCAGCTCTTCATGGAGCAGCTCGCCTACATCGCCCGCAAGCTCGACGCCATCCAGGAAGGCCCGCGCACGCTTCTCGACAACACCATGCTCATGCACTGCTCCAGCATGATGGCCGGAGCCAAGCACGACAATGACCAGCTCCCCATCATCGTCCTCGGCGGTGCCGGTGGACGACTCAAAGGTGGACGTGCGCTTGACTACAAAGGCAAGCCCGACCGCCAGCTCTGCCGCCTGTTCATGTCAATGATGGACAAAATGGACGTGCGCCCGAAGACCTTCGGCGATGCGAAACTCATGCTGGAAGAAGTCTAGGTCTCCCGCCGGCAAGTGCGCTGAAAGCCGCTAACTCAGACCACTTGAGCCACCTCAGTCGCGGCTGATGCTCATCCGTCTCCCGCCGACCATCTCGATCACTTTGCGCGCAGCGTTGTGGCCGGGGATGCCACTGACTGCGCCGCCGCGCATCGCGCTGGAGCCGCAGTAAAAGACGTTTTCAAACTCCGTCTCGACGCCCCATGCGCCGGCTTGCTCGCGCTTTTCGGCGAAGGGAAATGTGAGCGCGTTTTGGAAGATGTTGCCGTGGTAAAGCCCGAGCGCTTCTTCGATGTCCACAGGGCTTTTGCCTTCGATACACGGGCTGCCGTCACGCGCCGTGGCGAGGCAATCCTCCAGCGGCTCGTCGAGCCAGGTGTTCACGCTCTCCACGAATTTCTTTTGTGCGCGGGCGCGCATCGTTTCGTTGTCGCGTGCAAAAAGCGGCCACGGCGTATCGAGTCCGAAAAGCGTCATCGTGTGAAAGCCCTGTGCACGAAGTTCCGGCGCGAGGATGCTGTCGTCGGTCAGCGTGTGGCAGTAAATCTCGCACGGCAGCGGCTCGGGCAGGCGGCCTTGTGAAGCCTGCTGCTGGCTCAGCTTCATTTGCTCGTAGCCTTCGTGACTGTGGAAGGTGCCGCAGAAAGCATCCGCCGCTGTGTGCCGCGCGGCCTTCAGCTTCGGCAGACGGCGGAGCAGCATGTTGATTTTGAAAACCGAGCCTTCGTCCGTGGCGTCGGGCTGATGCGACCGGCGGAGAATCTTCGCCAGCACGTTCGCCCCAAAATTCACGAGGACGAAGCGCGCTTCGACGGCGTGCGCTTTTCCGTCCACGACAAACTCCACGCTGCGCTTTTTGCCGCCGACATCCAGCGAACGGATTTCCACGTTCGTGTGCATCTCCGCGCCGCGCGTGCGAGCTGCGCGTTCGAGTTCGCCGGCGACCCGCCCCATGCCGCCGACGGGCACTTTCCACTCGCCGGTTTTGTTGCCGATGAGGTGGTAGAGAAAGCAGCGGTTTTGCAGCAGCGTGGCGTCGTGGGGATGCGTGGAGTTTCCGATTTTTGCGTCGGTGAAAACCACCCCGCGCACCACGTCGTCGCGCAAGTAGCGCTCGACGGCGCATCCGAGCGGCTCCTCCACGAGACTCCGCCATGCTTCGCGGTGACGCTCGTCCACATCGAACCGCTTTTGAAATTCCTCCTTCGCGAGGAGCGGCTCCAGCATCGTGTCCCAGACCTTTTCCGCGAAGATGCGCGAGAGGCCGCAGAAACTTTGCATCTGCTCAAACTCCCGGTCGCTGCCCGTCAGCTCGCGCATCGAGCGGCGGCTCCGCTCTTCGGAAACATTGCTCAACAGCAAGCCGTCGTGCGCCCCGTTTTTCACGTAGGGGGTAAAGGAACCCGTGGTGCGCGAGCGGAGTTCGATCTTCAGACCGAGGTCGCGGATGATCTTTTCGGGAAAAAGACTGACGAGATAGGCGTAGCGAGAAAGCCGTGCGTCGTAGTCGGGGAACACCTGCTGCGAAGTGCTCGCGCCGCCGATGTAATCATTCTTCTCCAGCAGCAGCACGCTCAGCCGCGCGCGCGCCAGATACGCCGCCGCCACGAGCCCGTTGTGCCCGGCACCGAGAATCACCACGTCGTAGTTGGATTGAATCTTCACCCGGCGGGAAGTATCGGGAGCACAGCGTCATTTCGAGCGGGAAGTGCGCATGAATAAGAACGCACTTCTTCACGCTGACCGCCGCTGTCGTTCCACTCCGTTCTGCAATCTGCAATTCCCTGTCCCCCGATCCGCAATCCGAAATCCCAAATAGCGTTGCCCTCCCCGCGCTTTCGTGGTTTCTCGCTCGCGTTCAACGTCCGCTCTGCACGTTCCTGCTCGCTCGATGAAACTTTCCTGCTTTTCCATTTCGACTTTCCCTCGCCTCTGGTTCCTCGCGAAAAACAAAGCCGCCGACGCCAAACGCGGCTTCCTCGCCCTCGCCGCATGAAAGAAGCCGCCGCCCGCATCAAAATCAACAAGCTGCTGGAAGACGCTGGTTGGCGCTTCTTCGCGGACGCGAAAGGACCGGCGAACATCCAGCTTGAGCCCAGCGTCACGGTGCAGACGCAAGACCTCGACGCGCTCGGTGAGAATTTCGAGAAGCCCAGCAAGGGCTTCATCGACTTCCTGCTGCTCAACGAAAAAAGTTTCCCGTTCATTGTCCTTGAAGCCAAGGCCGAGGACAAAAACCCGCTCGTCGGCAAGGAGCAGGCGCGCAAATATGCCAAATCGCAGAATTGCCGCTTCGTCATCCTCTCGAACGGTAACCTGCATTACTTCTGGGACCTCGAACGCGGCAACCCGTATGTCATCACGGCATTCCCCTCGCCGACCTCCGTCACCGGCTACCAGAAGACCACGCCAGACCCCAAGCGCCTCATCGAGGAAGACGTCGGTGATGACTACGTGGTGCTCACCCAGCGCCCGAGCTACGCCACGGAAGCCGCATGGAAGAACGAAGGCGAACGCGCCCGCTTCATCGAGGTGAACGGCCTGCGATTCCTCCGCGCGTATCAAAAGAAAGCCATCTTCGCCATCCAGCAGACCGTGAAGAAAGGGGGCGACCGCTTCCTCCTCGAAATGGCCACCGGCACGGGCAAGACGCTTACCGCCGCCGCCATCATCAAGCTCTTCCTCCGCACCGGCAACGCCCGGCGCGTCCTCTTCCTCGTGGACCGGCTCGAACTTGAGGACCAGGCGCTCAAGGCTTTCAAGAAGGTGCTCGCGAACGACTACAAGAGCGTCATCTACAAAGAGAATCGTGACGACTGGCGGCACGCCGAGGTCGTCGTCACCACCGTCCAGTCGCTGCTCTTCAATAACAAATACCAGCAGCTCTTTTCGCCCACCGACTTCGACCTCGTCATCTCCGACGAAGCGCACCGCTCCATCGGCGGCAATGCCCGCGCCGTGTTCGACTACTTCATCGGCTACAAGCTCGGCCTCACCGCCACGCCGTTCGACTACCTCAAGAAGTTCGACAAGGACAAACCCACCACCAAAGACCCGCGCGAGTTCGAGCGCCGTCTGATGCTCGATACCTACCGCACCTTTGGCTGCGACGACGGCCAGCCCACCTTCCGCTACTCCCTGCTCGATGGCGTGAAGGATGGCTTCCTCATCAATCCCACCGTCGTGGATGCCCGCAGCACGGTCACCACGCAGCTTCTCTCCGACTCGGGCTTCGTCGTCTCGTTCAAGGACGAAGAAGGCGACGACCACGAGGAAGCCTTCAAGCAACGGCAGTTTGAAAAACGCTTCTTCTCCAAGGCCACCAATCAGCTCTTCTGCAAAACTTTTCTCGAAAATGCACTGCGCGACCCCGTCAGCGGTGAGATTGGGAAGTCCATCGTCTTCGCTGTCAGTCAGCACCACGCGGGCAAGCTGGCGCAGATTTTTAATGAGATGGCCGACCGCATGTTCCCCGGAAAATACCAGTCCGACTTTGCCGTGCAGGTCACCTCGCAGGTGGACGGAGCACAGCAGCACACCATCAATTTCACCAATAACAACCTGCTCGGCTCTGCCAATTTCATCCCCACCTACAAGACCAGCAAAGCCCGCGTCTGCGTCACCGTCGGCATGATGACCACCGGCTACGATTGCCCCGACCTCCTGAA
>CAIYUV010000228.1 GCA_903929475.1 uncultured Spartobacteria bacterium
AGAACTTTGCAACTTCTGAGCGTCCATCCATTTGAGAAAATGCCTCTCCATGAACTACTTGCAAAACATGACCTCAACCCTTTGACACCGCAAGATTGCAACCAATTACTACTGTGGTAGTTACTGCCGGACACTCGTGATTGAATCTCTAACTACAACGATTGCGTTTCTGACCTCAAAGGTTGCGTCTCTGACTTCGATGGCGGGGCATTCAACTACAAAACGGTTTCTCTGACTTCAAAGATGGGGTCTCTGATTTCAAAGATCGCATCTCTGACTTCAAAGATCGTATCTTTGGTTTCAAAGATGGCGTCTTTGAAATGGGTGCTTCGACTGTTGGTTTCGGTGGTTTTGTCATCGTTTTGACGCGGTTCGAGTATCAATCGAGAAATGGAAGAAACGAATGCGATATTTCCGTCACAAACGCCATTTTTCTGACGAGTAATATCCATGCTGGCGTTGCTTGAATTTGACAATACGCGGTTTGAAATTCTGGAGGCTTTTTCTTCCTATTGGCCTGCACATTCAACCTCGCAACAACCACTATGAACAAAGACTATATCCCAAGTAACGACGACCTCTTCAACCATTGGCTCACCGCTTTTAATGCGTGGGTGATCGCCCACGGCGCCACGCACGGGCTGACGCCTCAGCAGACGGGCGATTTATCCACGGCGGTGGATGCCTGGAGCGATAGATGGTCGGATTTCAATAATGCCAAGACGGCCTTCCACGCGATGACGCAGGACAAGGACTCCGCGCGCGAGGCCGCCGAGGCGCTCGCTCGCGCCGATGCGGCCATTATTCAAAAGAACCCGGCGACGACCGATGCCGACCGCGAGGCGGCGGGCATCACCGTCCCCAAGGGCACGCACACGCCGAGCACGACGCCGGACACCGCGCCGATGCTGCAAAAGTCGGATACGAATACGCGCGGAGCCATCCAGCTTTTCATAGCCGACTCGGCCACGCCCGAGAGCCGCGCCAAGCCCGCCAATGTCCGCTGCGTGGAAATCTACGAACAAATCGGCGGCACAGCTCCCACCGACCAAAGCAAAATGACCATGCTCGGCAGCGAAACGCGGATGCCCTACCACGCTACTTTTGATCCGGAGGACTTCGGCAAGCCGGTGTGGTTCGCCTTCCGCTGGATCGGGAAAAATAATGAGCGCGGCCCATGGAGCGCCATCTACGCGATGGTCATCCCCGGCTAGGCGGGGGAAATTCGAGAGCTAAGCCGGGGCCATCGTCTGCCTACGGATGCAGGGCATCGGCGAAGGAAGGTTTGCCTTTCTGCTGTGTTGTTGGGCAATGATAAGCCGGAGTCGCATCGTCTTCTCCAATCACAAACCGCTTTCGCTTTCATGAACACACGCACCACCGCACTCACCGCACTCGCTTTCCTCGGCATCGTTTCCTTCGCCCCCGCAGCGGATACCAAAGGCCCGCCGCTCAGCCCGCTCAAGCCGGCGGTGTCGGAACTGCCTTTCCTGATCAGCTATTGGTGTGGCCCGCCCAAGGCGGAGACGAACATCGAGCGTTACAAGGAACTCGCGGAATGTGGATTCAATGTGGCGTTCGCGGCTCTTGATAATCTGTGGTCGCCAGCCGACAAAGCGCAGGAGGAACACAACATGAAGGTGCTCGATCTTTGCAAGGAAGCGGGGATGCAGGCGCTCATCTGGGACGGAAATATGTCGAAGGTGGGCGGCTTCGACAAAGCGCCGACTCCCGAGGAGATTCCGCAGATTGAGAAGACACTGGACGGCATGATCGCAAAGTATGCGTCGCACCCGGCTTTTCTGGGGCTCATCGAAGGCGATGAAGGTATGACTCTGCCCGGGGCCAAGCGCATCGGAGCGGTCAACCAATACCTGATGAAGAAAGACCCGAAGCATGTGCCTTACTTCAACCTGCTGCCGCTTTACGCATTCACGGTTCGTGCGGAATACGACACCTACGTGGCGAAATTCATCGAGGACGGAAAAGCGCCGTTCGTGAGCTGGGATCATTACCGCCAGATGTTCGGCGGCGGTGACGAAAGCACCTACTGGGCGAACCTCGAACTCATGCGGAAGAAGTGCACGGAAGCGGGCATCCCTTTCAACCAAATCATCGTTTCCCTCAAACACATGGGCTACCGCGAATGCAGCGAAGCCGACCTTCGCTGGCAGGTCTATACCTCGCTCGCATTCGGCTCACGCGGCATCCAGTATTTCACCTATTGGTTCACCAAGGGCCTCGCTTGGGCCGACGCTCCGTCTTTCATAGACAAGAACGGCAAGCGCGACCGCAAATACGACTTCGCCAAAAAAATCAACAACCACATCGCGAAGCTCGGCCCCACGCTCATCAAGCTCGTCTGCACCGGCGCATACTGCTCCGGCAACCCGATGCCTCCCGGCGCGGTGCCGCTTCCGGACAATGCGCCGGTGAAGAAAATCGAAGGTGGACGCGTCGTCGTCGGCTGTTTCCAGAGCGCCGATGGAAAGCGCTACATCTTCCCCGTCAATCGCACCATGGGCTTCGTCGTCACCACGAAACTCACGCTCGACGAATGGGCCGAGTCCGTCTCCGAAGTCTCGCAGGACACCGGCGAACTCCTCCCGCCCACTCCCCTCACCGACGGCGTCCTCGAACTCAAACTCCAGCCCGGCTACGGCCAGCTCTTTTTGATCAACGACAAGAAATAGGCGGAGCGGAACGGATCGTTCATAAAGCGCCGTTCGTAAAACGCCGCGCTTGCAGTATGGGCGCGTTTTTGCGGGACTCCGCGAATTCATGTTCGGCTTTATCGCACGGCGCTGTGTTTCGCTTTTCTTTGTGCTGCTTTTTGCGGTGACGCTGACGTTTTGCCTGCTGCGGCTCGCGCCGGGGAGTCCTTTCAATCTGAATGAGAAGCAGAATACGCCGGAGGCGGTGGCGCGTGAGGAGAGGAAATTCAATCTCGACGGGCCGCTGTGGTGGCAGTGGGCGCGTTACATCGGGCTGGCACGCAGGAATGCGGTGGAGTCGCCGCCGACGCCGAGGGAGTTCGGCGGGCTGTTGCAGGGGAATTTTCAGCCGTGCCTCAAATACAAGGATCGCGGCGTGGGGGAATTGCTGGCGCAGACACTGCCGATTTCCGCGACGCTTGGCGCGGCAGCGCTGCTCATCGCGACGGTAGCGGGCGTGTGGCTCGGGTGCGTGGCGGCGTTGCGGCGGCATACGTGGGTGGATGCAGCGGCGATGTTTGGCGCGCTGGCGGCGATCTCGATTCCGACGTTTGTGGCCGGCCCGGCGCTGGTGCTGCTTTTTTCGTTGAAGCTGGGATGGCTGCCGGTGGGCGGTTGGGGTGGACTGGCGAATCTTATTCTGCCCGCGCTGACGCTCGCGGGCCCGGCTATCGCCTACATTGCAAGGCTCACGCGCACCTCGATGCTGGAGGTGCTGGCGCAGGATTTTGTGCGGACGGCGCACGCGAAAGGACTGAGCGAGCAGCGTGTGCTTTACCGCCATGTGCTGAAAGTGGGCATCCTGCCGGTGGTGAGTTTCCTCGGTCCGCTCGCGGCGGGGATGCTCACGGGCTCGCTGGTGATTGAGAAGGTTTTCAGTCTGCCGGGCATGGGCGATTTCTTTGTGAACTCGGTGCTGAATCGCGATGTGTTTCTGTGCGGCGGGAGCGTGGCAGTTTATTGCACGCTGCTCGTCGTGATGAATCTCTTCGTGGACATCGCCTACAAGTGGCTCGACCCCCGCATCCGTCTCCAATGAACGAGCCATCCGCCACACAAGCTGTCACACCGCCGGGTGCAATCCAGCGCCTGCTGCGCAACCGCACGGCCATCGTCGCTCTCATCGTGCTCGGCGGAATCGTGGGGCTCTCGCTGCTTGGCCCTTCCATCTTCCGCTACAATCCCGAGGCGACTTCGGCGGAGCAATTCCGCCCGCCCTCGATGGAGCATTTCTGCGGCACCGACTTGAACGGACGCGATGTTTTCTCGCGGGTGATCCAAGGCGCGCGCATCTCCCTGCTCGTGGGTTTGTGCGGCGCGCTGGTGAGTTTTTTTGTGGGCACCAGCTACGGCCTCGTCTCCGGCTACGTCGGCGGGCGCACGGACAATGTGATGATGCGCCTCGTGGAAGTGCTGCACAGCATCCCGCGGCTGATCATCGTCATCGTGGCGATATTCACTTTCGCGCCAAGGCTGGAGGACTGGCTGAACGCGACTGAAATCACCAAGGGTCTCGTCGGCTACACGAAGGTGATCATCCTCATCCTGTGCCTCGGTCTCATCGAATGGCTTGCGATGGCGCGCATCGTTCGCGGGCAGGTGCTGGCGCTGAAGGAACAGCAGTTCGTGCTCGCCGCGCGCGCACTCGGGCAATCGCACACACGCATCCTGCTGCGGCATCTGCTGCCGAATCTCGTCGGCGTGATCATCGTCTATCTCACCCTCACGATCCCGGCGGTGATTCTCGACGAATCATTCCTCAGCTTCCTCGGCCTCGGGCTGAACGATCCGCAAGCGAGTTGGGGCAGTCTTTTGAGCGACGGTAAAAATGTGATCAACCCGGTGAAGAGTTTCTGGTGGCTGCTCGTCTTCCCTGCCGCCGCGATGTCGCTCACGCTGCTCGCTCTTAACTTTCTCGGCGACGCCATCCGCGACGCCCTCGACCCGCGTGCACGGCGGTAATACGCGACCACCGCGGATGACACATATGATTGACCACGGATTGCACGGATGGACACGGATAGATGCACAGCCAGCCAATACCCATCCGTGAACATCCGTGACATCCGTGGTTAAGAAAGGTCTCTGACTACCGACGCTAAAATAATCGCGGATTACACGGATAGATGCACTGCCATCCTAAAAGCCCATCCGTGGTTAAAACCATCCGCGCCATCTCAGAGAAAAACGTCATTGCGAGTTTCTTGACGCAAAGAGCTTCGCTGGTAGCGTCCCTGCCCCACTCGTCATTTTCTTTTTCAACAAAACCATGAGCGACATCACGGCAACCGCCGCACAACAAGGCAGCCCAAAAACTTCCACCATCGCCGAAAGCGTCATCCGCATCGCGGGTAATTCGCAGGACGGCATCCAGGCCATCGGCGGCTTCCTCGCGCGGCTCGCGGGACGCAGCGAACAGGATGTGATGACCTTTATGACCATCCCGTCCACCATCTCGGGCGGGCCTTCGATTTTCCAAGTGCGAATCGGCTCCGGCGAAGTGCTGAGCGCGGGCGACGAAGCGGATGTGCTGCTGTGCTTTTACGACCACAGCTACGCAAATCACATCAGCTCGCTGAAGCGCGGCGGCATCGTGCTCTACGATTCGGACCACGTGAAACCGAACGATGAACTGCTCGGCACCTACCACCACATCGGTGTCGCGATTTCGAGCCTCACTGTCGAGGCCATCGGCGGAACCGGACGCGACAAGGGCAAAAATATTTACGCGCTCGGGCTCATCGCACGGATGTTTGATCTCAATGTGCCGAAGCTCACGAAGCTCATCGAGGAGCGCTTCGGCGGAAAAGATCCGTCCATCGTGAAGAACGCGCTGGATTGCTTCAACGGCGGCTACGGCCACCAGATTCAGGGGCTCATCGAGTCATTTAAATTCGAGCACGCAGTTCATTCCGGTGCAGCGCAGGTCGTGATGAGCGGCAACGAAGCGCTTGCTTTTGGAATCATCGCAGCGGGTGTGCGTTTTGGCGCGGGCTATCCGATCACGCCGTGGAGCGAGGTGATGGAATTGCTGCGGCGCGAACTGCCGAAATACGGCGGCACTTTCATGCAGACCGAGGACGAAATCGCGGCGGTCTCGATGGCGATCGGCGCGAGCTACGGCGGACGCGTCGCGGTGACGGGCTCGAGCGGCCCCGGCATTTCGCTGAAGACCGAGGCAATCGGCTGGGCGGTGATGGCGGAGATGCCGCTGGTGATCATTGATGTGCAACGCGGCGGCCCGAGCACCGGAATGCCGACCAATCAGGAACAGAGCGATCTGAACATCGCGTGCTTCGGAGGACATGGCGACAGTCCGCGTGTGGTGCTCGCGCCTTCGAGCGTGGAGGATTGTTTCTACACAGCCATCGAGGCGGTAAACATCGCACGCAAATTCAGCACGCCGGTATTCATCCTCAGCGATCAAGCCATCGCCACACGCATCGAGGCATTCCCCTGCCCCGACTTGCAGAACATCTGTCAGGACATCTCGCCGGACTTTACGCCCGTCGCGGATCACAAGCCCTACGACCTCACGGCAGCGGACGGCATCACGCGCCATATTGCTCCCGGCACGCGCGTCGCGAGCGGAAAATATCCCGTCGCCACCGGCCTCGAACACGACGAACTCGGCCACCCCACCGGCTCCGGCAAACTGCACATGCAGATGAACGCCAAGCGCCGCAACAAACTGCGCAAACTCGCCAGCGAGATTCCTGTTCCAAAAATCTACGGCGCGACCGAAGGCCACGTGCTACTCGTCGGCTGGGGCTCCAGCAAAGGCCCCATCGAGGAAGCCGTGAAACTCGGACGCTCGCAGGGCGAAGCCGTTTCCGGTTTGCACATCAAATACATCAACCCGCTGCCGGAAAATCTCGAAAATCTCTTCAGCGGATTCACCCACGTCGTCGTCTGCGAAATCAACGACGAGGGCCTCTACGGTCACGGGCAACTCGCTTCGATACTCCGCGCGCGCTACTGCGACCCGCGCATCAAGAGCGTGACCAAGACCGACGGCCTGCCGTGGAAGGTGAAAGAAATCCTCAACCGCGCACTCGCACTCACGAAGTAACATTTTTCCATGAGCACCATCGCCATTCCAAACGAAACTCTCACACGCACCGGCATCGCAGCCACACTGCCCGCGCCCGCGCCGCTCGCCGACGCCGACCGCAAGCCGCTCACCAAAAAGGAAACCGCAGCCGACCATCCAACGTGGTGCCCCGGCTGCGGCGACTTCAGCGTCCTCGCGCTTTACTACAAGCTCATCGAAAAACGGAAGATGCTGCATGAAAACATCTGCACCGTCGCGGGCATCGGCTGCTCGTCACGCTTCCCGTATTTCGTGCAGGCGCACGGCGCGCACTTCATCCACGGACGCGCGCTGGCATTTGCGAGTGGTGTCTCGCTCTCGCGTCCCGACCTGCATGTATTCGTCTTCGGCGGAGACGGCGATGCATTCTCCATCGGCGGCAACCATTTCACGCACACCGCGCGCAAGAACATCAAGATGACCTACGTCGTCATGGACAACTTCGTGTATGGCCTCACGAAAAAGCAGACCTCGCCCACATCCCCCATCGGATTCAAATCGAAGACCGATGTTGGCGGCAGCACGGATCGCCCCGTGAACCCGATGAAGCAGGCCATCTGCGCAGGCGCGACTTTCGTAGGGCGCAGCACGGCGACAAATGTGAACCACCTCCTCGGCCTCATGGACGCCGCGATGAGCCACGACGGATTCTCGTTCATCGAAGTGCTCAGCGAGTGTGTCGAGTTTTTCCCCGGTGCGTTCGATGCGGCGATTCCGCGCAAGGGCGGAACCTTCCCGGAGATTCCCGCGGAGCACGACGTAACGGACGAATACGCCGCCTACAAACTCTGCGACGAACCGTGGCCGGGAATGTTTGGCACGTTCTTCAAAGTGAACCGCCCGACGAAAAACGCGAACGAGGCGAAGCTCATCACTGATGCGCGCGCCAAATTCGCAGGTGTTCCCGACTGGCAGATTTTGCAGAAGAACTTCGACCGGATGAAGTGATGCAACCGGCGGAGTTCCCCCACCCTGCTCCGCGTAGATTTTTTTAAAACACTACCATGAGTAATCGGAACGGCATTCTCGCGGGCGGAAACTGGATCGTTGACGCAGTAAAAATGATTGATGTGTGGCCGCAGCAGGATGCGCTGGCCAACATCTCCGCGACCATCAGGGGCTCCGGCGGTTCGCCCTTCAATATTCTCGTGGATGTCGCGCTCATGGGTGCCAACTTCCCGCTGCTCGCCGCAGGTCTCGTCGGCGATGATGATAATGGACGCTGGATCGAAGATATCTGCCGCAAGCACGGCATCGAAACGACCGCACTGCTGCGCTCGAAGCACTCGCCGACGAGTTTCACCGACGTGATGACAGTGAGCAGCACCGGACGGCGGACTTTTTTCCACGCACGCGGTGCAAATGCGGAACTGGGCTCCGAGCATTTTGATTTCACCAACTCCACGGCGAAACATTTTCACCTCGGCTATCTGCTGCTGATGGACAAGCTCGACAGTCCAAGCCCGACGCACGGAACCATCGCAGCCGAAGTGCTCGCAAGAGCGCAGGCAGCGGGGATGAAGACGAGCATTGATTGCGTGAGTGAGGACAGCGACCGCTTTCCGAAAATCGTCCTGCCCGCGCTGAAGTATGTGGATGTGTGCATCATGAATGAATTCGAGGCCGGGCGTGTGACGGGCCGGAAGGTGCGCGACGGCGACAAACTCGTGCGCAGCGAACTTCGCGCGGCCATGCAGGCGCTCCTAGATGCAGGAGTGCGCGAGCGGGTCGTGGTGCATTTCCCCGAGGGCGGCGTCGCACTCGGACACGACGGGTGGGTGGAACACGGCTCGGTGAAGCTGCCCGCGAGCGGCTACATCAAAGGCGCAGCAGGCGCGGGCGATGCGTTTGCCGCGGGCGTGCTGCTCGGCTGGCACGATGGAAAATCCGTTTCCGAGCAACTCCGCTACGGCGTGTGCGCCGCCGCTGCAAATTTAAGCGATGCCACCTGCACTGGCGGCCTACGCCCGCTCGCTGAATGTCTCGCGCTCGGAACGCAGTTCGGCTTTCGTGAATAATTACACCTTCGCCAGTGCAGTGCGGAGAACATCGAGGGTGAAAGGCTTTGCGATAATGGCGTCAACACCAGCAGGCCGCTCGCCCTCAGCCTTCATCACTTCGCCAAATCCGGTGAGCAGAATCACCGGAACATTGGGCCTGTGTTTTTTAACGGCTACAGCGAGTTCATCTCCGTTGAGTTCAGGCATTGAGCGGTCGGTGAGCACGACATCGTAGTCGGACTCCATAAATTTCTCCAACGCCTCGCGTCCGTTGACGGCGGACTCGACGACATGATTGTCCTCGGAAAGATACATCTGGATGACCTCCCTAATCATCGGCTCGTCATCGGCGACGAGAATGCGCAGAGCTTTTTTCGGCGCGACAGGCGGCGCAAGTGCGGCAACTGGAGCCTCGTTTTTGAACACGGATGGAATAGAAATCACCACACGCGTTCCCCTGCCTTCCTGACTTTCGATTTCCAGTCGCCCGCCATGCTGCGCCAATGCACCATGCACGATTCCGTATCCACGCAGTCGTCCATCCTGCGGCACGAGGCAGTATTTGTCATCGAGGCAGCGATGTCGCACGTCCTCGTTCATTCCGCATCCATCGTCCTGAACGATAATCGCGACCTCACTGTCGCGCTCCTCGGCGGCGATGGTGATCATACCACGGCGCGAGATGGATCGGATTGAATTAAAAAGCACTTGCGCCAGAAGGTCACCAAGCCGGGCGGCGTCGCCAGATACATTGGGAACTTCGCCGATTTGAGTGGCAATACTGATACTAGAGCCGGCAGCGAGCGCTTCTCCCTTCCACTTGGGTTCTGTGAAAGCGACGGCGGTTTCGATGATTTTCGTGACATCCAAAGTCTCGAATACACCAGCCTTCGCCCTCACGAAGCCGCGCACCCTTGCTACAGCGCTCGCGCCAAGTTGCGCTGCAAAGTGAATTTTCTGAATATATCCGCGGGCAATTTCCGGGCTTGCGAGCAATTGTCCATGCATCAGGAGTTGCTCGGTAAAACCCACGATGGGCGTGAGGACGTTGTTGAATTCATGGGCGATGCCATCGGCCATGTGCCCGAGTGCCTGAAGCCTCTCACGTCGAACAAGGTCCTGCTGCATCGCGCGCAATTCGGCGAGTGCGTCCATGAGCTGACGGTTGCTTTCTAGGGACTGCTCCTCCGCGCGCTTGCGCTCCACAATTTCCGCGTAAAGCCGACTGTTCGCTTCGAGAAGTTCGCCGGTGCGCTCACGCACTCTCGTATCGAGTTCGTCGCGTGCTTCCCTCAACGCAATCTCCCCACGTTTGCGCTCGATGGCATACTGGATGGAGCGCAGCAGCAGATGATTATCCACGTGCCCTTTCACCAGATAATCCTGCGCACCATGCTGCACCACTTCGATGGCGACGGTCACGTCGCTGATCCCGCTGAGGATGACAATGGGCAGCGTGGGTGCCGCTGCGATCATCATGTCAAAAGTAGCGGCACCGTGGGAGTCCGGCAGCGAGAGATCGAGAAGCACCATCTCAACACCGCCCGTCTTCAATTTTTTCACACCATCGGCTGCCGTATGCGCCAGACTTACGCGGAATCGCGGATACTCCGAGGAGGCAAGCAGCTTTTCGAGCAATTGGGCGTGCTCTTCATTGTCCTCGATGATCAGGACATGAATCTCAACGTCATTTGATGCTCTGTAATTCTCTGCCACTGATGTATGGGAACCAGAATCCACGCCAATGGAACAAAAATATCGAGCGAGACAGTCTTACCCGCCTGTATCACTTCCAGGCCAAAGGGCGTGGGCGTCCTCGGCCTGATCCTCGATGCCCTGCTTGATTTCCGCGCGTGCGGCGCAAAAACACCCACCCAGAATGATCAGCGCGCCGGTGAAATAGATCCACATCAGCAGCGCGACCACACTGCCAAATGCTCCGTAGAGGTTGTTGAAATTCGCCACCTTTCCCGTGTAGAAAACAAAAAGTTTTTGGATGCCCCCAAGTGCGAGCGTGACCCATGCGGCCTCCAGCCACACTTCACGGAAAGTCGTCGTCCTGCGCGGGGCAAATTTATAAAAAAGCATGAGCGCGTAGAAAAGCAGCAGCGGTGGAAGCAGCCAGCGGGCGAGGCCGAAGAGCCGGTTGCCAAGTCCGAAATCAAAACGAAACCAGTCCGGATGCGCTCGGTAGTAATGTTCGACGCTATTCAATATCGCCGGCGCGACGATGCCGATCAACAGTGCGCTGGTGAGAATCAACATCATCAACAAGTTTTTCTGCGGGATGCGCCACCACGAATATTCCCTGGTTCCCCACGCGCGGTTGACGCCGTGGACTAGTGACTGGAAAAAACGCATCGAGCACCAGAGAACGACAGCGAGCGAGACAATGCCGGATCCAAGCCGTGTGTTCATAAAGCTGTTCACAGTGGCTCGCAATTGATCTGCTCCGCCGAGATCCACGACGAGGTAGTCGGCCATCAGGCGAAAAACTTCGTTGGTCGCCTGCTCGCGCCCCCCGAGAAAATGTGTGCCAATCGTGATGAGCAACACGACAAGCGGAAGCATCGAAAACAGTGCATAGTAGGCAAACGAAGCCGCACGCTGCTCGCCGTCCGTCTCATTGTATTTTACCAAGGCCCGCCACGTCGTCGCCCATGCACGGCCGAGCCGAATGCGACGGATTATTTTGGGTTTGGTCAGTTCTGTCATCGCTTGCAGGTTGCGGTGGATTTACTGTGAGCAAGTCTTGCTTACGAGAGCGAAACACCAAGTGGCGTCCGCTGAACAGCACACATTTTGAACAAAGAAAAGGCCGTGTCTGTTTCACGACACGGCCTTTTTGAAAACACCAGCGACTCAGATGGCCGCATTGCTCGGCATGTAGCGATAGAAGACCTCCAGCATGAGAATGCACATCGTCGTGCGGAAGGTTTTCCCCGCGAGACCCTCCTCCTTGAAGTTGCCGACTCCGCCACCGGGGGCGGGCCAGCTTCCATCGGGATTTTGAGCGCCGACGATTTCATCCTGAAACCATTTGTTCCAGATTTCCCACGCCTCGCCTCCAAACATCAGCGCGGCCTGCGTGTGGTAATACCATGCATACAAATCAGCATCCCCGCTCTTGTATTGAAGGGGCTTGTTTCTGTCCTTCGCCTGCGTCTGGTTCAAAATCCACTGCATCCCCTGCTTGACGTCGCCCCCGCGATCTCCCTTCCAAAAAAGCCGGCAGAGAACGCCGACACCCGAAAGGCTGTATTTATCCTCGGGGCCGCGATAGCCATAGCCGCCCTGCGGACCTTTCACGCTTTGCAGATACGTCATTGCCTTGTCGAGCGCCTCATCTACTCCGGGGATGTTGAGTTGGGAAAGATGCGCTGCCTTCAGCGCCTGAATCTGCCATCCGCTCACGGAAAGATCGTTTTCCGCTTTGCTGAAACTATATGCCCATCCACCGCCGGGACCCTGCCCCGAGATGATGTGATTGATGGCCTGTTTGAGCAACTCCGTGCAGCGCTCGTCCTTGCTCATCGTGTAATACTCGCCAAGCGCATAGGTAAGAATGCCGTGCTCATAGACGCCATTCTGCGTGAAGCCGCCTTCCATGCTCAAACGTCCTTGGGCAGTTGTTCCGGCTTCGAGAATCCACTGCACGGCTTTGTTCACCGTCAGTCCGTATTGCTCTGAAGTGTTGGTTTCTCCATGTCCGAGGAAGCACAGTAGCGCCAGTCCTGTCATTGCGCTTTTGTTTTTCTCTCCCCAAGTCCCGTCCGCGTTTTGGTTCAATCGCAACCATTCCAGACCGCGTAGCACGGCGAGTTCGGTCGCCGACTTCATCTTGTTTTTCGCCATTGCCTTCCCTCTGCCCGAACCGGTGCGCCCGCTCATTGTGCCGGGGAGACCCGCACCGAGAACTCCTGTCGTCTTGCTCATCTGGCTCGTAGTTTTTGCGAGATCCGTTGCCGTTGAGATGTTCACCCTTACGGACTGCGTTGCGACCTTGAAAGAATTTGTAGCAGATGTGGTGCTGATCACATCCAGCGTGGGATTGGTCATCGTTGGCGCCGGTGCCTCGACCGGCTCGGCAGGTGCAGTGTCAGGGGGCTGCTCGGAAGGTGGTGGCAAATCGTCTGTCTGTGCCAGCAAACCGTCACCGCCCTCGGCGACAAAGTCCGGCTTGTCCAGCACTTTGAAGAGCACGATTGTTCCGGCAAAAATCACGAGGATGATATGGATCGTGAGCGAGAGGAAAAAATAGCGCGAGTCCGCGAGTTTCTTTTGCAGTGATGTATTGTCTGCCGGTTCTGCGATCTGTTGTGGTTCGAAGGTAACGTCCATGGTGTTTGAATAAAGTGCCTTTAAGATGTGCTGTCAATGTCTCCCACGACTTGTGAAGATGAATCCTTAGACTTTTTTCGCCAAAATATTCTTTGCAAGCCGATTCGATACACGTGTGGGATGCGGGAAAAATTAGGCCTGCGCAAAAATAACATCCCGGCTCCCGCAGACATTTCCCTCGCCAGCTTACGTCTCACCGCTACTTTCCGCGCCCGCTCATGGCCATTGATCCAAACACCGTAGATACCTCCGCACTGAAGGCGCGCGTCGCCGAAATGCGGAGGTTCCTTTGACGTCCCAAAACTTCAGGCCCGCCTCACCGAACTCGAAGAACGGATGGCCGCACAGGATTTCTGGAATAATCAGGAAAAAGCTCAGCAGCAAGTCGAGGAAGTCGGCGGACTGCGCAGGAAAATAAACCCCTTCCTCGAACTCGAAAAGAACGCTGCCGATCTCGATGTGCTGAAAGAATTCGCCATCGAGGACGGGGGCACCATCCCCGAATTCGAGCGCGAGCACGCCGCTTTTCTCCACGCGCTGGATGCCTTCGAGCTTCAGCAATTTCTCAGCGGCCCGAGCGACCGCTGCAACTGCTTCCTCACCATCCACAGCGGCGCGGGCGGCACCGAATCGTGCGACTGGGCCGATATGCTCATGCGCATGTATGTCCGCTGGGCCGAGCGCAACGACTTCAAGGTCTCCACCGTGGACATCCAGCTCGGCGAAGAAGCCGGCATCAAAGGCGCCACCCTCCGCATCGAGGGCGAACACGCATTCGGCTACCTCGCGTGCGAACGCGGCGTCCACCGCCTCGTCCGCATCTCGCCCTTCGACTCGAACAAACGCCGCCACACCTCCTTCGCCAGCGTGGACGCCGTCCCCGAGATGAAAGAAGACGCCCCCATCGAAATCAGCGACGCCGACATCAAAGTGGACACCTACCGCGCCGGCGGCAAAGGCGGCCAGAACGTCAACAAAGTCGAAACCGCCGTCCGCATCACCCACTTGCCCACCGGCATCGTCGCCGCGTGTCAGGTCGAGCGCAGTCAGGCGCAAAACAAAGTCACCGCTTTGAAAATGATCAAAGCCAAGCTCTACCAAATGGAGCAGGACAAAAAGCGCGCCGCCCTCGAAGCCGCCTACGGTGCCAAGACCGACGTCGGCTTCGGCTACCAGATCCGCAGCTACGTCTTCCAGCCCTACCAGAAAATCATAGACCTCCGCACCGGCGTCGAGACCTCCAACATCCAGGCCACCATGGACGGCGACATCACCGCATTCATCGAGGGGAAACTCCGCGGCCTCGTCCGGCAAAAAGGCGTCAGCGACGAAGAGGAATAGCCGAAAGCTGGACAACACCGGAGCACTTCCGCAAAACAACCCGCCATGAAATTCGCCAATCAAGTCGCCATCGTCACCGGAGCCGGTCGCGGCATCGGTCGCGCCATCGCCATGCGCCTCGCCTCCGAGGGCGCGCGCATCGCCGTCGTTTCCCGCACCGAGAAAAATTCCGTCCAAGTCGCCGACGAAATCAACGCCAAATACGCCGGCCTCGCCAAAGCCTACGCCGTGGACGCCGCCGACCACGCCGCCGTGCAGACGCTCTGCGCGCAAATCATCACCGACTTCACCCGCGTGGACATCCTCGTCAACAACGCCGGAATCACCCGCGACGGACTCTCCATGCGCATGTCCCCCGAGGACTGGAACAGCGTCATCGCCACCAACCTCGGCGGCGCCTTCAACTTCTACCAGGGCGTCGCCCGCGCCATGATGAAACAGCGCAGCGGCCGCATCATCAACATCGCCAGCGTCGCCGGCATCATGGGCAACGCCGGGCAGGCCAACTACGCCGCCAGCAAAGCCGGCCTCATCGCCTTCACCAAAGTCGTCGCCCGCGAACTCGCCACACGCGGCGTCACCTCGAATGCCGTCGCACCCGGCTTCATCAGCACCGACATGACCGACGTCCTCTCACAGGAAATCAAAGACGGCGTCGCCAAACAAATCCCCATGCAGAAATTCGGCGAGCCCGACGACATCGCCAACGCCGTCGCCTTCCTCGCCAGCACCGAGGGAAAATACATCACCGGGCAAGTCCTCACAGTGGACGGCGGCCTCGTCATGTAGCATAGTGGGAAAAACCCCATGCATCTCTACCTTCTCCGTCACGCAGATGCAGACACCGTCGCCGCAGACGACGACGAGCGATTCCTTTCTCCCAAAGGCGTCATGCAATCCGAACGCGTCGCCCGCTTCTGCGAAGCCCACGACATCCAGCCCCACCTCATCTTCAGCAGCCACATCCGCCGCGCCCTGCAAACCGCAAAAGTCGTCGCCGACCATCTCAGCTCCGAACTCCGCGCCGTCCGCTGGCTCGCCTGCGGAGCAGACCCCGCCAACGTCCTCGCACAAGTCAGCGAATACGCCGACCACCCCTCCATCATGCTCGTCGGCCACGCCCCCGACTTCGGCCACATCGCCGCCCACCTCACCGGCGGCAACAGCGGCGACAGCATCCACATCCGCAAAGCCACCCTCGCCCACTTCAACGTCCACGCCTTCAGAGCCGGCGGCGCCCGCCTCGAATTCCTCCTCCCCGTCAAATTGATGTAGCCCCGCATCGCCCTCCCCTCCCGCCTTGCCAACACATCCCGCGCGCGGCAGAAGACGGGCGTGAAAGACGCACACACCACGCATGGCGAGAGCAGCTTTGGGAAGATATTGTTCTGGGCGCTCATCGTCCTCTTCCTCGGCGGCATCGGCTGGCAGGTGTGGAAGCTCCACCTTTACAACAACGCCGTCCGCGAAGCGAAGGAAGCGGGGTTCACGTGGGAGTGCGAAGACACCCCAGCCTCATCCGGCAGGACTGGCACAACGCGCTTAAAAAGGAGACATGGGGCGCGCACCCCCGCGCGCTTTGGATGGATGTAGCCCCCAACCTTGGCCGCTACCGTGAAATGATCCAACATCTCAATCCCACGGATTTGCGTGCTTGGGGATGTGAGGACGAAAACGTGGACGGCCTCAAGGGCCTCACCGCCCTGCAAACGCTCAACCTCGCCTACTGTCGCACGCTGGAAAACGTGGACTCCCTCAAGGGCCTCACCGGCCTGCATAGGCTCGACCTCTACGGCTGCTACAAAATCCCCGCCGCCGCGCTGCGCGAACTGCGCGCCGCCCTGCCGAACACCGAAATCATCGTCCCCCACGGCAGGGAGAAACCGCCGCAGTGAGGGGCGCACATGGCTGGCGACGAAGATGGCGGTTCTGTTTTGCAGGGCCAAGGGCCCGGTTTCATACCAGCCTAGGGCAACGCCCTAGGTTCCACGCCCATCGCGAACAAAGCCCTGACAGGGCGGCCCCATTTGGCGCGCCCCTTTGGGGCTTTGGTTTTTTACGACCGGGTTCCTAGGGCGTTGCCCTAGGGCAACGTTGGGAATTTGTGCTTGGGTTGTTGAGCGTCATATTCATCTGAACGAGCGTGTATTACCGAGTTATCACTACTCCATGCCAAGCATTCACTCCAAGAGCAAGGAGTTGACTCTGATTAAGGCGGTGCGGGCTCGGCGGATTGCAATGAAGATGAGCCTCCGCGAACTTGGAAAGATTATCGGTCGAAATATGTGGGCGATTTCGGAATGGGAAAGTGGAAAGAATCGTCCGAATGCGGAAAGCAGGAAAAGGCTGGTCGCTTGGCTGGGCTTTGACCCCGAGGCTTCTACCAAATGAGAAAGCGGCAGTCCGCTTTTTGATATTGTCCTATTAGAACACCACCCAGCATCCGCCGCCGCGACGTAACGCAGACCTTCAGCCTTTCAGTGCCGCCGACTTCATACTCTCACCACTCACCCTATTTTCTTACAAAACCACTTTGCACAAAACCTACAGATGTTCTAAAGCCACTCCCACATCCCTCCCCGAAAAGATTTGAAGCCACACAGTGTTAGCAGCTGAGCCCCGTATATCACCCCGAGGTTCGCGCGAAGCTGTGTGGCTTCTTCTCTTCATCCGCCTACTTGCGAAGATACGTCTTCACGTCCTTCGTCATCACTCCGACTGCCTTTACAGCCTCGATGATTTTCGCTTCGGTCACGGCGAAGTGTTTCGCCCAGTCCCGAAGTTCCCACGATTCGTGGATGTTAATACGGATCCCATCTGGCGGACCCTTTTTTTCAAGATTATCCATGTTTAAATATTTCCTTTCTCCTTGCTGCCAAAGGTCGAGCGGTGAAGCCCTCATAAGGCGCAGGGAACCGAAATCTCCCCTCCGTTATTTGCTGCGTCCAGAAAAATCCCTTCGCATCCGAACAAAAGTTTTCACTAATATTCTCCATACATAGGGGTTACCCCTCATAGCCACCCCCAACGGGTAGCGTTCACTCATCGCATCCGCCTTGAGCCGAGTCCGCTTCCCTCTTTGTGCCTCTGTGAGAGGGATAGCCGTTTTTACTCCGCTTGGGCTCTTATCGAGTTTCGTTAAGCTGGCGGATTTTCGTCGTGTTGAATCTCCGCTTCCGTGTCGTGCGGAACATGGCGGAAGGTTTCCGCAGATTGCGGAAGTTCGAGGGACTGGCGAACCGGGGCTCCTATTTGCAGAAGCTGTGATTCGAGTTCACCGATGCGGCGGTTGTCGGTGATGAGGCGTTCGATGTAGTTGCGGCGCTCGTCGTCGGCTTGTTGAAGTGCATGATTGAGCCGTTCGAGAAGTTGCTCCTTCACGCGGTTGGTGATTTCCAAGTCCATGACCTTGCGGCGGAGATCACGGGCCTCTTCGTTATCTATTTCAGCAGCTCGGTTGTTGGTTTCCGAAGCTGCCTTTCCGTTCATTTCGGAATGTTTCGGCACCTCTGTTTCTGTAGGTGGAGTGACTGGCGGATGCTTCGCTCTCTCCTCCTCAATGGCCCGTGTCACGCTCTGCGGTGGGATGATATAGCGGCCTTCGGTTTCGTCGAAGAACGCTTCGAGACGGGCAACTCCCTGCCGGGTGTGTCGGCACCAGTTGATGATGCTTCGCTCCGTGCGCGGCACTCCCGCTTTTTCAAAAAGCCGGGCGACTTCCTGCACGGTCAGTGTGTGATTTTGTGTTCGTTCCGAAATGTTCCGAACGGTGCGGAAAGCTTCCGAAGTGTTCGGAAGGGTTCCGAACGTTTCCGAATCTTGCGGAAGATTTCCGAAAGGTGCGGAAGGCTGCGGAACGTTTCCGAGGTCTTCCGAAGTGGGGTGGTTCATGTTGATTTTATGAGCTGATAATCGCGGAGCTTTCCGAAGGACTGCTTTCCGCGTTGCACGTTTCCTATTGTATCACGGCGCTGCGGAAATGTGGGGTGCGGAAAGCTTCGGTAATAGGGGATAACGTCCCCTTGTTCCGAGGATCGGAACGCTTGCGGTGGGGCAGCGAGTCTGCTAAGATTCACAGCATGACAACACTCACCGTCACCCTCCGCGATGAAGACCAGCGATTCATAGAATCCGCGTTGAAAAGCGGACGCTACGTTTCTGAAAGCGAAGCGGTTTCTGATGCGATTGCCGAACTCCGCAACCGCGAGGAAATGCGCAAGGCGCGTTTCGCAGACCTCCGCGCAAAGGTCATGGTGGGAATTGACGAGCTTGACCGTGGCGAAGGTGCCGAATGGAACTTGGAAGACATCAAGGCGAAGGGTCGTGCCTTGCTCGCGTCTCGCAAAGCGGTCGCTCAATAACATGGCGCGGATTATCCGTTCCCCTGCGGCACAAGCGGACGCCATTGAGATTTGGGCTTACATCGCGGAAGACAACACCTCTGCCGCCGATCGGCTTTTGGAGCGCTTCGATCAACTCATCCAAAAGATTTCACTCCAGCCGTTGATGGGAAAAGCCGTGGATGCAATCGCTCCGTGCATCCGATTTATACCGACAGGCAACTATCTCATCTTCTATCGCGTCATCACTGACGGCGTGGAAATCGCTCGAATTCTGCACAGCGCACGCGACATCGGCACCGAGTTCTTTACGGAGTAAATGCGGTTTTTCCCACAGCGCTGATTTCCGATTTAGCCGCGAATAGGTTACAATGTTCGCATGGACGAAAAAGAGCGCATTGTGCGCGATTTCAAAGGCGTGTGGATACCGCGAGAGATTTGGCTCTCGGAGCAGCTTTCACTCATGGAGAAAGTCCTGTTCGTGGAAATCCACAGCCTCGACAACGAGCGGGGCTGTTTTGCGTCGAACCAATACTTCGCGGACTTTTTCGGCATGAGTGCCCGTCAGATTTCCACCCACATCGGATCGCTCAAGGAAAAGGGCTACATCACCATCACTATCGTGAACCAAAATGAGCGCACGATCCGCTCGTCGGGGAAATACGCGCATCCAAATCCCCAGCAAATGCGGCAGCTCAAAAAGCAGTCCGCAGAACTCGCGGCGGAACTTGGGAACCGCTGGCGTGTGGATAACCGCAGAGGGGGTATGAAGAAAACTTCGTGGGGGGTATGAAGTCCTCTTCGTGGGAGGTAGGAAGAAACCTTCCACATAATAATACAGTGAGTAATATAATGAACAAAAGGGAACCGACTTTTAAAAAGGAGGAGCTGGTGTGGATAACTTTCGATGACTGGCTTTGGAGCATCGTGGTTTTGCTGATGTCTGATGCGGAATTCCGGGGCAGCTTGCTTTGGAGTCAGGCGAATGATCCGGCGTTCCTGCCGGTCATCCGATACTGAGGCCGATTTGGCAGAATGATTGCGCCATGATAGGATGAATGGCGGAGGGCGGTGCGTGTGGTTGGCGGGATGAAGCCCATCTCAATCCGAGACTGGTTTCACCTGAACAACCACAACCCAAAAAGAAAGGAGCACCGACCATGAGCTTCACACCAGCTCGCACTGACCCGTATCAACTCGTCACCGACACCATCCTCGCGCACTTGGAGCGCGGCACCGTTCCTTGGCGCTGTCCTTGGAATCGTTCCACTGGCAGACCACGGAACTTTCACACAGGGCGCGAATACCACGGCGTAAACGTCCTGCTACTCGGCCTGATGCGCTTCCCGTCACCTTGGTGGATGACCTTCCGCCAGACAAAGGAGCGCGGAGGTTCCATTCGCAAAGGCGAACACGGGGCCATCGTGATGAAGTGGGGCCGACACCAACGCGCTGTGAAAAACGGCGACGGCAGCGAGGAAAAGAAGACCCTGTTCTTTCTCAAGAGCTACCGCGTCTTCAATGCCGTGCAGATTGACGGCAT
>CAIYUV010000229.1 GCA_903929475.1 uncultured Spartobacteria bacterium
CAAATGCCAGATCTTCGACGGCGACATCTTCTTCCTCAAATCTCACCCGAAAATCGGCTCAAAACCCTCTATCCTCCTTCATTCCCCGCCTTTCTAGTTTTGATCGCACACAGAATTCCAGTTTTGTTTGCTACACGACACGCGAAAGCAATTTCCTTGCAGTCGGCGGATCGCCCGATGCCGCCCACTCACTACGGCTTGCGAAAGCGGTAGTGCGAGACGTGCCACTCGTTGCCGTGGCGATAGCCCCAGAGTTCTGCGCACGCCATAAAGAATACGCGCCAGTAAGCCCACCAGCGTTTGGCGTTGTCGGCACCGTAAGTTTGCTCGAAAAGCGGGCAGATTTCGGCGCGGTTCGCGTCCATATTGGCGAGCCATGCCTCGGCAGTTTTCTGGTAGTGGGTGCCGCTTACACACCAGTGCTGCTCAATGCGAAGATCCTCCTGAAAGTAGAGCAGCAGGTCGTCGGAAGGCATCTGTCCGCCGGCGAAAAAGTAGCGGGTCATCCAGTCGTCGGCACCTTTGTCCTCGTAGTGATAGGCAAAGCGGCGATGCGTGAAGATGTGAACGAAGAGCTTGCCGCCGGTAGCAAGCCAGCGGGCGACTTTTGCGAGCAGGAGCTGGTAGTTTTTCATGTGCTCGAACATCTCGACGCTCACGACACGGTCGAACTCCGTGGTGATGTCGAAGACGTTCATATCGCAGGTGATGACGGTGAGATTCTTGAAACCACGCTGGGTGGCAGCGGCATCAATATGCTCCTTTTGCGTCCGGGAATTGGAGACGACGGTGATTTGCGCGTTGGGGTATTTTTCCGCCATCCAAAGCGAGAGCGAGCCCCAGCCGCAGCCGAGTTCCAGGATGCGCTGACCGTCGGCGAGTTCGGCGCGCTCGCAGGTGAGGGTGAGCATTTTTTCCTCAGCAGCGTCGAGCGTAGTGACGTTGTCGGTCCAAAGGCCGGAGCTGTATTTCAGCCGTTTGCCGAGGCAGAGCTGGTAGAAACGCGTGGGCACTTCGTAGTGCTGGGTGTTGGCGTCGCGTGTTTGGATGGCGATGAGGCTTTGCTTCAGCCCGGCGATATGCGCGAGAAGCGCGGCGCGCTGGTCTTCGATATTTTCCCGCAGGTGCTCACGGATTGTCCCGGCAAGCAGGCGGCGGATGCCAACGCGGATGAGCGGGTCGGGGATGAGGTTGGATTCGAGCAGGCTGTCGAGTGAGATCATGGTTTGGAAGATTTGCGGAACCAGGGGACAAACGCGCTCGTGGTGCGCTGATATTCGCGGTATGCGTCGCCCTTGCTGTGCACCGCGTGTTCCTCGGTGAGCGGGATGCCGGTCACTTTCCATAGAAAGTAGAGCATGAGCAGCGGACAGAGGATGGTGACCCAGCCGTGGAGCGAGCCAAGCGCGACGAGAAAAAACGCCCACCAAATGAGCGATTCAAAAAAGTAATTTGGATGCCGCGAGTAGCGCCAGAGGCCGGCCTGACAGACTTTGCCGCGATTAGCCGGGTCGGCTTTGAATTGCTTGAGCTGCCAATCTGCGAGCGCCTCGCCGCCGAGCGAAAGAATGGCGAGGGCTAGCCCGGTAATCTCTAACGCGCTGAGTTGGTCCGCCGTATTGAAGCTCACAATCAGGAAGGGCAGGGAGAAAATCGCGACGAGCACCGCCTGCATTTGAAAAAAGAGATAAAACATTCCGGTGCCAGGCCAGCGTTTACGGAGCGTCTCGTAACGCACGTCCTCGACTGGATGATGCCGCACAACGCGGATGAAAATGTAAGTGCCCAGCCGAAGGCTCCACATCATACCTACGATGACGATGGGCCATTTGTGCCAAGCGGCTCCTGGCGAGTTGAGTGCGTAAAGCGGTGCGAGAATCGCGACTCCGTAAGACCACGCCACGTCGAGGAAGCCGTAATTTTTCACACGCACACTGATCGCCCATGTGAGGCTGAAATATGCGACTGCGATGAGAAGTCCGATACCGAGAAGTGGGATCATGTTCTAAACAGTGCGCCGGGCGATTCGGCGGAGGAGTGGGCGCGTGGCGAAGTAAAGTGAGGCGATGATGACCGGTGCCAGGATGCACCAGACTGCGATTCCTTGCACGGCAATCATCCCGAAATCGCGAAGAAACTGCCAGAAGTCCGCGCGAAAACGCTCAAAAATCAGCGGGATTGAAAGCGGAACCGGCGCATCTCCAAAGAGCATCCCGCCCGCACGGTAGATGGGGATGATGAGTGCGAGTTGCACGGGGTAGGCGAGGTAGTTCACCAGTTGAATCACGGGCTGATTGAGCCGGAGCACGATGGCTGCAATCCCGCAAAGCAGCGTGCAGGAGCCGAGCAGTGGAAATATCCCAAGGGCAAAACCAAGCGCCACGGTGAGCGCGAGTTTCTCGGGCGTCACGCCCTGCTTGAGTTGCAAAAGAATTGGCGCAACGACGCGCCTTTTCCAAAAGGACTCGCGCACTGCGGGGACAATTTGCTCTGTGATTTGGGCGCTCATTTTTTCCGCAGGAGCAATTGTTCCATGCTGGCGTTTGCCGGCAGGCGGAAGAGCTGATTCAGCATGTAGATCGCCATGGCGATATTTCCTAGCAGCAGGATTGCGATGAGCCACAGGACACGTGCCGCTTTGCTGGTCTCCTTGTATGCGACCCATGCGTAGAAAGTCAGGAAGGCAAAGTAGGTATCGAACAGCGTGGCGATGAACCAGGGGTGCGTGGCGACAGCACGTGGAGTATTCCACAGCGCGACGATGTTGCTTGCCCAAGACGTGACGGCGAGCATGGAGATCAGGACAAGAATGAAAGCGATGCGGAGAAACCAGATCATACGAAGGTGCGAAGGCGTGGGTTATTGGGGCGCGTGTAAATGGCCTGCACGACGCTGATGTTGCGCATCGAAAAGGCGGCCTCGCAGTATTGGAGGTAGTAGTTCCATTTGCGGATGAAGCGGTCATCGAATCCGAGCGCGCGGACATCGGCAGCGCGGGCGTTGAATGTTTCGAACCACATACGAAGCGTGCGCGCGTAGCTGAGGCCGATATCTTCAAGATGGTGTAAAAAGAGATCACCGGTGCGGTTGAGCGCCTGATTCACGCGACCAATGCTGAGCAGTAGCGAGCCGGGAAAAATGTGTTTTTGAATCCAGTCCACGCCCCGCTTCAGCTCGGCATGACGCGTGTCTGGCACTGTGATGTATTGCAACCCGACAAGGCCATCGGGCTTCAGCAGTTCATGGATTTTCGCGAAGTAGATTTCGAGATAGCGGTCGCCGAGTGCCTCCATCATTTCGATGGAGGCGACTTTATCGAACTTGCCGGTGATATTGCGATAGTCTTCGAGCCGGATGTCCACGCGGTCGGCCACCCCCTCGCGCTGACAACGTTCCTGCGCGTATTTGAACTGCTCGGCGGAAATTGTGACAGTGGTCACGCGGCAGCCGTAGTTGCGCACCGCGTGGCAGGCAAAGCCGCCCCATCCGCTTCCGATTTCCAGAACGTGATCCGTTTGCAGTAGGCGAAGCTTGCGACAGAGCGCGTCGTATTTTGCAGTCTGCGCGGATTCGAGCGATTGCTCCGGCGAGTTGAAAATCGCGCTGGAGTAAGTCATCGTTGGGTCGAGCCACAGGCGGTAAAATTCGTTTCCGAGGTCGTAGTGCTCCGAGATGTTTTGCCGTGCGGTGCGAAGGCTGTTCGGGCGGAGAAGATGCAGCGCACGGTTGTAAAATTTGAGCACGTTCAGCGCGAATGCGCGGGACTTGGAGCCGGACATCGCCGGGGAGTTTTCGACATTCAGAATCGCCCATGCGATGACGCGCTCAATCGAATCCGTGTCCCATTCTCCATCCACGTAGCTTTCGCCAAATCCCACATCGCCATAGAGCACACAGCGTTTAAAAAAAGCCGCGTCGCGAACCTTGATGACGGCACTGATTTCCGCGCCAGGCGTGCCGATGGTATGCGCTCCGCCGCCGGGCAGTTCGATGCTAAGACAGCCCGCAGTCATCTTGCGGAGCGCGTCGAGAACGATGCGCTGGTAGAGAGCCGGGCGTGCGCTGCTGGAAATTTCAGCCGAAGATGTGAGGCTTTCGTTCATGGTTTCTTAGCTGCGATGGAAACGTGCGGATGAAGCACATCGCGCTGGAGTTCAGGATTTGCGGACTTGCGATGGAAGGGTATTTTTTTCAGCCACAGCCGGAAGGCGTGCCAGTGGATGAAAAAGATGACCTTCAGCGTGATGAGCGGATATTTCAGCGTGAACCACAGCAGGCGCACAGTGGTGAGTGGTGTGCGCTTTCCGGTAAGCGCGCTCAGCAGCACGCGGCGCTCGCCCGCACGGTCGTCAATGTGGATGTCGAGCGTCTCGCCGGGGATGCGAAGTTTGAAATCGAAAGCGAGATCGAGCGCGGAGAACGGCGAGACGTAAAAGTGTTTCGGTGTGATGAGCCTAAAGTTCCCCTCGCTGCCGCGCTCACGGAGGAGGTAGGGCTTCATCTCGCGGAAGGTATTGCCGACTTCCACGACGGCGCAGAGCGGGTTGCGCGCAGCATCCGAGCAAAAGTAGAACGACACGGGATTGAAAATGTAGCCGAGCACGCGAGGTAAAGTCACAAGCAGAATACGCCCGTCTGCGGGGAACTGGATGCCGTTCTCCGCAAGATAGGCGACGAGGTTTTCCTTCGCGGATTTTTTTTCGCCGCCTGCGAGTGTGAGATGATCGCGGTCGCGGAATGTGTAGAGGTTCCAGCGGTTGAGGCTGAAAAATGGGAGCCGCTTCGCGAGCGTTGGCACTTCATCGAGATCGAGCGCGAACATGAAGATGCGGTAGCTGAAATGGTGCTCCTTCGGCTCCAGCCGATGGTGCATGACGGAGCACTCGTAGAGGCAGGAATTCATGACCATATCGGCTCGCCGGTGACTGAGCGGGCACATTCCAGTGCGCTGGTGAAGCCGTCTTCGTGGAAGCCATATTTGAACCACGCCCCGGCGTAGTAGGTGGTCTGGTCGGGCGCGATGCGATTGAGCTTCGGCAGTTCGCGCTGGGCGGCGATGGCGGGGAGATTGAAAAGCGGATGCTCGTATTCGATGCGGCGCAGCACATGTTCGGGCGCGATGCTGTCGTGGCAGTTGAGTGAGACGAAGTAGTCTGCACGGTTGGAAACACCCTGCAGGCGATTCATCCAATAATGCGTGCTCGGCGCGCCGTCGTCGGCGATGCGGTAGTTCCACGATGCCCAGCAGCGGCGGGTGCGCGGCATGAATGAAGTATCGGTGTGCAGCGTTGCGGTGTTCGGCTGGTATTTAAAATTGCCGAGCAGTCTCTTCTCCTCATCGGTGGAATCTGTGAGCAGCGCGAGGGCTTGATCGGCGTGGCAGGCGAGGATGATTTTATCGAACTCCCTCGCGGCTCCATCTGTCGCGAAAACTTTCGCCTTCCCCGACGCCCGCTCTACCCGGACGGCTTTTTGTTTTAGCAGCACCCGGTCACGAAACGGCGCGGCGATTTTTTCCACATAGGATTTTGCGCCGCCCGTCACGGTGAACCATTGATGCTGTGTGTGAAGTCCTAGAAAGCCGTGGTTGTGCCAGAAGCGCAGTAGCGTCACGGCGGGAAACTCAAGCATCGTCTCCGGCGGCGTGCTCCACACGGCGCTGCTCATGGGGACAAGGTAGCGTTCGAGGAAATCACCACCGTAGTCTCGCGCGGCGACGTAATCGCGCAGGTTCATTTCTGCGAATTTTGGATCGTCGAGTGCGGCGATGGCTTCGCTATTGAAACGGTTAATTTGCATCAGCATCCGCCAGTGACGCAGGTTCAAGAGGTTGCGCCGCTGACCAAAAAGCAAATTGAGGCTGCCGCCGTTGTATTCGAGTCCACTCGGCATGTGCTGCACGCTGAAGGACATCTCGGTCGGTTTTGTCGCTACATCAAGTTCGCGAAAGAGCCGCGTGAGATTCGGGTAGGTCACATGGTTGAACACCATGAATCCGGTATCAATAGGCACGGCGCGTCCCGCTTCGTCCACAGTGATCGTGTTCGTATGTCCGCCAACGTAATCGTTTTGCTCGAAGAGCGTGATGTCGTAGTGCTCGTGGAGAAAATGCGCGCAACCGAGGCCGGCGATTCCTGTGCCGATGATGGCGAGGGTTTTCACGCGCCTGAGCTTTTTTTTGCCGCACCCTGTGCTTCCGCGTAGATGCTTGTAGGGACGGGTTTCAGATCCCAAATAAGACCGAGCTGGGCGAGGAGTTTGAGCAGGTAGTAGCTCACGTCTATTTCCCACCAGTAAAATCCCTGCCGTGCCGTGCTCATGTAGCGATGGTGATTATTGTGCCAGCCTTCGCCGAGCGTCACGAGCGCAAGCAGGAAGCTGTTCCTGCTGTCGTCCGATGTCTCGAAGCGCTTGCTACCAAAAACATGGGCCAGCGAATTCACGCAGAGAGTCGCGTGAAGCAGCACAACCGTGCTGACAAAAAATCCCCACACAAAAATCTGCGGGCCTGATGTGCCAAGTTGCGGGTAGAAAGTTTCGAGCAAGAATCCGAAACCATATAGCAGCACTGCGAACATCACCGGCACCACGAGATCGAAGCGATTCAAGAAAACCAGCTCGGGATACTTTGCGAGATCGTTCACGCTCCGGTAATCGGTGGGGAAGTTTTTGCTCGTCGTCATCCAGCCGATGTGCGCCCACCAAAAGCCGCGCAGCCCGGGAGAGTGCGCGTCTTCCTCTTGATCGGAATGTTTATGGTGGTGCCTGTGAACCGACGCCCACCACAAGGCCCCGCGCTGCACCGCCGTGTTGCCCAGCACCGCGAAGAGGAACTGCACCGCACGGCTGGTGCGAAACGTCTTATGCGCAAAGTAGCGATGGTAAAACGCGGTGATTGCAAACATCCGCACAAAGTAGAGAGCCGCCGCGACCATGAACGCCGTCCAACTCCAGCCGACGGCAAGCACAAGCAGGCAGCCCACATGCAGGAAGACAAACGGCAGTGCTCTCTGCCATTCAAAACGATCCGGCATTGCGCGTGCGGCGTCAGGGCCTCCAGGGAAGTAGTCCGAATCGAACCAGCGACGGATCAAAGCGAGACTCGAAGCAAACCAACTGGCAATTGAAGATGGTTTTTCGCGGTTCAAAGTGTTCAAAGTAAAAGCACTCGAGAGGCTATCTGAAACCGTTGTTTTCGCAAAGCGTTTGTAAGGTGTTTTTGGTTACGTTTTATGAGCGGTTGGCGCTTTCGGAGGAATCTGCGGCACCTTCACGAAGCGGCTGGTGTCATATCCCTGCGCAGCGAGCCGTTTGATTAGCTGGCGATATGTTGATTCAGGTAGCGTTTTTTCCCTCGCCATAATCCATCCATAGTTCCGCGAGGGATGCCCCACGACCGTCCAGCGATACTGCGGGTCGAGTTCGAGAATTAGATAAGGAACCGTGACTAGGCCGAAAAATCTGACCCGCCATTCCGCGTTCGTTTTCGTATCATACACCCACGCCAGCGCGGTGAATTTCTTCTGTGGCGCATCGAATGAGCCCTTGCGGAATACGAACCAGTTATCCATCCGCCCATCGGCCCTCAGTCCGTAACTTTCCACGGAGTCCACACAGTCTTTTTCAGCAAAATAGGGGATGTTTGCAATCACTCGCCAGTCGCCGACGTAGCGCTTGATGTCCACATGCGCCACCGTCCGTAGCGGCTTGGCTTGAGGCGTCGCTTTCGTCGCGCATCCCACGAGTGAAGTGCTGAAAAACAGTGAAGTCAGCAGACAAAAAACTCGTGTGAGGAAATGCACTTTTCTGTGCTGCCTTTTTTTGGATGAGCTAGGAACAGTCATGTATGGGTTTTTTTATCAGATTATACGCGCGAGCGGCTCTCTTGGATGCATTGGGCGTGAGAGCGATTATTGTGTCGAGATTGTCCGCTAAATGGAAGCCCGTGGCAAGGAGCGCAGCGCGAATCAGTGCCGAGCAGGCGCGTGTGTGGAGTTCTGCGTCGCGGCCTTGGCAGGTGGCGAAGATTTTTCGGAATACCTCGGGCGTCCGCAAGACGTGGGCGATTTCGCTCGAAAACATATCGTAGAAAATCAGATCCGGAGCAGTGGGGGTGGCAGAAACAAACCCCCTCACTCCCCGACACCCGTCCGCGTTCTGAGCGTTTCCGGTGCGGCGGGCGCGAAAGCAAATTTCTGGCAGTCGTGGCGTTCGCGGTGGCTTCGTCCTTGCTCTCCGGCACCTTGCAGGCAGCGGCGCCCAATCCTGAAAAACTCAATCTACGGACAAAGCAGGCCCCCGTGGGCGACGGCACATTCGAGGCAGTGGATACGCCCATTACCGTTCATCTGCCTGACCCCGCGAAGGCCAATGGGGCGGCGGTGCTGCTTTGCGCTGGAGGCGGCTACGGCGGTCTCGTGATTGATGCAGAGGGACACAATGTTGCTAAGTGGCTTAACGAACATGGCATCGCAGGGATCGTGCTGCAGTATAGGCTTCCGAAAGGTAGATTTGCCATACCGCTTCTCGACACGCAACGCGCCCTTCGCACAGTGCGGGCGAACGCCAAGAACTGGAACATCAATCCCGACCGGGTCGGAATCATGGGCTTCTCGGCAGGCGGGCACCTGGCCGCCACGGCAGGCACGCTCTTCGACGGCGGTGATCCCAAGGCTGCCGACCCCGTTGATCGATTGAGCTGTCGGCCGGATTTTGTGATCCTCGTCTACCCGGTCATCACGATGGGCGACAAACAGGTTTATGGCAGGGAAACTGGAACCAAGCAAAACCTGATGGGGCGCAATCCCAAGCCGGAACTGATCGAGCGGTTTTCCGCCGAGAAGCAGGTGACCGACAAAACCCCGCCGATGTTTCTTACCCACAGCGTGCGCGACACCTGCGTATCAGTGGAAAATAGTCGGATGATGGTCCAGGCCCTGAAGGCCAAGAACGTGCCGGTGGAGTTCATGGAGTTAACCACTGGCGAACACACCCTCAACGCTCTCTGGGGCGCGCTGTGGGATTCTATCCGAGCCAAGATGTTGGTATGGCTGGAGGACCAGAAAATGATCCCTCATGCCGATGCCGCTATCCCGGTGCGGCCCAGCAAGCGAGCCTTGCCGGCCGAATCCGAAACTTCATGGTTGGTGAGCAAAAATCGACTGCCCCTCGCGAAGTAACTTCCATTGTTCGGCGTTGAACGGGCCGGGGCCGGCGGCCGGTGCTGATTCTCCCAGCCGGGCTACGGGCACGCAGAGCCCGGCGATCTTTCCGCAGGAATAGCGGAGTTGGCCGTCCGCAGCGCCAAGTGCGGCTTCCATGGGCGCCGCAACCGACCGGCGGTCCTGGCCGAAGTTGGCCTGCCAGGCGTCGAGCTGCTGCTTGGGTCCCGGCGGCGAGGCTTGAATCTCGAAAAGTCCGTCCTTGTCTCCGGCATCGAACAAATTGCCGTCGCACAGATTGCCTTCGACGCGGCCAAGGTAGATCCGACGAGGTGAGGCAAAGAAGATGTTGTTCAGCACTTCGTTCCCGCGGCACTCGCCCAATCGGCCGTCCACCATGCGGTCGGCCTGGAGGTTATTGATGCACGCGGCGAATCCACGGACGTTCCCGAAAAAGTTGTGGGCGACGACGGTGTCGGTCGAGCTGTCGACGCAGACTGCCGAGCCATCCCTCGCGTCGGTGGGGTCCTTGCCGGGGCTGGGCGTGATGTTCCAAAAGACATTGTGGTCCAGAATATTGGGTGCATGGCTGACTTCGATAAACAATACTCCATTGCACGAAGAGATGTCCTGAAACAGGTTGCCCGTGACCCGGCAGTTCGCATTCATGCAGTCCAGCCAGACGCCCGCAGCGCGATGCAGATCCCGGAATGTATTGTGGCGAATGAGCACGTTGCGGGCGAGGTGGAACTTCAGCCCGGCAACCTCCCACATCCGTTCGATTTCCATTCCGCCGACGCGCTGGACAAGGTTATCCTCTACGAGGGTGTAGTCGACGAAGGCGCAGCCGCCAATACCGCAGACTCCGCAATCGCTGACCAGATTGCCCCGGACAATGTGGTGGCCGAACTCGTCCGGCCGGGCAGCCTTCCAGTCCTGATTCCCCACGTCGATACCGCAGGCATTCGCCCAGCGGACTTCGTTCTTCTCCAGAATCCAGTGGTGGCCTCGGCTGGTGCTGACCATGGCACGCTGTGGCACCGGAACACCGTCGGCCGCGCGTTCGAAATGGAAGCCGCTCACGCGGATGTAGCCCAGGCCGCGTTGGCGTGGGGCGAATACTTGTTCTCGCACCGTGATTTCGATCGCGGCCTGGCGTGGATCCACATCTCGGGCTAGCCGGAAATGGATTCTTAGCCCAGGTTCCTCGACCCAAAAGGCACCGTCCCGCTGGACTAGATCGGCGTAGCGAGCGACCTGCTGAAGCGGTTTGCCGTCCACGAAGACATGGCCTCGCCGCAGCATATACTTCGCAAAGTCCTCCTTGTTGCGGCAGGTCAGGAACTCTTCATAGAAATTCCTGGCCAAGAATGGATTGTAACCCACAAACATCTCCGCCGGGAAGTCGGCCATCCAGACGGTCTTCACTCGCGGGTCCCAGCCGGAACTCGGCTGGAAGCGTGGCACCCACGGGACTGCTCCTGTGACGACTACTTGCTCACCTTTGGCCGCTTCGTAGGCAATCATGGCCTGCGAACCGGTGCCGCCCCGCTGAGGGCTGACGCATTCCCGATACACCCCTTCGTGAACGATCACCTTCTCGCCCGGTTGCAGCATCTCTGCCGCACGGTTGATCGTTCGCCACGGCTTCTCTGGCGTTCCGGGGTTTGCGTCGGAGGCTTGCGGATTCTGGCAGGCAACGTGGTAGGTCGCCCGGTAGTCTGTGCGGTCGTTCCAGAACGGAAAGGCCGTCCCGTCCGGGAGAACCACTGTCTCCGCGGCGGCCAGCGTCCCAAAGGTTGCCAAGGCGGCGCAAACCGCCAGCAGCATGGCCGGCCATTTTCTCCGCAGTCCCACCCACGTCACAGCTCCTGTTAGAAATTTGCCTGCATGCCCGCCGAACCGTGGAGGGTCAGCGCGAAGATCGGCGTGGGGGATTGATGGCGGCTGAAGGGAGCGAGGGATTGAGGAATGCAGAATGATGATTGAGGAAGGATGCAAGCGGACTCGACGCTACTCCGCGCCTCGTAGCACGCAAGTCGGCAGACGAGAAAAGCTCATCGCCCGCCACGAGAGGCGAGGCCTCATCTACCAGTTATTTTATCACCAAAATCAGCAAACGCAGCGATGGCAATTCCATAGTGCTTCGCTGATTTTAGGTGTTTCTTGTTTTTCAAAAAATGTGTTCCATGGTGCTGATCTTTTTCCAAAAAGAAGTTTACGGAGCGGTTGCCATTTGCGCGAAAGCGAGGAATGCTATCACCGAGTAATCGTCCGCCGGCTCGATGGTCGCGTAAGACGCAACTTGATCAAGATAGCCGACGCTCTGGCCGTCGAATAGTGCTGTGAAGGCGGCATATTTCGTCGCATTGGCGGAACTGGTCCGCATTCCCTGTAGGGTGCCGAGACCCGCGAAGACATCCGTGGGTTGGGGGCCGTCAACCACGCCACCTAAGAGGATCGGTGCGGTTCCATTGAGGGTTCCGACGAGATTTGCCACCGGATTCTGCGGTTCAAATGGGAAGGACGATCCTGCTCCGATGACAAAACTTGCGCCTCAAGCGTTGCGTCCCAAAGCCCAGTCCCGCTGCGCGGCGGCAAAGGAATCGAACTCACTGGAACCGGTGAGTTTCTTGAACAACTGCGCTGTCACCGTCAGCCCGAAAGCGTGCGGAGCCAGGTCGACACCGGAACCGTATGCGAGCCCGAACCCGAACGGATCCAATGCTCCCTGATTGACTCCGGTCTGGATCTGCTGCTTGAGGTTCTTTTCCAAATCCGACGTCCTGATCAGCAATCCTCTCACGGATCCGGCCTTTGAAATTGCCGTCGCAAGCTCGTAATGAGCGAGGGCGCTAGTGTCATAGAGATTGAGCGTATCTGTCTGACCCTTTGTCTGTGCACGGATATAGCGCGACGCCCAAACACTGCCCGTTCGGAGGTAAGACACTGCGCCGCGTTTGGTGAGGTTCTTGGGGACTCCGGGTGCTTGTAGTGCGAGCGCGAGTTCGGCGGCTCCCCATTCCAAGTCATCGCGCCATTCGGTTTCCGGATAATAGTCGAACGGGGATGTCGTCACAGTAATCCTGCGGATGTCTGCCAGTCTGAACACTGTCTCCGCGGCGAGAAGGCATTTGTCTGCGTAAGCGGCATCGGTCGCCCGGAAGACTTGCGACCCCAAGGCAAAGGCCGCAGCGAGTCTGCCGGCGAGATTCGGACTGATGAGGGAATGCCCGCGGCCCGCCCGGAGCAACGGCCGGAATTTGAGATAGAACCAATAATCTCCTGGAGAAGTTACCCGCAAATCATCCTCCTCGGGAAGTCGCCAGAGGTCGTGGTCTCCACCGAAATATCCGTCCCGGCTGCCTTCTCCTATGCCGAGTTGGTAATAGAGTGTCTCCGTTTTTTGATCCCACATTTTCAACAGCCAATCAAGGCCGACTTTGCTCTCAGTGAGGAAGTCGGTTTGGGGACTCTTCACAGCGTCGGGATATTCGCGGACTGTGAATAACATCACACCGGTCACGTAGCTGCAGGTCTCCACAAACTTAAGATAGTCGCCCGCATCGAACCATCCGCCCGAGGCATCGACCGGCCCGCCGATCGGGATCAGAGAATGAACGATCTGGTCATACTGATATTTTGGCGGCGAATACACGAATGCCGCTTCGTCTTCCAGATGGGATGACTTGCGCTGAAGAATCGTGGGATCGACGTCCGGCCCGTCATGCTGGGCTTTGAAATAAAAAAGGGAATTGGCGACGAGCGGACCATAGACCATCGCGCCCGTGCCGATCTGAAAGTTCGGAGAGACCGTCCCATTCACAACGACGTGGTAGGTTCCGGGAACCGTTACGGCGCTGAAATCGAGCGCGTAAGTCTCGGGATACGCAGCATTCCAGCTTCCAACGATGGAGGCTGGCACAACCGCAGTCAGTGCGACGTTCCCATTCGCATCAATTACATTGAATGAACCAGAGATCGGCCCGCTCGCGAGAAGAACGGCACGTTTAACCTCCGTGGGTAGATAGCCGACTTGGTTCACCCGAATGTAAGCAGAGTCTGCGAGCACGGGGCGGGACCAAATGCAGCCAGCGGCGAGCAGGCATACGGCGAAGAGCCGAATTGTGCAGGGCGGCATTAAATATTTGAGCATGTGAATGAGGAGGAATGCCATGTCGACCGTAGCAGGCTACCGCCCAAGTGGGCTTTCGCGATCATTTTTTGAGTTCAATGTGCGACACTCAAAGTTGCGGGTGTTGTCGTCGGAAATCGGAATCAATTTTTCTGCAAGGAATTTGCTTTTACTTCCGCCGCACCGGGCAGCCCGAGGATTGATCACGGGGAGTTAGTGAACGGACGAAAATTTACACAATATCCCTTCCGAAAGGAGTCAGAGCCAGTCCGGCCAGCTTGAAGTGCTGCAGGGCAAATGGAATCCCAACGATTGTTACGGCGAACAGCACACCAAAAGCCAGGTGCGTCAGCGCGATCCAAATTCCACCAATCAAAATCCAGATGATATTCATCAGCGTGGAGATGCATCCTGTATTGCCCGGTATTGTTCTTACTTCAGCACCAAATGGCCACAGTGCCAGCACTGCGAGTTTCAGAGTTTGAAGCCCGAAGGGTATTCCAATAATAGTCACCATTAAAAGGATACTCGAAATGAGGTATTCAATGGAAATCAGGATTCCGCCGAAAATCAGCCAGATGATATTCCCAAGGAGTTTCATGGTTTAGCTACCTCTGAAAAATTGGTTTCGCGCTTTCCACGTAGTCTTGGTGTTGGAGAGTGGGAAGAGTTTGGGGGAGTGGGTAGCAGCGGACAAGCTGAGAATGCCATCATAAACTTTCCCGCACCGGCCTCAAATCCTCATCTTCCAGCGAGTCAGTGTGGCGTTTGGTGTGCGCCCTGCGACGAATGAAACTTGTCCAGGAGCTCCTTCGCTTTGGCACGCGCCATCGCGATCTCGGCTTCATTCAGTGAATAGCCTGTGGTGCCGGAAGCCATCAGGTTTGTCGTGTCCTGCCGGTGCTGGAGGCCCAGCGCGTGACCGATTTCATGCGAGGTGACGCGCGGCAATGGCTCATCCAGGCCGCCGGGCACTTCCTTGAGTGATGCGGTGTCCTTCGCCACGATCAAATCCTCGTAAAAGAATCCATTCGGCCCGACTTTCTTCACATAGCAAACATCCAGCGCCGCATGGCCGAGACGTTCCTTGGGGATCATCGCCTTTACCTGCGCAAACTCCTGTTTACCTCGCGCCTCCGGCATGGGCGCGACTGCCTGCGTTGGCCCGATGGACTCAATCTCGAATTGAATACCCGCCTGCGCCCAGACTGAGTTCACTTTGACAAAGATGCGCCGGATGTCCGCCTCGACGAGCGTCGTGTGCATTTCCGGCATCGTCTCCGATTGCACAAGGTGCACACGCACCGGCAGGGAGATGATCGGTAGGTTGGCAACGGGAGGCTCTACGGAATAAGCGTTCGCGAATGTCGCGAGGAGAAAGAGACTGACGAGAAAGCGCTTCATGAGTTGCGACAGGCAGATGACGCCCGCGCAAAGGAAAGGCAATACTGCTCAAGCACGGAGCGTGGCGTTTTGTGAAATGATGCGTATAGATGGCTAATGGCTATGCCGGTTGAAGTATTTTTAGGGCGTTTCTCGTTCCTGTTTCCGCAGCTTCTTTTGCTGCTCATGCTTCCACGGCATTTTTGAGCTAGCCGTATCTGCAAATGTTTTTCGCCATTCTATCGCTCATGGTTCTCGGGGATGTCGTTTGGTGCCTTGCAGCCCTGAGCCTCCGTAAGCGGTGGGTTCGTTGGTGCGTCGCAACTTTCGGTGCCGTGCAGCTATTGGGAATGATCGCCATCATCCTTTCCCGCAAAGGAGCGACACTAGAGGAACTGATCCCTCGCTGGTTTCATTCTACCATTATCGCATGGCATCTCGTGATTTTACTTCCGTGGTTATTGTGGCGCTTCACGAAGGCTCTCGCCATGCAGGTTTCTCGGCTTTTCCGAAAGCGGCAGCAGACGGTTCCTCCCGATACCGCTGAAGTGGAGATGACCCGGCGCGACTTCATCGGTGCAGCAGCAGCACTTACCCCTCCCATGCTTTCGTTCGGGGCCGCAGCAATCGGAGAGGCGCAACTCGACGGCTTTCGCGTCCGCCGACTTACCGTCCAAGTTTCAGGACTTCCACCCGCGCTCGATGGGATGACCATCGCTCATCTTTCCGACTTTCACGTGGGGCGCTTCACCCGTGGACGTGTGCTGGAAAGAATCGTGGAGGAAACGAACCGGCTCGACGCCGACATGATCGCGCTGACCGGCGACTTCATCAACCACTCGTTGCGCGACCTGCCTGCGGCCATCGAAATCATCCGCGCTCTCCGTGCCCGACATATCATTGCGGGGTGTGAGGGCAATCACGACCTCATCGAAGACCCACGAATCTTTCGGCTTGAGGCGGAGCAAGGCGGTATTCCGCTTTTAATTGGCGACACAGCCTCAGTGACGATTCGTGGGCAGCGTGTTCATTTGCTCGGTATTCCGTGGAGCCACGGATTGTCTGCGATGCGCGAGGACATTGGAGCACTCTCGGCACGTCGTGACTCCTCCGCATTTGAACTTCTGCTCGCTCATCACCCCCACGCTTGGGATTTAGCAGAGGGCATCCCTCTCACGCTCTCCGGTCATACGCATGGTGGGCAGCTTATGATCAATGAGCGCCTTGGTGCTGGCCCGATGCTTTTTCGATATTGGAGCGGTCTTTACACCCGCCCCGGCAGATCACAGCCAGACTCGCAAACAGGAGATCGGCATCCTCACCTCATCACAGTGCAAGAAGCTGCTGAGCACAGCGGAAAATCTTTACCCGGAATGTGTGCCAGCTTTCGCCGTTGCGCTGTTCACAGGCTTGCGCAAGTCGGAACTCGAACGTCTGGAGCCCAAGAACATTACCCCCGATGGGATCACTTTGCCCATCGACTCCACGAAAACCGGTCGTCGTCGATTCATAGAAATGCCCGCTCCGCTGGCCGCCTGGCTGAAAGCTTATCCGGTTGGGAAAACGGTTCTTCCCTCGAACTGGTTCCGCAAAGAAAAAGCGGTGCGCAGGAATGCCGGGTGGAGGGTATGGTGCGATCTGTTCGATCCTCCGCAAGGTGATAGTGACGATCCCGATTGGCCCGACAACGGTCTTCGGCATACTCATGCGTCAGTGATGCTCGCGCTGGGCAAGCCGCTGGAGAAATTGACCTTCGAGTTCGGACACTCCGGGGGTGCAGCCGTTCTGAAGTCCCATTATTTCGGAGCGATGTCCAAAGCCGAGGCGATCAAGATCTGGTCCATCGGCCCCAAGGAAACCGTGATTCCTATCATCGCGGAAGTTCCCTCAACATTTGGCAAACAGGCGTATTTTTGAACATCGGGATTATGCGTGGAGGCTGGAATTTAAAGGGCCCATGCCGGAGGTAAAGATAACCTCCAGCCTTTCGGCCTGCGGCGACCGCAATCTCTGGCGACAGGTTGATAATTATGGCCGGTTCAGTTTTGTAAACTTTCTCGGTGCCGCCTGGATTAAAATAACAGTGACGGGTTGTCCGGAAGTGACGATCCGGTTTGAGGTCGCCTCGCCTAAGCTGGATTACGAACAGGAATATCGGTCAATGCTCGAGTCCATCGGCAGGGAATGTCAGCAGCTTCTGCTGGATTGGGGCACCCCCACTACGTTGAACCTCATCTCCGATCCGGCCAAAAGAGCGCAGACTTTATTAGAGCAGTTTTCCTATTTGAGTTATGTGCTGGGGCCGGACCGGCTGGATTTGTATCTGGAAATCATCCAGCGCCAACCCCACAGCCGGCTGGAGTCCGAACGCGACTGGAAACCGGCCGGTGCTGCGAATCCATCATTGTTTCTGCGGAATCCTTTGCGCCACGGTCGCGGCTGGCATCGCCAGGACGGTGCCATCGTCGCGGAGGAATTGCGCGAAGAACGCCGTTATGACTCGCTCGATACGCCGCCGAATCGTTTCCTGAAATTTGCCCTGAAAGATTTCCGCAATCTGTGTGACGATGTATTGCAAGCAAAGCGGTGGCCGGCGGAAAGTCCGGTCGTGCGCGAGGCCGAAGCCTTGCAACAATCACTGGATTCTTTTCTCGCCCTGCCATTGTTCGACGATGTCGGGGAACTTCAGCGCATTCCCTTTGAAAGCACCACGCTCCAGCGGCGCGAAGGCTACCGCGAAATCTTGCAGGCGTGGTTGGTGCTGGATGTCGCCGCCAAAATCGACTGGCCCGGACGCGGTGAAGCCTACAAAGGCACCAGCCGGAGGGTGGATAAACTTTACGAGTATTGGCTCTATTTCGTTCTCGTTCGCGCCTTCAAGGAAGTGTTGAAGATGGAGCCGGAACATGATCCGCGCGCCATTGTGGACGGCGCCCTGCCATTTTGCTGCCGGGCAGATGATGGCCGGTTGGTGGTCAATCTGTCGGAAGATCATGCCTCTTTCTGCCGGTTTCGCTGGTCGCTTGGTGAACGCAAACTGGCCGTGCATTTCTTCTATAACCGCGAGTTTAAAAATTCAGCGGTTGGAGAACGCGGCAGCTATAGCTCGACATTCTATCCCGATTATACGCTCGTCATCATTCCTGAAGAATTGGCTGACCTTGAATGGCAGGAGGCAGAAAAGAAAGCGGAGGAACAGGGCCGGATCGCTTATCTCCACTTCGATGCGAAGTATCGTGGAGAGAATTTGGCTGGCATCATAGGGAGCGATGAAAAGGATCATCCTGAACCAAAAGCTACCGCTAAAGCCAAAACGGACGATCTCTACAAAATGCACACCTACAACGAGGCCATCCGTCGCACCGTTGGCTCGTATGTTCTTTATCCGGGAATCGCGTCGGAACTGGATAAGGGCAAAAAGACGTTTGAGCGTTACCATGAAATTATTCCGGGCATCGGGGCCTTTGCGTTGCGACCACCTTCAAACGAACAACCGCCGGTGGGACTCAGTTCTGTTTGCGATTTTATTCGAAATATTCTGACGCATCACCTGACGCAATTTTCGCAGAGCTACCGCATAGATTACTGGACGGAGTCCACAGTCAGGGAAGATTCTGTAGAATACTCTACTGGTCCCGCCTCTCTGCGGCTGGGCAACCGCCCGCCCAAAGACACTCAACTGCTGCTCTGTTACGTCCGCGGGGAAGACGCCGCGCTGGATTGCCGGAACACCCACACTTTTTTCTGCCATGCTGTGGAATGGAAAACGGATGCTTCCGGTGAACCGGGCGAAGCCACCGATTTGCAGTTTGATCCGTTCCGCTCTGACTTCTTTGTCGCTTATTACCGCCGGCAGACGGCGGGCTGGGTTGCCAAAGTGAAGGAAGTAAAACTGGTGACCGCGCAGGAGCGTGCCACCGAGGTCGGCCGCCCGCTCACCGACATGCACGCCGCATACTACTACCGTTTCCAGCTTGAGGACATTCAGGAAATCGCCCCGCGTGATGTTACGGATTTGGTCGCGCACCGCCCCGGCAAACCGGCTGCCCGTCGAGTCAGTGAGTTTGCCCTGTGCCCCGTAGCCAAAAGGTAATCCGCTTTTTGATATCAATGATTGACCGCGAGCGATTTGAATCTGTCCGACAAAAACATGGCACTTACGCCAGTTGGGCGGTTTGGGCGGAACCCATAAAAACCCCTAAATCGAATATGGGTGATATGACCGTATTTGATCCGGTATCCAATCCAGCCCTTTTCGAAGCGTTGAAGCCCAACGTGGTCATGGTCGCGCTGAATTTTTCCAGATTAGAACGAAACACGGCACCATTTGGGAATTTCCATGATCCGAGTCCGCGGGCGCAGGATTTCAAAATTCGCCACGCCTTCCGCCACACGCCTTATTACGGGGCATACATGACCGACATTGTTAAGAACCTGGTGATGCTGAATTCGAAAGATGTCGTGGCTCACTTGCGGGTGCACCCTCAGACACTTTCTGAAAATCTTGAAAGTTTTAGGGAGGAATTGCGCGATCTGGGCACGAAGGCTCCCGTAATTCTGGCTTTTGGCGTAACCGCCTACACGATTCTGAAGAAGAATCTCCGGCCGGAAGAATATTCAAAGCTGATTAAACTGACTCACTACAGTCACCAGATCAGCAAAGAAAAGTATAAAGAACACGTGGCCGGCTGCATTGCCTGAGATCTATTATTTTCTCAGTAAAAGACTTAGCCGCTGCGTAAGTTTTTCCGGCTTTTCCGTTTCGCATTCCCACACTGTCAGCACCCGCCAGCCCTCCCGACGGAGCGCGGATTGATTGCGTCTGTCCCGCGCTGTATTGCCTTCCAATTTGGCCTGCCACCATTCGCGCCGCGTCTTGGGCATAGTGGCATCCTTGCAGTTTTTGTGGCGATGCCAGAAGCAGCCATGCACAAAGACAATCGTTTGATGTTTCGGCAGCACCACATCCGGCCGGCCCGGCAGTTTTGTTTTGTGCAGGCGGAACCGGTAGCCCAGCCGGTGCAGGATTGAGCGCACGATTTTTTCCGGTGCGGTATCCTTGCCCTTGATCCGGCTCATGTTCCAGCTTCGCCGTGCTTTGGTCAGGGAATCTGCCATGCGTCGAAGATGCTAGGAATTAACAATGTGTGAAGGCAGAAAACTGAAAGCTCAGACGAATTCATTCTTCACTGTGTGGACGAATCCTCGAGCTTTGAACTGCTGTAAACGGCGGTTGAAAAGTGCGGCTTGTAGCACCGAGTGGCACCGAGTGGAAACGAGTGGAAATTTCTTAAATCAAACCTCACCGGTCTGTTCACTTGTGTCCGCATCGGGATGCAGCACTGCGAGCAGTTGACGGGCGCGGCTTGCTCCCATGAAAAAGTCCATCTTTTCCTGCCCTTCGGCGAGTTGTTCGAATTGCGGAAAATCAACGAGGATCACGCCGAGGGAATCGAGCCCCTTGGCGCGACGCACGGAAAGTAGATTGAGCTGTCCCGGCGCACGTTGAATGTCATCAGCAATCGGCAACCCGGCAATTTCAGAACACGCTGCGAGCGATGTTCTGATTTTCTGATGCGGAGCGAGAATCAGAATTTGTTCGGGGCGGCAAAAGCCATTCCCGATCCACCGAGAGACAATATTTGCGAGCTGTGTCTCCATATTTCCGGGCGCGACCTGATGGACTTCAACTTCCGGACCTTCGGGCAGGCTGCGATCCGACCGCAGGCTCTGCACGATGCGATCCGTTGTCGGCGACGTGAGTGTGCGGAGAAACTCAAAAACGGGACGCGAATATCGTCGGGTGTAGGGGAGTCGCAGGTGTGCGGACTGTGGCAAGCGCTCTCGAATAACTGTCGCGCTAAACGAAGTGAGTTG
>CAIYUV010000230.1 GCA_903929475.1 uncultured Spartobacteria bacterium
CCAATCTCACCATGTGCAGCTTCTGCGGCAAATCGCACGCCGAAGTCCGCAAACTCATCGCCGGCCCCGGCGTCTATATCTGCGACTCCTGCATCAACGTCTGCAAGGGCATCCTCGACAAGGAACTCAACGAGGAAACGCGCCGCCACAGCACGCAGCTCCGCGTGCCCAAGCCCGCCGACATCCGCCGCCAGCTCGACAACTACGTCATCGGCCAGGACTCGGCGAAAAAGACGCTGAGCGTCGCCGTTCACAACCACTACAAGCGCCTGCTCCACAACAGCGGCGGCGCGCCCGGCCAGCAGCCCACGGTGGACCCGCTGAACGATGTGGAAATTGACAAGAGCAACATCCTGCTCATCGGCCCGACCGGCAGCGGCAAGACGCTCATCGCGAAAACGCTCGCGCGCATCCTCGACGTTCCTTTTTGCATCGCGGACGCCACCACGCTCACCGAGGCCGGCTACGTCGGCGAGGACGTGGAGAACATCATCCTCCGCCTGCTCCAGGCTTCCGACTACGACGTGAAGCGCGCCGAGATGGGCATCGTCTATATTGATGAGATTGATAAAATCGGGCGCAAAACCGAGAACGTCTCCATCACCCGCGACGTCAGCGGCGAAGGCGTGCAGCAGGCGCTTTTGAAAATCCTCGAGGGCACCACGTGCAACGTCCCCCCGCAGGGCGGACGCAAGCATCCCCAGCAGGAATACATTCAGGTCAGCACCGAAAAAATCCTCTTCATCTGCGGCGGAGCATTCGTCGGCATGGACAAAATCATCGAGCGCCGCCGTGGCAAAAAAGTCCTCGGCTTTAGCTCCATGCACACCGCCCACGGCGACCCGCAGACGGAAATCCCCTTCAGCGAAATCCTCCGCCATTGCGAACCCGAGGATCTTCTCCGCTTCGGCATGATCCCGGAATTCGTGGGCCGTCTCCCCGTCGTCACCGCGCTCGACCCGCTCACCGAGGACGAACTCGTCTCCATCCTCACCGAGCCGAAAAACGCCCTCACCAAGCAATACGCCAAGCTCCTCAGCATGGAAGGCGTCAGCCTCAACATCACCAAGGACGCTCTGCGCGCCTTCGCCGAGCAGGCCGTCAAGCGCGGCACCGGCGCCCGCGCCCTGCGCAGCCTCTTCGAGCGCATCATGCGCGACGTGATGTATGACGTGCCCAGCCGCGAAGACATCGCCGAGGTCACCATCAACCGCGCCGTCGTCGAAGGAAAGAAGACCCCGCTCATCCGCCGCAAGCAGGACAAGGACGCGGCTTAGGCGGCGGGCAGGCATGGCCTGTGAATTTCGCTTTGGCATCATGGAAAAGGCGCGCTAACTTCCCGGCATGAGCACGGTCTTGGAAATCGAACACGCCATTGAATCGCTTCCGCCAGCCGACTACGCAGCACTGCTCGCGTGGCTCGACGAACGGCGGGCGGCGGATGTGGACAAAAAATTCGAGCAGGCGATCCTCGCCGGGAAATTCGACGCGATGGCCGACCGTGCGCTGAGCACTGTAAAGGCTGGCAAAAGCACACCGCTCGATGAATTCCTCCGTCGCGCCTGAATTTTGGGAGCAATTCAATAACCTGCGCCCGGAGGTTCAAGCGCGGGCGCCCAAACAATATGCCCTCTGGCTCGACAACCACTGGCATCCTTCCCTGCATTTCAAGCGCGTGGGTCGCTACTGGTCCGTCCGCGTGGACGACAACCACCGCGCCCTCGGCATCGAGCACGACGGAAGCCTCCTCTGGTTTTTCATCGGCAGGCACGATGAATACGAAGAGCGAATCTGAATTGAGGCGAAATGACAGGGAGCCTCAGGACAAGGACGCCGCGTAAGAACAAAGTTTTTTTGCTTTCGCGAAAGCGCGCTTCCTGTTCTCTCGCGGCCCGCACATGAAGAAAGCACTCATCACCGGCATCACGGGGCAGGACGGCAGTTATCTCGCCGACCTCTTGCTCGAAAAAGGTTACGAGGTCCACGGCATCATCCGCCGCGCGTCCACGTTCAACACTTCGCGCATAGACCACCTCTATCAGGACCCGCATGTGAACGGCGTGCGTCTTTTCCTGCACTACGGCGACCTCAGCGATTCGCTGAACCTCACGCGGCTCATTGACCGCGTCCAGCCGGAGGAAATCTATCACCTCGGCGCGCAGAGCCACGTGCGCGTGAGCTACGACATCCCGGAATACACGGGCGACGTCGTGGCGCTGGGGACGATCCGCATTCTCGAAGCAACCCGCGAGGCGAAGGTGAAGGCGCGTTTTTACCAGGCATCGAGCAGCGAGATGTATGGAAAGGTGCAGGCCGTGCCGCAGACGGAGACCACGCCGTTCTGGCCGCGCAGCCCGTATGCGGTGGCGAAGGTGTATGCGTATTGGGCGACGGTGAACTACCGCGAGAGCTACGGGATGCACGCGACGAACGGGATTCTTTTCAACCACGAAAGCCCGAGGCGCGGTGAGACATTTGTGACGCGCAAAATCACGCGGGCCGTGGCGCGCATCAAACTCGGCCTTCAAAAGGAACTCTACCTCGGCAATCTCGACGCGAAGCGCGACTGGGGTTACGCGAAAGAATACGTCGAGGGCATGTGGCGGATGCTCCAGCAGCCCGAGGGCGACGACTACGTGCTCGCGACAAACGAGACGCACAGCGTGCGGGAGTTTTGCGAGGTGGCCTTCGCCCACGTGGGGCTGAACTGGCAGGACTTCGTGAAATACGACGCGCGCTACGAGCGCCCGGCGGAGGTGGATTTGCTCATCGGCGACGCGACAAAAGCGAAGACGAAACTCGGCTGGGTGCCGCAGACGACGTTCGAAGGACTCACCAAGCTGATGGTGGACGCGGATCTCGAAGCGGTGAAGCGGTCGTAGGGGCGTTGCCGATTTATTGGCGACGAATGCCCAGCGTTGGATGTCTTTGGTGATGTCGGACGACCAGAATCCGCACAGAATCCCCTGCGATGCGAAAAAGAAAATGGTAGGGGAAGCGATGCAGGTTGACGCGGCGAAGCTCGCGTTCGCGGATGGAAAACGATTCGGGCCGCCCGGCAGCCTCCAGCATGAAACGCCTCAACTCGCTATAGAAATCATCTGCAAGCTCCGGGCCGGCAACCCGCTCGTAATACTCCATGATCGCCTGAACATCGGAGCTGACCTTCGGATGCAGGACGAGCCGCATCAGCATCGGCGGGCGCTTATCTGCTGGTCGAGCTGCTCCAAGGTAATTCCGATGTCGGGATTCGCCTCAAACTCGGCATCACGCCGCAAAGCCTCTGCAATACCCTCGTCTTCATCATGGAGAACGGACGGAAGTGAGTGGAGCAGATGAGCAGCCAGCACGGCCCGCTGGGAATCTGGTAGATCCAATGCGAGTTTTTCGACTTCTGCGATGGTGGACATGCCGGGAGTGTAGTGTGGAGAGTCTCCAGTTCAAGCCCGCGAAGGCAGGCGCGGGAAAACTATTTCCCCTGCCCCTGCTGCTCCATGCGGAAGATGGTCTCGCCGGTTTTCATGTAACCGGGAAAAGATTGTCGCAGATGAAGAGGCTCAAATACTCGGGGTCGTTGCGTTCGAGCAGGCGGACTTCGCTGGTGAGGCGGGCGTAGCGCGTTTGAGTTTTGCGCGCGGCGCGGTTTCCTCACTCGCGGCTGGTCACGCATCGGGGAATGTTGATTACTTTCCCCGCCATGCTCGCCGAACTTCGCAACGTCACCAAAACCTACGCCGCTGGCGATGCCCGCGTGCCCGTGCTCGCAGGTGCTGAATTTGCTCTCGCCGATGGCGAGACCGTGGCCATCACCGGGCCGAGCGGCTGTGGGAAAAGCACGCTCCTCAATCTCCTCGGCGCTCTCGACCGGCCCGATTCGGGCGAAGTCATCGTCGCCGGCCACAACCTCGCGCAGCTCGACGCCAACGCTCTCGCTGCGTTTCGCAACACGACAGTCGGCTTCGTCTTCCAGCTCCACCACCTGCTCCCGCAATGCACCGTGCTGGAAAACGTCCTCGTCCCCACGCTCGCAAATCCCAAGGCCGACCGCGCCGCACTTCGCGACCGCGCTGCCAGTTTACTCGCCGCAGTCGGCCTCAGCCATCGCCTCAATCACCGCCCCGGCCAGCTTTCCGGCGGTGAACGCCAGCGCGCAGCCATCGCCCGCGCTTTGATCCAAAGCCCGCGCCTGCTCCTCGCCGACGAACCCACCGGCGCGCTCGACCGCACGAACGCCGCGCAACTCGCCGAGTTGCTCGCCGAGATCAACGCGCGGGAAAAAGTCGCCATCGTCCTCGTCACCCACGCGCCCGACCTCGCGCAGAAAATGGGACGCGTGTTGGAGCTGGCCGATGGAAAAATCTCCTCCGCGCAATGATCACGTTTTCAAAAAATGCCTCACGCAAAGGCGCAAAGACGCAAAGTGAAAAATTGCGTGGAGGAACCTTTGCGTCTTTGCGCCTTTGCGTGACACCAAAATACAAACGATGACCACGCGCCGCCTGCTGCTCGACAGCATCCGCCACTATTGGCGCACGCACCTCGGCGTCATCCTCGGCTCCGCGCTCGCCGCGCTCGTGCTCACCGGCGCGCTCATGGTCGGCGATTCGGTGAAGGCCACGCTCCGCGCGCAGGCGGAGGCGCGCGTGGGGAAAATCGGCGAGGCACTGCTCTGCGGCGAGCGCTTCGTCCCGTGGCCGCGCGAGATGGAAAGGCGGTCGTCAGTCGTGGCCCGCACATTTGCGCCGGGGCCGGACGCCGCCGGCGTGCTGTTGCTCTCGGGCACCACCGCGCGCTCCGATGGAAAGGCACTCGCGAACAAAGTCCAGATCGTCGGCGTGGACGATGCGTTTTGGAAATTGTCGCCATCGGGAAAGGATCCGTTTGCGGACGGCGGGAAAAATGAGACCGCATCACAAGACCCCAACCGTGCGGATGCGAACGAACGTCCTGCATCGGGTAGGGCGGGTTTCCAACCCGCCGTGCCGGGTATTCTACCCGGCACACCGGGCGTCACCAACGCCTCGGAAACCACGACAACCGTCGGCAACAACCCCGCGCGTCCTGCGACAGACGTTCATCAAACGACGTCCGAAGGGCCGGGTAGGATACCCGGCCCGGCGGGTAAAATACCCGCCCTACCCGAGGCAACATCCATCGTGCTCAATGAACGCCTCGCCGCGCAGCTCGGCGTGAAGACTGGCGACGAAATCCGTCTGCGGATGGAAAAGCCGTCCGCGATTTCCAAGGACGCCCCGCTCTCCGGCGCGGAGGACGCGGGCGTCACGCTCACCGCGCGCGTCGCGCGCGTCGTGGGCGATGCGGACTTCGGCCGCTTCGCGCTCGCGAGCGGACAGGTGCCGCCCCACACGGCGTTCGTGCCGCTTGCGGCTTTGCAGGAGAAATTGGGCGAGAGGGATAAGGTGAATGTGTTTTTGAAACCGTCCGCCGTCTTCTCGATTGTTAGCGATGCGGACAAAGCGAGAATTCGAAGAAGTCAGATCGTCAGCCGGCTTACGTTTGGAATCATGCAGCCGGAAACGTTGGTTTTCACTCCGAGCGGACTCGTGTTGGATGACATTGAACTGACGCAGCAATTTGGCGACGAAGTGGTTGTCCGCGAACTGCCGGATGGGCGCGGTATGGAACTTCGGAGCCCGCGAGTCTTTCTCGACCCTGCAGTTGTGCTCGCGGCGAGGAAGAGCGAAGAATCGGACGAACACTCGATTTACATAGACCCCCCACTTTCGCCGGAGGATGCGCAGGTCGCGAGCGTGAACGGATCTAGCGCACGAATTCCCATTCCCGGCCCAAAGCCACCCCCCGGCCTCGATTCACTGACATATTTCGTCAACGAACTCCACGCCGGCGACGGCTCGGATGCGAAGGCCAACGCCACGCCTTACTCGATGGTCACGGCGATTGATGCGGCTGCGTCGGGCTTTGTGAATCCGAAGCTGGCGGACGACGAAATCCAGATCACGCGCTGGCTCGCGGACGACCTCGGCGTCGCGCCGGGCGCGAAGGTGACGCTGAAGTATTTCGTGATGGGCGAGCGGCGTCAGCTCGTCGAGAAGACGCGCACTTTCACCGTCGCCGCGCCGATCCTCGAAATGGACACGCCGCAGCTCCAGACGGATGCCGACGGCAAGGATTCGTGGATGCCCGATTTTCCAAACGTGCCCGACAAAAAGAGCTTCGGAAAATGGAAGCCCGGCTTCGATTTCGACGCGACGCGCGTCCGCAAAAAGGACGAGGCATACTGGGAAAAATATCGCGGCACGCCGAAGGCATTCGTGACGCTGAAAACCGGCCAGGAGCTGTGGGGCAACCGCTGGGGCAACCTCACGAGCATCCGCTATCCCGCTGGCACGAAGCGCGAGCAGGTCGAGCGCATCGCCGCGTTCATTGACCCCGCCGCGCTCGGATTCCGCGTGGTGAATCTCCGCGAGCAGGCGCTCGCCGCGACGAATGCGCCCGTGGATTTCGGCGAGCTGTTTGTCTATTTCAGCTTCTTCCTCATCGCGGCGGCGGCGGTGCTCACGGGGCTGCTGTTCACCTTCACCATCGAGCAGCGCGCCGCCGAGGCCGGGCTGCTGCTCGCCGTCGGCTGGCCGGTGAAAAAGGTGCGCCGCCTGTTCCTTCGCGAAGGCTTCGTGCTCGCGCTCATCGGCTCGCTCGCCGGCGCGCTGCTCGCCGCGCTCTACACAAAGGGCGTGCTGCACGCGCTCGCCGGAGTGTGGGGCGGCGCGACAGGCGGCACGCGTTTCGTCTTCGCGCCATCAGCAGTCACGATGACCATCGGCGTCGTGAGCGGCGTGCTCGTCGCGCTCATCGCGATGTGGCTCGCGAGCAGGAGGCTTTTCAAAATGGAGGCCGCCGCGCTGCTGAATGGAGCGCTGGCGTCCTCGCCGGCCACTTCGACACCGCGCAAAGCGCCACAAAAAAATGCGGCTTCGCCGAGTGGCAGCGTGGCCACCGGGACGGATGGTGCTCCATCGGGCGCTCCGCGCCCTGCGCGATTCTTCGGTCTCACATCCGCCGTCATCTCATCCGCAGTCGCGGCCCTCGCACTCGCAATTTTCGGAAAAGGAAACTCCGGCGCATTCTTCGGCGCAGGCGCGCTACTGCTCATCGCGGGATGTCTCTTCGCACTTGTGCAACTCCTCCGGGTGGCCGGGGGCACCGGCGCGGAATCCATCGCGCAACTCGGCGCGCGCAACATCTCCCGCCGCCGCGGACGCAGCCTCGCGACCATCGCCGTGCTCGCGAGCGGCGTCTTCATGGTCATCGCCGTGGATTCCTTCCGCAAAGGCGCGCCC
>CAIYUV010000231.1 GCA_903929475.1 uncultured Spartobacteria bacterium
CTCGTCGTGTATTGCTCCGATGTGGATTGCGACGACGCCCGTGCCGTCGCCCGCGAACTCCTCCGCGCCGGGTTGAAGCCAGTGTTTGTTTTCAATGGCGGCTGGAAGCAATGGCACGAGGCGGGACTACCGGAGGAAAAGAACTGATGCGCCCATTGCTTTCCACATCGTTCGTGAGCACCGCCATCCGCATCGTCATCGGCGGCATCTTCATCTATGCGGGCATTATGAAAATGAGGGACCCCGCAGCCTTCGCTAAGGCCATCGAGTCCTTCCGCATGGTGCCCCGTGCCTTTATCCCCGCGCTCGCCATCATCATCCCGCCCCTCGAAGTGCTGGCCGGGGCATTGTGGATCGTGAATCGTGCATCGGTCGCAGCGGCCACGACCATCCTCGGGCTTTGCGTGCTGTTCGCTATCGCACTCGGAGCCGCCATCCTGCGTGGTCTGCCTACGAGTTGCGGATGCTTCGGCGCAGCGCTCGACGGTTCTCCTCCGAAAGTCGCCCTCATTCGCGACATCTTCTTCACTGCTGCAACCGCCTACTGGCTCGTGCTCCAGCGCGCTGCGCCACGCGAAAAGCGTTGACCATCCGCCGCTGTTGCACCCACGAGGCAAACGTCGGATACTTCACCCCGATGTGTTCCGCAAACTTCGTCCCGGCCATCCCGCTCCGCTCAAACTCATCCAGCACCGCCTCCCTCTGCACGCGCGGCGGCCATACACGCCCGGTCACATCCACTTTCAATATATGCTCCGCTTTCCGTTTCATAGATTGCGTAGCATAATGCCTACGCAATTTACGACTACCCTTACTCAACGGTGCCACGCGTGACGCTTACCATCACATTCCACCCCACCGCGTTTCAAAAACTCGACGCATTCTTCTTGGAAATGCAAATATCTACCCCTTGTTCCCTCATATAAGGCCCAAATCGAAGACAATGCGTGCCGCGACAGTGGCTTTTCATGCCTCACTTGGCGGAGGAGCCAAGTGCATCCCGCACGGTCTGAGCGGAGCGAAGACAAACCAACAGCGTTTGAGACGAGGAGCGCAGCGTAATCAACCTTCACCGCGATTCCATTTTTCGTAGTAGCTGGCATACGCCCGCTATTGGCTGCCTCTATTCCGCTATTGGCTGCCTCTATTTTTTAGTAGGATGGTAATTTCCACACTGGGGCATTGTTTGAAGGAGGAATCACTTCGCCATCAAGCCATAAAGGAACCGCCGCATCCAGAGCGTCAAGCCACACACTCTGAAGACATTTTCCAGAACGCCTGTCATAAAGGCGCGCATATCCCTTGTTACTAGAAGCTCCGGTAAACCATGAGCGAAAAGTCCACGCTCTAAAATAGCGAATTTCAAATCGTCCATCAGGACTTACGTCGGGTTTATCCCATGGTTCGGCCTTTTGATAAATCATTTGATTCAACCCAAAGATTCCTAACACTGCGAGAGATGCTAATATTAAAATATAGCCGCGCGTAAGTTTCATTGCGATACAAGAATAGGGGTTTGCAGAACTCTTGTTTTAATATCACTAAACACCCAAAAGTCCCCGCCCATTCCTTGATGCTGTCGATATTCCCGAAAACTTGAATTGTGTAAATTATAGCCACCCCATGAACCTAGTGGCTGTTCATCTGTGAAATCAAAGCTATCGCGAACATAAACACCTATTCGATCAATATTTACCACCGCGCGACCGTTAACTGTTGTTTTACAGCCACCAATAAGTGAATACATGCTAAAACCATGTAAAGCCGCATCTAATGAATCTGGCAGGATACCCCAACCACCCTCTACGTGTGCAAATTGAACTTGGTATTGATGTCGCTCAATTGGCGTAAGTTTAGGAGTGAACCATTCTTTCCCAAAGCGACCATCTGGAGCATTCTCTAGCAGTTTGAAAATTCTGTTCTTAGCCGCAGGCGAAGTATACTTAGTTTCATCATGTAAGTCCCCGTAGGCATGTTGTGCTCTACTAAAGTTTAAAACCCAGTCCATTTTAATAATGGAATCATTGTAAGGCTCCCCTGGACTTGATTTTCTTTTGTCCGGCAGCTGATAGGCTGGCCTCGAAAGCCATAATTCAAACAGGCTAGCAAGTTCATTAAAACCCTTATCTTTTGCTAGTTTTGGAAGTTGTGAAAACAACGATTCTGGTATTGTCGGTGGAGGAATGTAGGGACCATAATATTGAAGTCCAAAAATATCCCACCTATCCACCCCATCATTCCCCACAAACCCATACAAATTCAACCCACCACTTTCCTCAATCGGATCATGATTATTCCACCTGCCTAGCGACTGATTATAATCACGTCCGATGTAGTGATACTGTCCCGACTCCGCATCGAGATACTTGGTGGAGAAGCGGAAGGGGAAGGAATTGTGAAGCGAGCCAGCCGTGCCAGCGGGCGTGATGTCGTTGCCGAAGGGGTCGTATTCAAGATGCGACTTCACATCCCCGGAGCCGTCCAGATACTCGCTCACATTCCCGTTCCCGTCGTAAGTGGGGTAATAGGTCGGTGCCCCGCTCACACTGTTGAGGCAAGTGGCCAGCAACCCGCCCACACCGCCCGCCCCCTGTAAGCTCCCGCTCAAATCCGCCCCCCATGCGTGCGTGCGTTGCAGGGTGACATTTGGGGCAGCCCCGGTGGTGTGAACCGGCCCGGTGTATTCCCCGAGGAGATTCCAGGCGTCGTAGAAGAAGTAGGTGCGCGTGATGACGCCGCTGTGGTTGACCGCCTTCAACACCCGACGTCCCATTGCATCCTGAAGATAAGTGGCGCTGTCCCCGGTGGGCGTGACGCTGATGAGACGGTTTTCGCCATTCCATGCAAGGGTCGCATTCACATCCGGCGCGATGGGCAACGGCCCGGCGGTCATATTCCCATCGAGATCATACTCCGGGGCCGATGTCGTGCTCGGCACTGCGGTGTATTGATTGAGCGGGTTGGTCGTATAATTATCCGAACCGGGCAGATCTGTCGTGCCTTCGATGGATTTCTTGCGGTTGCCGATGGCATCGTAGAGATAGGCACGATCCGCAGTGTTCACGCTGTCATCGGCCTTTATCACCTGCCCAAACGCATCATAACCCCACGCCGTGCTGTTGGTCGCCGCGCCCGTCCGTGTCGCATTGGTCCGTTGTCCGATGGCATTCACGGTGTAACCAATGCTCGAAATGACAGAGCTATCACTGACTTTCGCATTGCTCTTGGAGGCCAGCACATCGCGGTCGCCCTCCCAAGTGTTCGTCACCGTATGCACCGGCCCCGTCACACTCGCAATGAGGCCGTAGCTATTGGCAGTGTAGCCGTAGGTGAAAACGTTGTCCGCTCCGTTCAATCTTGCCGTGGCTGTATTCAGACGTCCACTCGCGGAGTAGGCAAGCGTGCTGCCGGTCACCAGCCCGCTGTTCGCGGCGGACGTCAGGCGCAGATCGGCCCCTGCATTCCTCAAAGTATCATCCATCTTTCGATGCAACACACGCTGGATGGAAGGCTCCACCGTCCCCTCGGTCACGCTGACACCGGAGCCGTCCACCGAAAAGGTCAGATCAGGATCAATAGTGAATGCCTCCTGCGATACATTGAACGCTGGAGCCGTGTAGGTGTATTCGATGCTCGTGCCCGGCTGACCGCCAATGGCGGCAGTGATCATCCGGGTGCGTTGCCCGAGCCGATTGTAAACCATGCCGACATTCGGGGTGTCTGTATCGGAGATGTTGTCCGTGTTGTTCGTAAAATACCGCGTAGCCACCAAGCGACCGTTCACGTAATCATACACACAGTGCTTCCCCCGCGCCCAAGTCCGGGTCTTCAAGCGTCCGGCGTTCGTTTGGGTATAAGTCGCCCCTTTATCCGCGTTATCACGCTTGCTCGTGAGCCAGCCCGTCGTGGTCGAGTAATTCCAAGTGGTTACAGAGCCACCCGCATTCGTGGGCACACCTCCGGCAAGTGTGGGATTGGTGCGGAGGGTCTTGATTCGATGCGCGTAGTCGTAAGTCGTGTAAGTGGGGTAAGTCTGCGAGCCCCACGATGCGACAGCCTGACCGCTCTCATCGTAAGCCGTATTTGTCACGGTGCTGACCGGAAGTGTGGGAAGTGTGGTGCTAACGGTAAGACCGCGATGATCGTAGGCGTAGGACACCTTCTGAGTGACCCCGGCAGGGGGAGTAACCGACTTCACCGAATCCGAAATCACAGACTTATATTCTGTCGTGGTTGCCCCGGTGCGTAAATCCGTGCTGGTGATTGGGCGGTTCAGGGTATCATATCCATAGGTCGTGGAGGCAATCAAAGTTCCTGCACCGGCCCCATTGTCACGCTGCTCCATACTGGTCAGCAGCCCGGCGATGTAGTTGGAAACGCTGCGCGTGCCATCGGGATTGACGGTGGTTTCCGTCCGATCTGCGGGATGGTTCATATCCCCAAGAACAGTGACTGAGGATGAAACTGCATTGACCACCGAGGATGATGTCGTGGAATAGCCTGGAGTGATCGTCCACGAGCGCAATCCGTCCGGTGTGCGATGCGAAGTTGAAACCGTGGTGGCAGTATTATTGCCAGAAGTGGCATAGACTTGGGTAGTCGAGGTGAGCACGTCGTAGCCGCTATAACCGCCGGGAAGCGTTTCAGATTCAGTGATCTGATCGACATTATAATCAATGGTGCCGTTTCCATTGAGATCGAGTGCAGTGGTGGTGCGCTCGCCCTTGGTGTTGTAGGCGTAAAGTGTTGTGACACCATCGGCATCAGCCATGCTGAGGAGACGACCCGTGGGACTGGCTCCGGCGTCATCGTATGCGTAGGTAGTCGCTGCGGTGCCGAGCGTTTGGACAGTAGTCCTTCCTGCCCAGTCTGTCTGCGAAGTGCTGGTTTCGCGGAGATTGGCCTCGTCAATGTAGTAGGAGCGGCTGGTAAGCAGGCCGGTGTCATTGACTGCATAGCTGTATTTCATCTGGGGCGACAGCGTGCCGGTGGATTTGGAAATCCTGCCATCAGGAAAATGTTCCTCGGTCTGGCTGGCCGTGGCGTCTCCGCTCAAAGCAGCGGTGGTTACCATCGTCGCGCCACTTCCGTAGGTGGTCGTGCTGCTGGAAAGCATCTTCAATTCCCCGGTTTCCGGGGATGGCCCCCAGCTTTCAGAGTAGGTGCCCGAAAGATTACTGACGGATTTTGAGATTTCGACACCGTTGCGTTTCGTGCTTGTGGTGAGGCCGCTGTAAACGGTCTGCATTGTCACCCCGAGGCGGGTCTCTGTGATCCGCCGTTTGAGATCATCGTAGGTGTAGCTGGTGGTGATTCCGTAGCGATCCTTTTCCGAATTCACACCGCAGCAACCATAGTCCGTGGAGGTGTTCCATGCCTCGCCACCGCCATTAGTCGGGAAATATAGAACTTTCGTGGGGCGACCAAGATCATCCACTGCGGACGCAACCGAGTGATCCAGAACGATCCCGGTCCCAGTGCCAATCGCCGTGGTCAATGACTCCACGGTTTGCCCTACAACATTGATAGTGGTGACGGTTTGCGAACCCTCGGTGACCTCCACACCCGATCCGGCCCCTGTTGTGCTGGTGACGGTGAGATTCGCACCGCTGGCATAGACATAGGTGGAAATCGTCCCATCGGGATGAGCCATGAATGCCGGCTTGCCGCCATTGTTGGGATCCACGCCGGGATCCACGTAAGTGATCGCACTCGTCGTGAAATGAGTGGCGTCCGAATAGTTCTTCATCATCTTTGAATTCGCGCCGTAAACGGTCTCTGTTTTCGACAGGAAAAAATTACCGACCTTTTCCTCAATGGTCTCCTTCGATCCATCCCAAGTGGTGGTTCTTATCAGAGAGGAAGTCCCGTCAGCGAACGGTCTAGTGGTGGTGCAAATGGTGGTATTTCCCGCTGAGGCGTAGGTGCGATCTGCATTATTTGCACCCGGATGCACCGCCTTTTTAAGAAAGCCACCTTCCACTCCGGTCGTAAAGTAAGTCCAGGTGGAAGTAAGGCTGCCATTGCCAGGACTCACTTCCTGCGCGTCCGGTTCCCAACCCCAAGTATAGAGTTTATGTGTCTCAAAAACATCCGAGACAACTGGTCCATCAATGGCTCCATCATGGGCAGTCAACCTGTCCGTATGAGTGGTTTGATCCACCTGTGTCTTGGTGTTTTTGACCGTGCGCAAACCGTTGTTAGCCGTGCCTTCCGTGAACGTCCAATTGATGATATCCCCGGTTCCATCCTGAACCCATGTCATCACATCCGTATGCCCCTGAAAAGTGGTGGAAACCGTGAGAGTGTTGGCGGCGGTCTTTTCAATACTGACTGTGCGGATTGTGGTGTTTGAGGGGGTCTTGATCGTAATGTCGGTGCGGATGTGACCACCCACATTCGTATCCACGATAGTCGTGTGTCTGCTGTCAGTTGTCACCGAATCCAATGCACCATCGGTGGCGGCGAAAGCGATGTCTTGGGAACCAGAGAAACGAAGGAGCTTGCGTCCATCGTAATCGGCGGTGTTAATATTGAGTTCGACGCTGGCACTTGTATCGCCGAAATTAGAGCTTCCCGCTGGGATGGAAAGCGATGGCCCGCTGAATATAAATTTGTCATCGGTATTGGTGACCACCTGACCGCAATCGTCATAGGTGCGGACGCCACCCTTGGGATTTCCAGTAGTTAAACCGGAATCTGGGCGTGCGGTTAAATCACAAGTGGTGCTGCACGAGCTGCATCCCATGACGAGATGGAATTTCACACAAGTGTCCATCGTATGGGCGGTGATATTGCCGGAAGCAGTCCTGTTCTTGGTCTTAACCACCAGATCCAGCGGGAAACTGAAATTGTTCTTGTCCAGTTCAAAGGTAAAATCCGTCCCGGTGGCTGGATCCCCGCTTGTGGGTGTGATTTCTTTAAGACTCGCTTCATTTTCCTCGGGGCCGATCCAGAACTGGAGTTCAGGACGGGTGGCCGTGCATCCTGGGCACGCATATTTAGGAGAATCCGAAGGTCTTTTGTAAGGGATATGCAGACTGAGCCGGATGATGCCATCCACACATGGACGAAGCTTGAGATAGCCGCTCGTTTTTACTTTGTCAGTGGCATCCGAGAGAGCGGGATTGGTCGGTGTAAAAGTTTTTCTGTAAATTGCTCTGCCTTTGCTGAGCCCGACTCCCCTGCGGGAGCGGCGGAGCGAAGGCGAGCGAAGCGAGCCGAGCGCAGCAGCTCCCGCAGGGGAGTGGTCGCGTTCGTAGTCTGGCAGAGGGCGGGCCACATGGGTTTGGGTCGGGGTGTCTCAAAAACATCCAACTCAATACACACACATGGCCCGCCTCAATCATCCTGAACTCTTGAATTCCGTCCTGCAACTTCTCACAGACGATGGCTCCGATGCCTTCGCCGATTCGCTTCGCATCCTCGTCAATGAGGCCATGTTCGCGGAGCGTTCCGCCGCGCTCGGTGCTCAGCCTTTCGAGCGCACGGAGGCTCGCAAGGGTTACGCCAATGGCTTCAAGCCCAAGACGCTTTCCACTCGCGTCGGCCCGATCACTTTCGCTGTCCCGCAGGTCCGCGGCGACCTCGATTTTTATCCCTCCGCTTTGGAAAAGGGCATCCGCAGCGAACAAGCGCTCACTCTCGCGATGGCGGAGATGTATGTGCAGGGCGTCTCCACTCGAAAGGTCTCCGCCATCATCGAGGAGCTTTGCGGCAGCAGCGTCAGCTCCACTCACGTCAGCCAGTGCGCGGCCAGGCTCGATGCCGATCTCGCCAACTGGCGCTCGCGCCCGCTCGGCGCTTTCGCCTATGTCATTCTCGATGCCCGATACGAAAAAGTCCGCCAGGCCGGGCGGGTTCTCGACTGCGCCGTGCTCGTCGCCCTGGGCGTCGGCCCGGATGGGAAACGCCAGATCCTCGGCCTCAGCGTCGCCCTTTCCGAAGCCGAGGTCCACTGGCGCTCTTTCCTCCAAAGCCTGCAAACACGCGGCCTCCAGGGCCTCCAGATCATCGTCTCCGATGACCACGCCGGCCTCGCCGCCGCACGCCGCGCCGTCTTCCCAGCCGTCCCCTGGCAACGCTGCCAGTTCCACCTCCAGCAAAACGCCCAGGCCTACGTCCCACGTCTCGACATGCGCGCAAAAGTCGCCGCCGACATCCGCAGCATCTTCCTCTCCCAGGACCGCCCATCCGCCGAACGCCGCCTCGCCGAAGTCGTCGCAGACTACTCCAAATCCGCCCCAAAACTCGCAGCATGGATGGAGCATAACCTCCCAGAAGGCTTCACCGTTTTCTCCTTCCCCACCGCCCACCAGCGCCGACTCCGCACCTCCAACGCCATCGAGCGCGTCAACCAGGAACTCAAACGCCGCACCCGCGTCGCCTCCATCTTTCCAAACGAATCCTCCCTCCTCCGCCTCGTCTCCGCTCTCCTCGCCGAAATCTCCGACGATTGGGAATCCGGCAAAATCTACCTCGATATGAATCCATCCATCCCGCCCTCATCCTGACTCTCGCTCAATTTACAGAAAAATTCTTGCGCCGCCCGGGATTGAACGGGGTGTTGCCTAGGGTCGTAAGATTGGTATCAAACCATTGATGGCAGGGGCAGTCCACCGGCGGGTTCTCCCACGCTTGACCATCTGCGTGCAGGAATGGAAGAGGAATCAGGGAGTAGATGGCAGCCAGCAGGCCGAGCAGGACAAGGAGGCGGGTGATTTGTTTCATAACGATGGATGGATGGCTAAATTAACGGAAAGAGCGGCTGTTGAGGGCGCTTTGGAGGGCGGTGGCAACACGGGTGTCGTTCGGAGTGATGGCGGCGAGGGCGGGCAAATCCGCTGCATCGGTAATTTTTCCGAGAGCGCTGACGGCGGCCAGACGGACCATCATGTGCTCGTTGCGATCCTGAAGGGCGGCGAGCAATGGCTGGCGGAAAGCACTGAGACGGCGTTCGTTCACAATCCGCAACGCAGTCATTTTGGTGGCAATATTGGCTGTCGAAGTCTTTTCGGAAAATATCCGTTCAAGGATGGGCGCAAAATAGGAATCCGGGATGTGGAAGACAGGCGCGATGTATGGCTGGGAAGCCGCCTTGGCTGTGCTCTGGGCTGGCTTGACGGGGTTGGGAGTGGAATGGAGGATGTGCAATGAAAGAAGTCCGGATGGGGCAATCATCGAGTTGCTTTCTGCGAATTCATGGAAGGTGGCGACAATGGCAGTGCGAAGCGCGGGATCCCCGGACGCATCGCTCCAGATGGTGCGCAGGTGCTGGATGGCATAGTCGCGGGTGGAACTGTCCCTCTGTGTGTCGCGGGCAAGCGTGGCAAGGGCGCGCGCGAATCGCTCGCGGATGTCCGGATACAAATGCAGGATGCAGGCGATTTGATGCATGAATGTGGAGTGAACCACCGTCTGCTCTCTGACGGGACGCTGCACCATCGCTGCAAGCATCGCGTCTATTTCCACCGGACGCAGAGAACGGGCGGGCAGGGCACGAATTAGATCCGTCCGATAATTGAGCGGGGCCACCGTGCCGAGGGCTTCCTTCAGCTCGGGCCGGATGAGCGGATCCGTCAATTTGGGCGGCGGCGGGATCTCGAAGCTGCCAAGCACGCCACCGGGCGGGTTGGTGGCCGACGCCACGGGGGACGCCTCCTTTTTGCGGGACAGCATCAGCGCGGCAGCACCAATGGCTGTTACAGCGACCAGAATGACAAGTGGGCGGCGGAGTTGCATGATGAAAATTCTGTGGCGGGGTTATTGTTGAGGCACGTAACCGGCGTCCCATGTCATGTCGCTGACGCCGCCGACCCAGGTGCCGTCATTGTCCCTCGTCTGGCCGGTGAGGGAAATCACATCGGTCACTCCGGTGCCCGGATCTGCGTCACTGTCCTTCGCATCGCTGGAGCCCTGATTACCCAGCGTGAGCACCCGGTTTCCGGGGCCTTGAACCGGGAAATGCAGCCGGTAATTGCCAGGAGGCAGGCGGTCAAAGCGATAGTTGCCGCCGACATCCGTCACGGTGCTCCGAATAAACGTGCCGTTCGGATCGAGCAGTTCCACTGTGACATCAGGCAGGCCGGGTTCACCAGTGTCCTGAATGCCGTTGGCGTTGTCGTCCCTCCACACACGGTCGCCGATGCTGCAACCCCAATGCGGATAGATATTGTGGCAAATCCTCGGAATATTCGCACCGGGAACTGCGTAAAAGGATATTTCCGTTTCACCAAGGGCATTGAAGCTGGCGGCGGTCAATTCCATAGAAGTGTCCCCGTTGATGAAAACTGCGCCCTCGACGAACATTTCCAACCGGATCGAAAGATCGGACGGGATGGGGCCATCCATGACATATTTGATGGCAATCAAGCGTGTGCCGTCGGGCAGGGTCTGGATGATTTCATAGTCCCCCGTTGCATCGGTAAGTGCGAGGCGGAATGCATTAACTGTGGTGGCAGCGGCGATGGATCCGCCGTTTGGCCCTCCGTTTTGCAGACGGGCAAGCACGTGCGGCGTGGCGGCGGCGGTGCCCGTATAACGGGCATTGAAGCGTCGAGAAAGGGAGGGATCACGTTCGATTTCCTCCAGAGTCAGTCCAGTATCGTATTGGAGATCGACCGAATGCGAAATCCCCGGTAGGTCCCAAATCCGCGTGCTAAGACTGGCCGTGACGAGGGAGAATGCCGAGCCGAAGTCAGCCTCCACCACTTCAATTTGAAAGCTGGCCTGCTGTGTATTGCCACCCGTTACCGCGCTGGCCGCCAGTGTGAACGTGCCTGCATTGTTGAAAGTCACAACACGCGGCACCAAGGCGGGGCCCGCCGAGCCGACCGCAGTCCCGTTCAGTGTGACGCTGGAAGTCGTCTGCTGACCGTCCAGACCATCCGGCACCGCGATGACTTTTAATGAATCACCCAAGCGCACGCGAATTGTGGCAGCCGGCGGGGTGAAAATATTGGTGGTGGTCCAATGTAGCGTGTGTTCCTGGCTCAAGGAACCGTTCTCAAACGTCGTGGTGATGACCGTGTCCCCCGTGGAACTGAGAGGGACGTTGGCAAACCAACGACCGGCAAGCCCGGCGGAAGTCGGGACCGGCGTCGATCCCAAGTAAACTCTGGCATCACCCACCAGACGCTCGGCACCCTCAATGCAGAACGGCGATGTCAATGAATCCGTGAAGCCCGCGTCCAGATGTCCTTCGTCATTGAACCTCGATTCCAGCCAGTCCGGCGTTCCGTTTGAATTCGAATCCGCTCCCTGACACCGGTAAATCGTGATGGATGCGATGCTCAGGGAAACCCCGGTGCGCAGATTGCGGTTGTCAATCGTGAGCGTATGCGTTCCTGCACTGAGCCGCTGTGTGAGCCAGAGATGATCGGAGAAAAATGGCAGCACATCGCCGCGTCCCACCTCCGCGCCATCCACCCTTGCGATGACAGGAATGTGAGGGGTGTAGGGATCGGCGGGGAATGCGGAGGCTTTGAGTTCGATGACGTAATAACCCGCCGATGCAGCATCAAATGTGAAATCCACCGGTCCGCGACGGGTGAAGGAACGCAGGGTGCCGTCAGGAAGCTGCGCCCATGTGCCCGCCGGTGCATGGAAACTGCCGAGCGGAAGATCGCCGATTTTCACATTGGAAGGCGGTGTCCCGGAGCCGGGGTTGACAGGATCCCTGCCCAAAATCTGCACCGCATACACGGAGTGACCGTCGTTGCCGTGGAAGGTGAAGGTGCTGCCCGAAGCCAGTCCCGTGAACTCATCACCCGACCAGTAATTGGTGCTGAAC
>CAIYUV010000232.1 GCA_903929475.1 uncultured Spartobacteria bacterium
CCCAGTTCCCCATGTGCCCGAGCAGAAAGACGAATCCGCGTTTCTCCGCGACGAGTTGCTCGACGATTTCGAGCCCCTCAACCGTTACCAAATCGCGAAGCTCCCCGCGTGGGATGCGCGAGATTTTCTCCATCGCAAAAAAATTCCCCACCAGCGTGGTGAAGTGTTGCCGCGCAAGGCGTCTCTTTTCGCGCAGCGGGAGATCGGGAAATGCGATGCCGAGATTTTTCAGCGCGATGCGGCGATATTTTCCGGCGAGCCAGTAGCCGAGCCAGCCGAGCGCGCGTCCCGTGCGGATCGCTCCGCGCAGAGGCAGCAGCGCGATGCAAAACCCGAGCGCGCGATAGAGCCGGAAGGTGAGCCAATCCATTACTTCATTTTCCAAAACATCGCGCGGAATGGATGCTCGTCCGTGAGATTTCCCTGAATACCGCCGAGGCGTTCGCCATCGTAAAACATGACCACGACATAATTGAAAAACGGCACGATGGGCACTTCGTCGTGGACGAGCATCGTCTCGGCCTTTCGGAAAAGCGCGAATCGTTTTTCCTGATCCGGCTCCTGCCCGGCACTGCGTATAATGTCGTCGTAGGTCTTATTGCTCCAGCCGCAGTTGTTGTTGCCGCCGCCTGTCATGAACATGTCGAGGAATGTGTTCGGATCCTTGTAGTCGCCGACCCACGACGAGCGGCAGAAATCGTAATCCAGCGAACTGAGCGAATTCAAATACACGGCCCATTCCTTCTTGATGAGTTGAATAGAAATGCCGAGTTCACGTTTGAACATCGTCTGCAATTCCACGGCGATCTTTTCGTCAGTCTCCGTCTTGTTCGTGTAAAGATAATGCACCACGGGGAAACCTGCGCCGCCGGGATAGCCCGCCTCGGCGAGCAGCTTGCGGGCTTGCTCTGGATCTCGACCGAGACCCGCTGGCGGCTGGTAGCCCGCAGTGCCCGGCGGGACAAACGCATCGGCCACCACTTCGCCGGCCTTCGTGACTTTTTCTGTGAGCAGCCCCTTGTCCACCACGAGGCCGAAAGCTTTCCGCACGCGCACATCGGCGAACGGTTTTCGCGTCACATTGAAGCGCATGAAGTAAGTCGCGAGGATGGACGACGCATGGTAGTCGGGCCGCTTTTTCAACTCATCAATCAGCGACGTGGGCACCATGGATTTGTCGAGGATCAGATCCGCGATACCGTTGCTATAGAAATTGAACGCGGTGTTTGCCGATGGCGACGGAAGCATATCCACGCTGCTCATTTTTACATTCGCTACATCCCAATAGTGCGGATTGCGAACGAGCCGGATGCGATCGTTCAGCTTCCACTCCGTGAGCAGGAACGGGCCGTTGTTCACGATTTTTCCAGGCCGCAGCCACGACACTTTATTTGCTTCCGCCGTCTCCACCGTGGCGCGATGCACTGGCATGAGCGTGTAAAACGCGCACAGATCCAAAAAGAACGGCGTCGGGTTGTTCAGCTCGACGGTGAAAGTGCGGTCATCCGGCGCGGCGATGGCCACGGTGCTTTCCGCCGGACGCGAAGCATTGTCCTTCGCTTCGCCAAACGCCTCCGCGCCCCGCACGTAATAGAGCTGGTATTTGTATTCCGCCTCCGGCTCGCGAAGCGTGCGCAGCCACGACCACAAAAAATCCCGCGAGGTGACCGGCTCGCCATTGCTCCACTTTGCATCGGCACGAAGATGGAAAGTGTAGTGCTTTCCATCTGGCGAAATCTCCCATTTCTCCGCCACGCCCGGCTCGGCTTCGCCCTGCTGGTTGGTGCGAGTCAGTCCCTCGAAGAGTGAATTTGCCACGCGGCCCTCGGGCTGCCCGCGAATTTTTGCCGGATCAATCGTGTCCGGCTCGGCGCCATTGATCACCACCAGCTCCGCGCGCTCGG
>CAIYUV010000233.1 GCA_903929475.1 uncultured Spartobacteria bacterium
GCGCCAGCCGCGTCAATTCCTCGAAGGTGAGGATGTCGTCCTTCGGTAAAAAATCATAGCCACGCCCGAAGACTTCCTTGGGCATGCAATACGTGCAGCGGAAATTGCAGCGGTCCGTCACGGACAACCGCAAATCACGCAGCGGGCGTTGGAGTGAATCACGCATCAGCACCCGCACATACGCGTTGATCGCGCTTGCCGCAACCTCTGCTGTGCAGTGCTGCGGGAACTACTTTATCTTTTTCACAGCGGCCTTGAGGATGAACAATTCCATCCACCCCTCGGGCTTCCCTGCTTGGAAGGTGCCGAGCAGAATGCTGAATCCAGTGTGAAAACCTAGGAATTAGGTCTAGTGTCTAGTTGCATCATATTCTGATTTCTTGACCACGAGTGCCCGTGCGCCACGGTCAAAATAAGAATGGCCGTGATTTGAGATTTCGCGAGCAATCACTAAAACCCCAACGATCACAGTGCTACTTATAAAGATAGGTGGAAGAAAAGCTGCCGCTGCAATTAATGCTCCGAGTGGGCCGTAAAACAAAAGCTGCCGTAGGCACGCCTGCCACCAAGTCACAGGCAGTCCACTAACAGTATTTATCACGATAAGCCCGCATAGCAGCTTCCCCAAGCTGCGCCCTCCAAACATAACGTCTCTGCTAATCAGGTAGAGAAGAAAAACAGGAATTAACACAGCCTCCATTATTGGAACTTTAGAAAGGCTCCACCAAACCAGCCCGATAGTGCTGTAATCTATTATCAGTGCAAGGGATCGTAGCCCGCCCCGTTCACCAGCAAGAAAAGGGGTGAGCCGTGCTGCCGGAGCACTTTCATCTACTGTTTTATGCTGCATTTCCACTAACGATGGAGGTATCGGAATATCGAGGCTGCTTTTGCAAGACGGACACTGGCCAGTTTGTCCCGCTTTTGTTAATAAAGCACTGATACGTTGCCCGCAAGTGTGGCATTTAAATTTGAACGTTTTTTGCTGCTCAGAAGTAGTGCCAGCGCTTGGCTCTAGGATATTTTGAATATTGATAAGCTGTTGCCACGCTGCTTCTCCCTCAAACCAGTATTGCGTATGAGCAGTCAGATTTCCGCTTTGCCACATAGTGCGGAGTTGGCCAATGGTATAGGGGCCCGCCTGTTCTCCGTTGCGTGCCAAGTAATAAAGTGTGTCTTTCGGAACTGGTTTCATATGATTTTTTACCTATGTAAAGCCTATCAAGTCTCCCGGAGACGGTCTGGATTTTTTCCGATCGATTTCAGGGTTTCTTGATTGTGACTTTCAGTATGGGTGGTTTTCCGATCAGAAATTCCGGCGGCTTTGTTCCGAGCATATTGTGGAGTGCCATTAATATGTCTCGGACTATCAATTCTCCGGCGAGTGCAAAACGCATAATGCGGTCGAAGACTGTATCTGCAAAGTAGTTGCCCGCGCCCATCCAATCTAGAAGCTGTCTCTTTGTGGTGATGCCCTCTGGCACTTGCTTTTCGAATGACAATTTGCTGACGTTGAAGTGGATAAGGTCATTCCGTAGTTCAACGAGTTTTGTAAAATAGCTGAATGGTTCGGCATTCGCGATGAAATCCTTCCGAACGGTAATTCGCGGAAAGTGAAGCCACTTCTCTTTGATAGAAGCGTCCATTAGCCGAATCTTCCGCTGCTGACCGTTTCGTTGAACTTGAATCTGGTGATCTTCAAGTTTGCGTTTGTGGATGAGGAAGTTGATATAGGATTCGCAGACGCACTGCCAGAGGACGAGCGCAGTTATGGCGTGGTTGAGGGACTCTGGAAGTTTGTGCAGTAATATTTGGTTCTTCGCTGCGAGCGCGGCTTGATGGTAGTAGCCGCAAAGGAAATCAACTTCGATAATTGCTTTCATCGCTGTGAGAGGCTAGTGGCGCATAGCTTGTTAAAAACACCAGATGGGAGGAATTCAATCAAGGGGTCGCACAGAAGAATTTTCATCATGCTTTGACGAGTTTAATCTTTGTAAATTTGGATTCGGAAAAGAAGGCTGATTCAGGGCCTTGCTTTCTTGCTTCCTGCTTTTGATTTGGCTGGCTAGGAGCAGGGCATGATTTCCGATGACCACGGTGCGGATTCGATTGCAACGCTGACGCCGGAGCATCGTCGGCTGGCGACAGAGTCGGCGCGGGAGGGGAATTGGAAACGCTGGGGGCCGTATTTGAGCGAGCGGCAGTGGGGGACGGTGCGGGAGGATTATTCGGCGAGCGGGGATGCGTGGCGGTATTTTCCTTTCGAGCACGCGGGGGCGCGGGCGTATCGCTGGGGTGAGGACGGGCTGATGGGGATTTGCGACAGGCAGGCGCGGCTTTGTTTTGCGCTGGCGCTTTGGAATGGGCGCGACCCGATTTTGAAGGAGCGTCTTTTTGGACTCGCGAACGGCGAAGGGCCGCACGGCGAGGATGTGAAGGAGGCGTATTGGTATCTGGATGCGACGCCGACGTCGTCGTATCTGCGGGCGCTGTATAAATACCCGCAGCGTGAATTTCCCTACGCGAAGCTGCGGGAGGAAAATGGGCGGCGCAAAGGGCGGGATCGGGAGTTTGAAATTTGGGATACCGATGCGTTTGAGGGCGAACGCTATTTCGATGTGGTTGCCGAGTATGCGAAGGCGGATGCGGAGGATATTTTGATCCGCATCACGATCGCGAATCGCGGGCCGGAGGCGGCGCAAATCCATGTGCTTCCGACGTTGTGGTTTCGCAACACGTGGAGTTGGAAGGTGGGTTCGGAAAAGCCGCTGCTGCGCGAACTCGGGCCGCAGACGGTGGAGGCGGTGCATACTTCGCTCGGCGTTTACCGGCTCGTGCTGGAGAAAGAGGCGCCGCTGCTTTTCACGGAGAATGAGACGAATATCCAAAAGCTCTACGGTGCGCCGAATGCGAATCCATTTGTGAAGGATGCATTTCAGTCGCATGTCCTCGAAAGGCGCGCAGGCGCGGTGAATCCTTCGCTGCAAGGAACGAAGTGTGCAGCGCATTACACGCTCGATGTGCCTGCGGGCGGCGAGGTGATTTTGCGTCTGCGGCTTGGTGCGATGCTGGAATTGCCGGGCGATGCGTTCGGGAAGTTCGAGGAGATTTTCGCCGAGCGGCGAAAGGAGGCGCGGCTTTTCTACGCGACGAAGTGCGCGGTGGGAACGACGCAGGAACAACGCAATGTAATGCGCCAGGCCTACGCGGGGTTGCTGTGGAGCAAGCAATTCTACCACTATGATGTGAAAGAGTGGCTCGCGGGCGATCCGGGGCAACCGCCGCCACCAGCCGGCCACGCGAAGTCGCGCAATGCGGACTGGACGCATCTTTTCAACGGCGACGTGATCTCGATGCCCGACAAGTGGGAGTATCCGTGGTATGCGGCGTGGGACCTTGCGTTTCACATGCTGCCGATGTGCCGCGTGGACCCGGATTTTGCGAAGCAGCAGCTCATGCTTTTTCTGCGCGAGTGGTATATGCGGCCCGATGGCGCGCTGCCTGCCTACGAGTGGAATTTCTCGGACGTGAATCCGCCTGTTCACGCATGGGCGTGCTGGCGTGTTTACAAAATTTCCGGGGCACGCGGGAATCGCGACACGCTTTTTTTGGAGAAGTGTTTTCAAAAGCTGCTGGTCAATTTCACTTGGTGGGTGAACCGCAAGGACGCGCGCGGGCAGCATCTTTTCGGCGGCGGATTCCTCGGCATGGACAACATTGGTCTTTTCGACCGCAGCAAGCCGTTGCCAAACGGCAAGACGCTGGAGCAGGCGGACGGCACGGCGTGGATGGCGTTCTATTGCTCGACGATGCTGGCGATGGCGCTGGAACTCGCGCAGACGCGCCCGGCCTACGAGGACATCGCGAGCAAGTTCTTCGAGCATTTCATAGCCATCGCCGATGCGATGAACACGCTCGGCGGCACGGGACTTTGGGATGAAGAGGATGGTTTTTACTACGACCGACTGCGCGCCGACGATGGAGAGAGCGTGCCGCTGCGAGCGCGCTCGATGGTGGGCCTCGTGCCGCTGCTTGCTGTGGAGGTGCTGGAGCAGGACATGATCAAATCGCTGCCCGGTTTCCGCAAACGGATGCGCTGGTTTTTGGATAACCGCCCGGAGCTTGCGCAGCACGTGAGCTACATGGAGCGCACGCACACCGAGGGCGGTGAACTGCGCCTGCTGGCCATTCCGCGAAAGGATCGTCTGCTCCGCGTGCTCGCGCGGATGCTGGATGAAAAGGAATTCCTCTCGCCGCACGGCATCCGCTCGTTGTCGCGCGCACATCGCGACGAGACGTTTTGTTTCATGCAGGACGGCGGGCACGTCTGCATCGCCTACGAGCCGGGCGAGAGCACCGATGGAATGTGGGGCGGCAACTCCAACTGGCGCGGGCCGATTTGGTTTCCGCTGAACTATCTGATCATCGAATCGCTGGAGCGCTACCACCGTTTCTACGGCGACAGCTTGCAGGTGGAGTTTCCCACCGGCTCGGGGAATTTGCTCACGCTCGATAAGGTCGCCGCCGAACTCGCGCGCCGTATGTCGCACCTTTTCCTCCCCGGTGCTGATGGCCGCCGCCCGTGTTACGGCGACGATTCCGCCGCCGAAAAATTCGCCACCGATCCGCACTGGCATGAGCTGGTGTGGTTCCACGAATACTTCGACGGCGACACAGGCCGCGGCCTCGGTGCGAGTCATCAGACCGGATGGACGGCGCTCATCACGCGCTGCATGAATCTCGTGGGCCGGGCCGACGCGCAGTAGCCCGCTGTTAGCTAACGGTAGTTTCACGATTCGGCGCTAAGGCGGGGCGCGGACGGTTCGTGATTCATGGTGAAACAACACATCCCATGAACTCCATCGCCAAACCTACCGTCCTCGAACGCATCCAACGCCGCCTCGCCGAGTCGCGCTTCCTCGCCTTCTCGCTGCTGCTTCACACCGCCCTCGTCATCATCGCGAGCACGATCATGTATATTCACTACAACAGGCAGGAGGAATTCATGCCGTATGAAGGCATTGATGATACCTCGCTGATAGACAGACCCGAGCCTCAGCAGGTTGATAAAATAAAGGAGATATCCTTCGAGAAATCCACCCAGCCACAAAGCAGCAGCCCTGTATTCAATGGCGGGAACACGGTGAATATGAACACCCAGACTCCGCTGAGCGTAATTTTGACGACGGGGCTGTCGCGCAATCTCACCAATCTCCCCATGGATACGATCCCCGTGAACATCCCTTTCCGTGGCGTTGTCGGGCCGATACCCAAAGTCATGGGAGCCCGCTTTGGGAAAGATGGCGACGGGCGCGTGCTGGGAACGAGAACGGGTGGCCCCGGGCCGACGAGGAAGACCGAAGACGCAGTGCTCCGTGGCTTGAGGTGGCTGCGCGACCATCAAAACCCGGACGGCTCGTGGGGCGAGCGCAATCAGGGCGCGATGACGGGCCTCGCCCTGCTCTCCTTCCTCGGCCACGCCGAACTTGGCGATTCGCAGGAATTCGGGCTTGCCGTCAACAAGGCCATCGAGTGGGTCCTTGCCAACGGCACCAAGCACGACGGACGCCTCTCCATGACCGACAATAGCTGGGGCAGCAACGGCGGTGTGTATGAACACGGCATCCTCACCTACGCACTCGGCGAGTATTACACCCTCAGCAAAGACGAGCGCGCGCTGGAGCTTTTCCGCAAAGCCATCGGCTACATCGTGGACGGGCAGGGGCCCGATGGCGGGTGGATGTATAATTACGACAAGACCACCAGCGACACCTCCGTCAGCGGCTGGCAGGTGCAGGTGCTAAAGGCGGCCTACCTCAGCGAGCTAAAACTCCCCGGCGTGCGCGAGGCACTGGACCGCTCCGTGAAGAACTTCGACCGCGTGCAGGGGCCCAACGGCGGCTACGGCTATCGCGGACCCGAGGACCGCTACAGCCTCACAGGCGTCGGCGCGCTCTGCAAAATGTTCTGGAACGAGAAGCGCGATGCCGACGTCCGGCGTGCCATCGAGCTGATCAGCGTAAAGACCGCCGCGGAACTTCCCTTCCAATACCAGCACGAGCGTGCCGACTTGTATGCCTGGTATTACCACACACAGGCCATGTGCATGTTCGGAGGAACCGCCTGGACCCAGTGGAACGACAAATTCAGCAAAGAGATCACCAATGTCCAAAGCCCCGACGGGAGCTGGCCCACCATGCACGCGCCCGGCCACGGCAACTTGCAGGGCGAAGCCGCCCTCACCGGCACAGTCTATCGCACCACCATGAGCATCCTCATGCTCGAAACCTACTACCGCTACCTGTCCACGAACCGCGCGATGCTCCCCGGCGACTCCTCCAAGCTCGCCCGCCTGTAGCCGCCCGCAGCGGTGGCGAGTGGCGAGTGGCGTGTCGTCTCGACGGGTGGGAGGCTTCTATGTTTGCGCTGCTGTGACTGGTGAGTGGTGACTGGTGAATGGTATCTGGCCCGGAGAACGCCGACGGCGTTCCATCAATCAGCCCGGGGTTGGCGCGACAGAGCGCCTACCCCGGGTCGTTTGGAAAAGGTGCCAAAACCCTGAAAGGGTTTTATCCTCCGGCGCGGTAAAACACGAAGGCTGCAACCCTTTCAGGGTTGTTGGCGTGATTGAATCGGACACCCAGGGTAGCTGTCGCAACCCTGGGCTGATTGATGGAACGCTGTTGGCGTTCTCCCGACATGGGGCAATCTGTAGCCTACCCAGCGCACCCAAGTAGCCTGCCCCGCCCGGAGGGGGATTCTCTGGGAAAATCGGGTTCTTCTCTGTTGGAGCAGCCGTGGTGGTTCTTGGAAGCCCTTCCCCGGACGGTGCGGGGCCTTGCTTGCGAGCCGGAAGCAAGTGCTTGGACGGCGGAGGCAACGTCCCCAACGGTGGAAGCAACGTCCCGGACGGCGGAAGCAAGTGCTTGGACGGCGGAGGCAACGTCCCGGACGGCGGAAGCAACGTCCCGGACGGCGGAAGCAACGTCCCGGACGGCGGAGGCAACGTCCCCAACGGCGGAAGCAACATCCCGGACGGCGGAAGCAACGTCCCGGACGACGGAAGCAACATCCCGGACGACGGAAGCAACGTCCCGGACGGTGGAAGCAACGTCCCCAACGGTGGAAGCAACGTCCCGGATGGCGGAAGCAATGTCCCCAACTGCGCAATCAACGTCCCCAAAGCCGGAAGCAAGTGCATGGACGGTGGAGGGACGTCCACGGGAGGTGGAGGGTAATCCAAGAACTTCACAGGGAACATACCGTTGGTTCCAGTGACGTTATTCCGCCGTCCAGTAACGTTATTCCGCCGTCCGATAACGTTATTCCGCCGTCCGATAACGTTATTCCACCGTCCGATAACGTTACTCCGCCGTCCAATAACGTTACTCCGCCGTCCAATAACGTTACTCCGCCGTCCAATAACGTTATTCCGCCGTCCGATAACGTTACTCCGCCGTCCAATAACGTTAC
>CAIYUV010000234.1 GCA_903929475.1 uncultured Spartobacteria bacterium
TCTGGAAATCGTGCGCGCCGATTTGAAAGACAAGGACGCCGTGATCGCGGCGATGCGCGGGTGCGAGGTTGTCTTTCACCTCGCGGCGAATCCCGACATCGCGAAGGCGGTGACGCAGCCGGACATTGATTTCTGGGAGGGAACCTATCTCGCGCAAAATGTCCTCGAAGCCATCCGTGTGAACGGCGTGAAGCGTCTGCTCTACACGAGCGGCAGCGGCGTCTATGGGGAAAATGCGAGCGTCGCCTTCGCTGAGAACTACGGCCCGTGCGTGCCCATCTCCACCTATGGCGCGAGCAAGCTTGCGTGCGAGGCGCTCATCGCCGCCTACTGTCACATGTTCGGGCTCACCGCGCGCGCTTTTCGTTTCGCAAATGTCGTCGGCCCGCGCCAGACACACGGTGTCGGCTATGACTTCGTGCGACGGCTCAAGGCCGACCCGACGCAGCTCCGCATCCTCGGCGACGGCTCGCAGAGTAAGAGCTACATCCACGTCGAGGACATCCTCGACGCCGTCTTCCTCGCCGACGAGCGATGCGCTGTAAAATACGACGTCTTCAATGTGGCGACGGGCGACTACATCACCGTGAAGGAAATCGCAGACCTCGCCCGGAAAATCTGCGCCACGCCGGACGCTCGCTACGACTTCACCGGCGGTGATCGCGGCTGGAAGGGCGATGTGCCCGTCGTGCGTTTCGACTGCGGGAAAATCGAATCGCTCGGCTGGCGTTGCCGCCGCAACAGCGCGCAGGCGGTGGGCGATGCGATGACTGCAATGTGGGAGGAAATTCATCGTGGCTGAGACACCGACATCCATTGAGCACCTGCTCCCGGCGGGCGTTGAGAAAACACCCGTCGAGCTGAGCATCGTCGTCCCGGCGCTGAACGAGCGCATCACCGTCACCGAGTTTGTCGAGTGGTGCAAAGCCGGCATCACGCAGGTGGGCGTGAGCGCGCAAATCCTCATCGTGGACAGCTCCACCGATGAAACGCCACAGCTCGCACTCGCCGCTGGAGCCGAAGTGCTGCGCGTGCCGAAACGCGGATTGGGCCGCGCATACATTGATGCGATTCCTTTCATCCGCGGCAAATGGATCGTGATGGGCGATGCCGACCTCACCTACGACTTCCGCGAACTCGCGCCGTTCGTCGCCGAGTTCAAGAAGGGCGCAGAGTATGTGATGGGCAGTCGCTTTGCCGGGAGCATCGAGGACGGTGCGATGCCCGGCCTGCACCGCTACTTCGGCACGCCGCTCACGACGTGGATTTTGAACCGCATCTATCACAGCCGATATAGCGACATCCATTGCGGGATGCGCGGGCTCACGCGCGAGGCGCTGGCGAAAATCGATCTCAAGTCGCAGTCGTGGGAATACGCCAGCGAGATGGTGCTCAAGGCCGCGCGCCTCGGGCTGCGCATCGCCGAGGTGCCGGTGAAATTTTACAAGGATCGCGAAGGCCGCCTCAGCCACCATCGCCGCATGGGCTGGCTCTCGCCGTGGATTGCGGGGTGGATCAATCTCAAGGTGATGCTCGTCTATACGCCCGACTCGTTTTTGCTAAAGCCCGGCTTCGTGCTCGCGCTCTTCGGGCTTGTGCTGTCGTTCGCGCTGAGCGCCGGACCGCTCACGATTTTTGGCATCGGCTTCAATCTTTACTGGATGCTGCTCGGCGTGACGTGCGCGACGCTCGGCTACAGTTGCATCCAAATCGGCGTCGCCGCGCGCATCATGCACCGGCTGCGGCCCGGCATCGCTGAGCGCGTGCAAAATTTCCTCACCTACGACCGTGGCATGTTGATCTCCGGCGCGTCGTTTGGCGTGGGTCTCGTTCTCGTCGGCTCGTTGGTGTGGCGCTATGTATCTGGCGGTCTGCGTCTCGAAAGTCTGTCGCATCCCGCCATCCTCGGACTGCTGCTGATCATCCTCGGTTTTCAGACATTTTGTTTCACCCTGCTGCTGGAAATGGCCCAGCGCGTCGCCAGAAAAAACGAAGCATGAGCGCCGAACGTTCGCACGAAAGCTACGGGCAGCACGGCGTGACGTGGGTGGATCGTTTCGGTGTCTGGCTCTCTCAGCGTGCGATTCGGAAATGTCTTCCGCAGCGCGATGACCTCGTTGCTGTGGAACTCGGCTGCGGCTATCGCGCCACGCAGCTCCTCGCGCTCGGCGACCGGCTGAAACGCGGTGTCGGCGTGGATTTCTCCATCGCGCCGGAGTTGAAGCAGCTCGCAAAGTTCGAGTTTCACGAAGGCCCCATCGAAGACACGCTGCCGAAACTCGAACGCGGCACCTTCGACGCCGTGCTACTCATCTCCGTGCTGGAGCACCTGCGTGAACCGCTCGCCGCCATCGAGTCCGCGCACGCACTGCTGCGGCCCGGCGGTGTTCTGCTCATCAACGTCCCCACATGGCGCGGGAAGTTTTTCCTCGAACTGTCCGCCTTCCGCCTCGGCCTCAGCCCGAAGACCGAGATGGACGACCACAAAATGTATTACGACAAACGCGACCTCTGGCCGCTGCTCGTCCGCGCTGGGTTCAAGCCCAGCGCGCTCCGTCTTCGCTACCACAAATTCGGCCTGAACCTTTTTGCCGCCGCGCAAAAGGGTGCCTGAGCTATTTCAGCGCGAGGATGCGGCGGGCGACTTCCTCGGCGTTGGCGCGGCTGTTGAATGCGCTGATGCGGAAGTAGCCTTCGCCGGCGGCACCGAATCCA
>CAIYUV010000235.1 GCA_903929475.1 uncultured Spartobacteria bacterium
CGGGAAAAATCTCCCAAACACTGGAAAAAATACGCACCCCGCCGCACCAATCTTTCGCGTCGGCAGCAAATTTTTCGGCAGGAAAAACCTCCTCCCGCTCCAAATTCCCATTTGCTCGCGCAACGGGATTCCCGACTCGCGCGAAACACTCAACAACTTGCGCCAATCAATCCAAGACCCACGCGAAATAATAATAATTTGGTGCGAGATTATCATTATTTGGTGCGTAATTGTCATTGTTTGGCGCGAATTTATCATTCTTTGGCGCGTAATTATCATTCTTTTACACCAATTTTTTATTATTTGCCACCAATTTTTCATCTTCTCGTTCCTCTTTATAATTATCTGGCACCAAATAATGATTATCTGGCACAAGTTAATGATAATCTCGCGCCAAATTATGATAATTTGGCGCGTTATAATGACTTTTTCGCGCCAGTGAATCCCAATTTTCACCACCTCAACAGAGAAGATACCTCTCCCCGACAGGAGAACCACCCTGTTTCTCAGAGAAATCCCCAAATCCACCCCCAAAGCCGCTCACTTTCCCCCGCCAATTGCGACCGCCAAGGGCATTCCGTCATCCTGCTAAGCCGGGGCCATCGTCTGCCGGCGGAGCTGGCCGCAGGCGGCGGCGATGTCGTGGCCTTTTTCACGGCGGATGGTGGCGGGGACGCGCGCGTTTTCAAGCACGGCCATGAAGGCGTCCTGCCGGGCTTCGCTGGGGCGCTTCCATTCGAGGCCCTCGACGACGTTGTAGGGGATGCAGTTCACTTTTGCGCCGACGAGCCGGACGAGCCGGACGAGCCGGGCGAGGTCGGCGGCGTGGGCGGGTTCGTCGTTCACGCCTTCGATGAGGATGTATTCAAAGGTGAGCCGCTGCTTTTTCCTCGCGGTAAAATACTCGCAAGCCTCGATGAGGACGGCGAGGGGGTATTTGCGGTTCACGGGCATGATTTTCTCGCGCACGGCGTCCGTGGCGCCGTGGAGCGAGATGGCGAGGCGGAGTTGCTTGGGCTGCTCGGCAAGCATTTTAATCTGCGGGGCGAGGCCGCTGGTGGAAATGGTGATGTGCCGCGCGCCGAGGCCGACGCCCCACGGGGCGTTGAGGATTTCGATGGCGCGCATGAGGTTGTTGAAGTTTGCCAGCGGTTCGCCCATGCCCATGAATACGATGTTGTTGATGCGCTCGCCGCTCTGCCGCTCGACTTCCATGAACTGCCCGACGATTTCCCCCGCCGAGAGATTGCGCGACCAGCCATCGAGCCCGCTCGCGCAGAACTTGCACCCGTAGGCGCAGCCGACTTGCGAGCTGATGCAGATGGTGCGCCGGTCGCTCGCTTCGCCATAAAGCGCGGGCGATGCGGGGATGAGCACGCTTTCGATGAGTGCAGCATCCGGCAGGCGGAAGAGGAATTTTTGCGTGGTGTCCCTGCTGCCGAGCACGCGGAGATTTTCCAGCCGGGCGAAAGTGAACGCCTGCGCAAGATCGGCGCGCAACGCAGCGGGAAGGTCGGTCATGGCCTCGAAGGACAGCGCGCGCTTTTCGTAAATCCACCGCGCGACTTGCTGCGCACGATACTTCGGCTGCCCGCGCGCAATCAGAGCGGCCTCGATTTCAGCGAGGTCGAGTGACTGGATGGCGGGCGGCTGCGGTTGCGACATGATGGATGACGGATTCACGAATGACGAATTCATGCCGAATGTCGAATGGCTTTGTGCGCGGCAGGGATGATTCCACTACGAAATCAACGTCAGACGTTTGCTCAGTGACCATGTTGCTCGTGACAGCAGAGGCTTGCGAAGAATGGGAGTTCAGGCATCTTTGCGGATATGAGCACGATCACCGAAATCGAGAATGCCGTGGACGCACTGTCGCAACGCGAGCAGCAAACTTTGTTGCAGCATTTGACCGTGAAACTGCATGGGCGGGCCGGTGCCGTAAGTGCAGGCCGACGCAAACGCTGGCCGGTGCAGCCACCCAAGGTGAGCAAGGTTGAATCCCAGCGCATCGCGCAGCGCATCGAGAGCGAGTTTGGCCGCGTGGAGTGGGAGAACTGGAAGTGATCCTCGATACGAACGCCATCTCCGCATGGTGCGACGGAGATACAAAACTGCTAGCCGTTCTGCCATCTGACCGTCCCCTCTTTCTACCAGCGATTGTAATTGGCGAGTATCGCTTCGGTATCAAGGTGGCCCGCGACCGCAAGACACGTGAGGCATGGCTGGCAGAAGTGGAATCCGCCGTGATGGTGCTCGACGTGAACAGCGAAACCGCCCGGCATTACGCCGATGTGCGCGAGGAACTCCGCAAGGCACGGATGCCAATTCCAGAAAATGATCTTTGGATCGCCGCGCTCGCACGACAGCACGACTTGCCCGTGATCACGCGCGACACACACTTTGACCGAGTATCCAAGCTCCGCCGCGTAGGCTGGTAGATTCGGCTACTTCACAGGCACTGACACTGTCATTTTTCCATCCGGCGCTTGCCCTCTGCGCTTCTGCGCCTAGTCTCCGCGCCCTTTCCAATCATGTATCAGACGAACGAAATCTTTGCCAAAATGCCTGCGGCCACTGCGGCCAGCCTCTTCACTCATCTCTCCGAAAACGAAAAGGAACTCGTGAAGGCCACGGTTGATTCGCTGGCCAAGCAGCGGAATCTCCGCCCCGTTTTCGTCGAGCGGAAGCCGAAGCTGGAGCGCTTTGCGTGGATGCAGGAGGCGCTCGGGCGTCCGAAAAACGCAGCCGTCGCCGCGCATCTGCTGCAAATCTGGCTGGTTGGCGCGCACGCGAAATTGCTCTGCGATTTTCTCGATGCACTCGGCATCGCGCACGACGAGAACGGCACCATCGAGGAACTGCCCACTGCGCCGGATAAGGCAAAGCTCACCACCGCTGTGGACGCAATTTTTGCGCAGCACGACCCATCGGTCGTTGCGGTTTATCTGCACGCTTTCCAAGCTACGGACGAACACGGCTGGCCGAGTCTTGAAGAACTCCTCGCGACGGATGCGCGGCTGAAGTTGTAGCGGCGCTCGGGCATGGACGGAATGGACGCCCAGACCAGTCACTATTCACCAGTCACCAGTCACAAAAAACACACGGCTACTTCGCCCAGCCGTTCTGCCTGAACCAAAATAGTAGATCCTTCCCCCACGGATGGACATCGCCAGCGGGCACGCCACGGCTGCCGACGCTGAGGCCGATTCCGTGCGGGCCTTTTTGGTAGATGTGAAAGTCATAGGGCACCTTTACTGCGCGCAGAGCTTGCACAAATCGGAAGCTATTTTCCGGTAGCACCACGGGGTCTTCGCCGGTGCTCCACACGAAGCATGGCGGCGTTTCCTTCGTCACTTGCTTCTCGTTTGAGAGGTCTTCCACGAGTTTCGGATCGGGGTTGTTGCCGAGCAGGTTTTGCTTCGAGCCGCCATGCGTCACTCCGTTTTCCATGGAGATGACGCCGTAGCAGATGACGCCGAAATCCGGACGGCAGCTCACTTTCTCCACCGGGTCCGCATCGTCCGCCTTGCCCGCATCAAAGTGCGTGACAACCGTCGTCGCGAGATGGCCGCCGGCGCTGCTGCCCATCACACCCACGCGCTTGACTCCATATTTTTCGGCATTTGCGCGAACGGTGCGAATCGCGCGCTGGGCGTCCTGCATCATCACGGGATGACGGTAGCCACGGCTGCCGAGCCGGTATTTCAGCACGAAGCACGCGATGCCATTGTCCGAAAGAAAAGTCGCGTAGCCATCGCCCTCATGCCCCGCGAGTCCGCCGTAGCCGCCGCCGGGGCAGATGACGATTGCCGTGCCGCTCGACTTTTCCGCTGTAGGCAAATACGGCGTGAGCGTGGGGATGTCGCGGTCCTCCTTGCCAATCGCGCCGGGCGCGTCGCCCTCCCAAAGTCGGAACGGCGCACCGGCGGGCGCGGCACGAAGTGTGGCTGTGGCGAGGACGAGGGCGGCGAGGAGTTTCATCGGGTATTGGTGTGAGTGGAAAAGTTACGCCGCACTTACAGCACTCATTGCCACAGGCTCACAGCGAAAAATACACACGTCTCGTGTCCATCGTATCCATCGCGCTTGCACTCCCCTGCCCGCTCCAGCACTCTCACCGACGTGAAACGCGCCATCTACGCCGGCTCCTTTGATCCCGTCACCAACGGACACCTCGACGTCCTCTCACGCGCTGCGGCTGTCTTCGATGAAGTCATCGTCGCCATCGCGCACAACTCAGAAAAGCGCGGACTCTTCACGCCCGAGGAACGCGTCGTGATGATCGGCGAGGCCACCCGCGACCTTCCCAATGTGCGCGTCACTCATTTCAACGGACTCCTCGTCGAATTTGCCAGGACGCAAAATGCCTGCGCAATCATCCGCGGCCTGCGTGCCGTGAGCGACTTCGAGATGGAATTCCAAATGGCGCTCATGAACCGCCGCCTCGCACCGGGCCTCGAAACTTTCTTCCTCATGCCGAAGGAGGAATACAGCTACGTCAGTTCCCGTCTCGTGAAGGAAGTTGCCAGCCTCGGGGGCGACATCACCGCGTTTGTCCCCGAGGGCGTCGCCCGTGCGCTGCGCGGAAAATTTCCACGCTAAACTGTAGCGCCAAAAATGCGCATCACCCGCCGTCGGCTGCTCATTACGATCGCAATCATTGCCGGAGTGATCACGGCGTCTTGCATCCCGATAATATGGGACGGCCTGCACGACGAACTTGTGAAGTGCGATGTCGGCGTCGTGCTAGGCAACAAAGTCGAACGCAGTGGAGTCCCGTCACCAGCACTGCAAGCCAGACTGGACAAAGCGCATCAACTCTACCGCGACGGATGGTTTCACGATGTGCTTGTGAGCGGCGGCCTCGGAAAAGAAGGCCACGATGAGGCTCTGGTGATGAAAAACTATCTTGTGGCTCATGGCGTTCCGCCTGAACGCATCATCGTGGATAGCGAAGGCAATACCTCTCTCGCCACCGCACGAAACACAGCCCGTCTCGCAAGGCAACATGACTGGACCACCGCTTTCATCATTTCACAATACTTCCATATTTCACGCACACGCCTCGCGCTGACTCGTTGCGGTGTATCCGCTCCCGGTGGCGCCCATGCAGACTATTGGTCTTGGTGGGACTTTTACTCCGTGCCCCGTGAAGCCGTCGGCTATGTGAGTTACTGGTTCAAAGCGAAACCTTGATTCGATGCGATGAGCGGAAGGTATCCTCTCGCAAAACAAAGCGCTCAGGGCTCCCTACTGTTTCACCCGTGCGAGCAGGGCGGGCTGCTTGCGGAGCTGAGCGGTGAGCGACTCGATGGCGTTCAGCGTGGGCGGGCTGATGTGGTGCTCCATACCCTCCACATCGAGATAAATCAGCTCCTCGTCCAGGCCGAAGAGCCGGAAAAACTCGGTGAGGATGCTGTGCCGGCGCGTGATGCTTTTTGCAAGCGCCTCGCCCGACGCCGTGAGCACCATCCCGCGATAGCGTTCGTATTTCAGCAGCCCGTCCGCATCCATGCGCTGCACCATGTTTGTCACGCTCGCCTGTGAGATTTTCAGACTCTGGGCGATGTCCACCACGCGCGCGTAGCCCTTGGTGTTGATGAGTTCGAGGATGCGTTCGAGATAGTCCTCCACTGCGACGGAACTACGGGGAATGACTTTCGTTTTCGACTTGGCGGGCATGAGCCGCACCGTGACCGCGCACGCCTGTGTGCGTCAAGCCGTCCGTTTGCATCGGCAAATGTTGTCTGTCTTGGAAAACAAATTTAGGTGAGGCTAAAACTTTTGTTGCAAGCTGATACCTTCCGCCTACAACTCAGCCCATGAACGTGAACTTTTGCATCTGAAATGGGCGACCCGCACACCACCAAAGGCTGGCGCAGAACCGGGGGCGACGCCTCGCTCCCGGAAGTCCACAGCAGCGTTCACGTCCCGAAGACGCTCTCCTTCTGGCGCAAGCTGCTCGCCTTCTCCGGCCCCGGCTTCCTCGTTTCCGTAGGCTACATGGACCCAGGCAACTGGGCCACCGACCTCGCCGGCGGCGCGAAATTCGGCTACACGCTGCTCTCGGTCATCCTGATCTCGAACTTGATGGCCATTCTGCTCCAGCACCTGTGCATCAAGCTCGGTGTCGCCACCGGACGCGATCTCGCACAGGCCTGCCGCGATCATTATCCAAAGCCGGTCGTGTGGATGCTGTGGTTCCTTTGTGAAACGGCAATCGCGGCGTGTGATCTCGCGGAAGTCGTCGGCTCGGCCATCGGCCTGCAACTGCTCTTCGGCATTCCGCTGGTCTGGGGCTGCGTCATCACTTCGCTCGATGTGCTCATCGTGCTCTTTCTGCAAAACAAGGGTTTCCGCTACGTCGAGGCGCTCGTGATTACGCTGATCCTCACGATTGGCGGTTGCTTCGTCGCCGAGCTGATTTTTTCCAAGCCCGACCTCGGCGGCATTGTGCACGGCTTTCTTCCTTCGGCGGAGATATTGAAAAACAAGGAGATGCTCTTCGTCGCCATCGGCATCCTCGGAGCAACGGTAATGCCACACAATCTCTACCTCCACAGTTCGGTGGTGCAGACGCGTAATTTTGAGCGCACCGAGGACGGAAAGACCGAGGCGATCAAATTCGCCAGCATTGATTCGGTGCTCGCGCTCATGTTCGCGCTCTTCATCAATTGCGGCATTCTCATTCTCGCCGCCGCTGCATTTCACAAGACTGGCCACGCGGACGTGGAGGAAATCCAGGACGCCTATAAACTCCTCAGTCCCGTGCTCGGCGTCGGCGTGGCGAGCACGCTCTTTGCGCTGGCGTTGCTCGCGAGCGGGCAGAGTTCCACGCTCACCGGCACGCTCGCAGGGCAGATCGTGATGGAAGGTTTTCTCAATGTGCGCCTCGCTCCGTGGCTGCGACGGCTCATCACGCGCCTCATCGCCATCGTGCCGGCAGTCTGTGTCATCGGTTATTTCGGCGAAAGCAAAACGACCGACCTGCTCATCTGGAGCCAGGTGATTCTTTCGATGCAACTCAGCTTCGCCGTCATCCCACTGCTCATTTTCACGGGCTGCCGTGAGAAGATGGGAAAATTTGTGAACCCGCTTTGGATTAAAATACTCGCGTGGAGTTCCGCTTTGATCATCGTCGTGCTGAATCTCAAACTGCTTTTTGCCAAATTCGCGCCTCAGTCGTGGCAGAATGCACTCGGCCTATAGAACCTCACCTCCATGTATCGCAAAATTCTCGTCGCCCTCGACACCACTCCTTCGGATCAGGTGCTTCTCCCACCGATCACACAGCTCGCCGCTTTGTTAAAAAGCGAGCTGCTTCTCCTGCACGTGGCCGATGGCTGGGTTGCGCGCAATTTTGAACAACTCAATCTCGCCGAGTCCGAGGAGATGAAGGAGGATATGCGCTACCTAGAGGAAACCGCCGCGCGCGTGCGCGCAGAAACCGGACTCACAGTCTCGGTGCATCTCGCGATGGGAAGTCCGCCGGATCAAATCCTGAAGGTCGCCGAGAGCGAAAAGTGCGATCTCATTGCAGTCGCCTCGCACGGGCACCGGCTCGTCGGCGACATCATCCATGGCAGCACCATCGAAGCCGTCCGCCACAAGGCGCGCATCCCCATCATCGCCATTCCGCCGAAGAAGTAGTGACCGTCACTGCGGTTCGTAGCGCGGATTCCAGTATCCGTTTTCCTCTTCGGGGCCCAACCAGCCGATCTTCTGTTTGGCGTCGTCGCCGCCGTAAAAGTTGATGCCGCCGAGTTTCGACGGAGACTCCGCAGTGACGTGGCCGTCGCACCACGCGACGTTCGCCCTCCCATTGTGGCGAAAGTGGACGCTCGGGGAGAGCGAACCGGAGAGCTTACCGGCTGGGGAGACCCATTGCCACGGCTCGGCGAAGGGATATTCCTGCACGCCGTTGTCCCTGCTCAAAGCGCAGTCCGCGAACATCACGGTGCGGGCGGGCACGGGAACGTTGGCGATGATTTCGCCGATCCATTTGTTGGGAGGTGTGCCGCCGACATACACGGCGTTGTAGCCGTAGCCGCCGCTGCCATTTTCAAAACTGTCTGCGCCTTTGACGATGTCGCGAAATGTGGGGCATAATTTGACTCGCGCTTCGCTGCCGAGATACGGAGCCAGCGGCCCCTGCGTGGGATCAAATGGCGCGGTGACGGATGTGCGGACGCCGTGCCAGCGGATTCTGTTGCTCGGCTCCTGCGCCGGACAAAACCGTCCGTCGTGATCGCTGGCATAGCGCAAATTTGCCGCTGCGAGTTCGCGGAGGTTGTTCGTGCATTGCACTGCGTTCCCTCCCTCGCGGATGCTTTGCAGCGAAGAAAATATCAGCGCTGCGAGGATGCCGACGATGGCAATGACGACGAGCAGTTCGATGAGGGTGAAGCCTCGCTCCTTCATGGCTCAATGTGCGCGCCGCCTGCGGATGAGCATTGCACCGCCGAGCAGAAATAGCGTCGCACAGCCGGGCTCGGGAACGGCTTGGTGAAGGACGGCGACGGCGTCGAGATCGAAGCCGCCTGTGTCAAAGTCAGTAGGCCACGGATCATTCACCTTGTGGCCCTGCGAATCGTATGTGGCGTAAGCTGGGTCAATGGAGCCGACAACATCCACCATGCGAACGTAGTTGATATTCTGAAGGTCCAAACCCGGAATGCCGACAAGCTCGGCCAAGTCAAACGGCGTGCCGTAGCCGCGACTGTATTTGCCGGCGAGATTGTAGATGTTTGTAGCGTCAATGGATCCGAAGGTGCCCACCTGCATCGCCGTCGGCGTGAGTGAAATGGCGGGAAAGCGAAAGAAGTTTCCGCCGTCGGAACTCACTTCGACGAATGCGAGTTCGAGGAAGGTGTTATTGATGCTGTTTTCAAATACGGCGAAGTCGGGGCCAGGGCCGTTGGCGATCGGTTTATCGAATCCGACGGTAATTTTTCCGCCATCGCCGAGGCTCAGGACATTGAATGAATCACTGATGTCTGCATTCGCAGGACCGAGGACTTCGCTTTCTGCTCCCTGCGACGCGGGAAGGCTGTTTGGATCAGAAATGTTCGTCGGCCCGCGCAGTGTTCCAGTAACGGTTGTCGCCCAGCCAACGATAGTGGGATCGCTTTTATAAATTGCCGTAGTCCCCGGCTGCCCAACTGGCGGGGCAAAGGGGCCCGCGTAAGCAGCCGAAACGGCTATAATGACTAATAGGACTGGGCGCACGGCGCTAGTGGACTCTATAATTGCATCTCCCGCAAGGACTCAGCGGCGGCGGCGAAAAGATAGCAGCCCGACGCCTAGTATCAGACACGAGGCGGTGGCAGGCTCCGGCACTAAGGCGAAAACGGCGCTGCGATTCGTGCTGTAGTTCGTGACAGGGGTGTAAACCGTGCCTGATTCCTCGGCGAGATTGCCGATATAATCCGAACTCGTGGCCCATTGTTCCGAGCTGGGAGTGGCTCCCAAGATGTTCCGAATGACGTTGGAAAAATCAGTCGAATAAAGCGCGCTATCATCGCCGTAGGCAAAATAGGCGTTGCCGGAGTTCTCAAAGTATTTGTGCCCTGCATCAAGGCCAAGCCCGCCGGCAGACAGTTCAGATGCCGAGTATTTAAAAATGTTGCCGCCGACTCCATACATCGTCGCCCCGTAGTAGAGCGCTCCCGATGCGTCGAGGGCGAGCGGGCCGGAGTAATCACTCGAAGTCAGCACCGTGCTCGTCGCGCCGGTGGAGAGATTCAATTTCTGCACCTCATTTTGCGCGCCGAACGTCGCATACCCCGGATTGACCGAGAGCCATCCGTAGCCGCCGCCGAAATCGAGATCGTAGTTTCCGCCCACGGTCGCGAGTGGATTCACGGACGAGTTCGAGAGATCGAACGTGCGAATCGTGCCCACCGAATTTTCACCGAAGTAGAGCTTGCCCGCATTGAGCCGCACAAAGGAGCCATAGACAGACGAGCCGTAGTCAAAAAGCGTGGTTTCCGCAGAATACCCGTCCCCCACGCTGCGGCGCATGAGTTTAGTCGAGGCTGGATTAGGATAGGTAGAATCACTCAGCAAATAATAGATATTACCCGAAGCATCTGCTTCGATCCCGCCGATGGTCAGCCCATGTGCCGTCTGAAAAAGCTGGGTCGTTGAATGTCCGGCAGTCGGAGTGAGGGATTGTGCCGGGGCGTTGATGGCAATGCCCGCAGCGAATACTGCGGTGAGGATGGAGGTGGTTTTCATGGATGTGTTTGTGTGTTCGGTTTTTCGTTTGTTTTGATGGACGAGAGACCAGACACACGACGCAGCGACGACAAAGCCGTGACTGCATCCTTGTGTGGAGCGGATCTCTCATGCTTCTTTTTGCGAAGAAGATGCCGCCACGTTTGCACGCGGCGGCGTATGAGAAACGACCGTGGAAATGTTCTGACTCCTGGCATCCGGCGCATCTTCTTTTGAAAAATGCACACACCTCGTTCCCGCCTTCGCCTCCGCCGAAACGGAGACTGGCTTCTCGTAATGAGATGGGAATTTGTATCCAGTCACAGCAGCGCAACTGCCTCCGATTCGCACGGAGTTCCTTCACACGGTCGCTGCTTTAAAGCTCGCAAAGAACTGCGCCCCTGCTGTGCCCGTGCATCCAGATTTTATCAAGTGAAAAAAATATCGCCCTACGCGAATGCGATTTTTCTCACTTTTATTCGCATACACTACTCATCTATTTATCACGCTCCGTGCATATTCGCCGTTGCCAGTGGCGCGCAACTTCCTCTATGTGGAATTGAAATGATAGCTGGCCTCGTCCTACTCCTCATCTCCGCACTCTACCGGCTCCTACCGGTTTTCCTCGGCTATACCACCGAGCAGCCGTCTTGGTTTTTCAATTTCTCGCCCATGGCTGCGCTCATCCTCTGCGGTGCCGCCTGCCTGCCGCGACGCATCGCGATCATCGTTCCCTTCGCATCGCTGCTCGTCACAGATTTCATCTTGAACGCGCACTACGGCTGGCCGCTCATCAATGCCGAACTCATCGCCAAAACCATCGCCTTCGCAGCAGTCGCCGCGTTTGGCTGGCAGTTCCGCGCACAGCCTCGCGCAAAAGTGATCATCCCCGCTGTGCTCGGCGCATCCGTCTTCTTTTACTTGGTGACCAACTCAGTCTCGTGGATGTGCGAGCCAGGCTACGCCAAAAGCATTGGCGGATGGGCGCAGGCTCTCACGGTCGGTCTTCCAAACTACCAGCCGACTTGGATGTTCTATCGCAACCAATTCGTCAGCGACCTCGTTTTCAGCGTGCTCTTCCTCGCCTGCATCCGCATACGCGCTGAAGACCACGCCCAAATCGGCAAACAAGTTCAAGCGGCGCATTGGTAACGAAACTCGTTTGAGTTTTTTGAAATTTCGCTCCCGGACGATTCCGGCAGACTTCAAAGGATCTGCCATTCAGCCGTCGCACTCATCCTCGCCTACCTGAAAATGCCGTTCTATTTCAGAATTTCATCCAGCACAGCGTTGCGCTTTTTCGCAAGGTCCTGAATTTCCTTCGCTTTGTTTTTTGCATTCGCACCGGGGCCGGTCTCCTCTTTTGCAGGCGCAGGATTGCCGCGCAGCGCGACATACGTTTGCTGCAATTCCCCCCGGTAAACATACGCCGCAGCGCAAACTCCGAGAAAGAGCAGAAGGAAGATCACCTTGCGCACTCGCGCCATGATCTGCTGGCGTCGCGCTTCGCGCACCTCGGTAATTTTCAGCTCTTCAGCTTCGTCGCCGTATTTTTGCATCAAATTGTCGAAGTTGTTTTGGCTCATGCGTATTTGATTTAGCAGCCAGTGTGCCCGTGCTGTGTCGCACATGGGATATGTTCTGCGGGCGCTGAGTCACCAGCGCGGAAGTTTATATTTCACAAGCCACCACACCCACAGCGTGAGAAGACCCAGCGCGACCCAGCGCCAGAGCGGGTTCATGCCGGTGCGTGAGGGGCGGCGAAATTTCGGGCGCACCACTTTTTCCTCGTCGTCCTCGTAGGCCCAGTCGGGCAAATCGAGCGCGCCATAATCGGTATCGTCGTCCTTCCAGCCGCTCTCGTAATCCGCGCCGCAATCCGGGCACGCGACCGATTTCGGCGGCACATCCTCGCCGCACACGGGGCAGACCTCGGGTGGCTTACGATCCTTCATCGCCACGAGCTAGCTCGTCGCGATTTCGCTGAGCTTCAGCGCACGGCCTTCCTTCGCGGAGAGATCGGCGGCGGCAATCACGCGATGGCTGGCAAATGCATCCGCGAAACTCGTGAGCGGCATCTCCTTTCCCGCATCGAGCGCATCGAAGAACGCCTGGAACTGCGTTTGATACGGATGATCGCTCACGTCGCCGCTATCGAGCATCTTCATGGAAAGCTCCGACCACGTGCCTTTGTTCAGTCCCGCGATTTTCATCGAGTGAAATTTGTTGTCGAGGATGCTGCCCTCGCTGCCCACGAGATGCGTGTGGAAATAGTAAGGCTGGAAGCAATCCACGACCGCCGCGCATTTCCCCACCGCGCCGCCCTTGAACCGCAGCAGTGTCGTCGTGCTCGTCTTGTATTCGTAGGCGGTGAAAATCGGGTGACAGCTCTGCGTGGCGTAGCTCGTCACTTCCTCCACCTCGCCGCCCATGCACAAAAGCAGCGCGTCGAGCGCGTGGCATCCCGCCGTGAGCAGCGCACTGCCGCCGAGTTCCTTTTTCGTGTTCCAGCGATACTGCCCATACCACGGGCCGATGCCGTGATAGTAGTCCACCTCGCCGTAGTGCAATTTTCCCACGAGCCCTTGATCGAGCACCGACTTCGTGGCGAGGAATTGCGAGGAGAAGCGGCACTCGAAGCACACGCACACCTTCGCCCCCGAACTCTCCGCCGCCTTTTTCATCGCGAGGATTTCGCTCCACTCGATGGCGAGCGGTTTCTCGATGATGATGTGCTTCCCTCCCTTCGCCGCCGCGATGAATTGCTGCGCGTGCTGGTTCGGGTAGCTCGTGATGTCCACGACATGCACGCTTGGGTCCGCCAGCATCGCCGCGAGGTCGGTGTAACTCTTGATGCGCGAGCCGTGCTTTGCGGAAAGCTCCGCATCATCCAGCTTGCGCGAAGACCACACCGCAGTGACCTGCGCCTGCGCACTGGCGTTGATGGCGGCGATGTGGGCCGTGGCAGCCCAGCCGTAACCGATGATGGCGACGTTGTATTTTTTGCTCATAGGAAAAAAGAAGTGCCCAGCGGTGTATCCACCCCTCCCGCCTTTGGCAGCAACTTTTCATGCGGCACTACAGCAGCGCCTCGATGCGTTGCATGGGCGTTTACGCGCTGCGTTCGGGAAGCCGATTGCGCCAATAGCCTGGTTTCCGGCTGCAGTGCATGACTGCGATTATGAGAACGTAGTCGGTCTCGATGGTGTAAAGAATCCCGTATGGAAAGCGGCGGGCAAGACACCTGCGAACATCCTCCTCGATAAAGGGCCATCGGTCGGGAGCCTCAAGAATCCAGCGCAAAATTGATTCAATTTCATTGATGAACGCAATGCCGAGCCTCGGACGACAGCCCTCGTAAAAAGCTGCTGATTCCCGAAACTCAATGCGGGCCTCTGGGTGAAACTCAAATCTCATCAGCCGACCATCTGGCGAATCTCGGCCAGCACTTGCTCGCCCGGAATCGTCTGAACTCTGCCGGAACGAACCTCGTCACGCCGCCGAAGCGCCTCAGCGGTCCATGCCCGCCCGGTTTCGTCATCCACGGGGAAATCCAAACTCTCGACGAGCTTTTCGGCAAGTTCCGCACGGGAGGAAACCGGGAGTTGCATCGCCTCACTGGTGATTTGCTCAATGGTCAATGGCATGTGCAAAGCGTAATTGGTTCGTTCCAAACCTCAAGGATTTCGACAGGCGTGCAAAAGCGCCATGTCAGACTGCGATTTCCGGCGAAATGATCCCGCTCGCCGCCTCCACTGCCCCGTGCAGCGGCCTCTGCATTTGCTCGCGTAAATTATGCGCCTGCCGCGCGAGGAACGCCTCTGCCGAAGTCCCCTGCGCCTGCGAATAGGCTCGAAGGAAAGACAGGTCTTCCTCCGTTAGCGGAATGGTGATCGTGCTCATGCGTGGAAAATGCCCGGCTTTCTGCGGGGAGCCAACGGGCGGCACGGGAACAATCATCAGTCAGTCCCTCGGCGCTTTTCAGATACCAAACTGAATACCATTCACGCCCACAGTGCACGGCGACGCGCAAGTGCGGATTCATGGTCGCGAGCACCATGCAGCAGTGCGATGACGTAAATCGCGTCATCACGGAAAAAATAGAAAATGCCGTAGGGAAAAGTGGGCAGATTCAAGCGTCGAATATCGTCGAATCGTATCCGATATAGAAGCGGGGCGTGTGCGAGTTCACGCAATGAGGATTCCGCCACTTCGATGAATCGCTCGGCCAGTCCACATCCCTCAACGCATAGCGCAACGCGGCCTCCTCGAAATCACAATCAACGAGCGGATGTTTGAGCAGTGCGAACATCAGCGACTTTGCGGCGTAGCTCAGTAAAGAAATCTGCGTTGAGCGGTTGCGCGAGTTCCGGGTGTGCGATGAGTTCACTTTGGCGAAGACGTAATTCCACCCGCTGCTCGTCCGTGACCGGAGCGATGTCATCGCGATGCTCGTCCAACCAGTCAACGAGCTGTGATTTCTCCTGCGGCGGCAATTCGAGAATGGCTGCTTCGATTTCAGTGATCGTGCTCATGCGCGGGAAAGATGCCCCTTCTCCCCCATAGCGTCAACGCCCGGCTTCCCGCCAAACTAAAAGGCCACCCGCCTTGCGACGGATGGCCTTTGGTGAATGGACGCCTCTCCCAGCTTACGGGAAGACCACCTCGTAGATGCCCGTGCTGCCGTCGGCGAAGGTCACTTTGTAGAGCAAGACAACGGGTGGCAGTGGCACAATAATCAGTCAGCCCTCGGCGCTAGCTGCACCGCTAGCTGTTCATGGCTGACCTGCGGGCAGCACAGCCCGGAAGCCAACGCGGTTGCTGTTATTGTTCGGATCGTCGCTGTCGCGGAAGGCACAGCGCGCGAAGAAGGCGTAGGCCAACCAACTGCCGCCGCGGACCACGCGGAGGGAGCCAGTAGTAGCACCATGTGGATCGGTGCCTCCAGCATACGGAGTCCCATACCAATCCCAACACCACTCGATCACATTCCCACTCATGTCGTTCAGCCCATAACCATTCGCTGCAAACGTGCCCACAGGGCTCGTCGCAGGCGACGTTCCCCCGACGCTCCCAACTGCGTTATTGCCGTTCGGTCCCAAATCATAGGTGAAGCTGGCCGTAGCCCCGGTATAGTTCGCGAGATTCTGTGTGATCGTGTTGCCCCACGGAAACCGCAGCCCGGATCTCCCGCCACGCGCCGCCTTCTCCATTTCCGCCTCCGTCGGCAATCGGTAGCCAGTGGCGGTCCATTTCACCTGCGCATTCGTCACGTTGACACTCCCCGTTTTGTAGATCGTCGTCTGCACATCATTTGTATAATACACTGGCGTCTTCCCCGCCTGCTCCGAGCGCGCATTGCACCACTTCACCACGTCATACCAAGTCACTGACTGCACCGGATGGTTCGGCCCCTTGCCGCTGCCCGCCGACAGATCCGTGTAGCCGTTGTCCTTCGCCCAATAATAGACCGACTGCCACTGGCTTAGCGTCACCTCGTTCACATCCATGTAAAACGCCGACACCGTAGTGCTGATGGGATCGGCGTCCGTGATGTCGGTATCCCCGATCGAGTTTCCTATCGTGAACGAACCCGCCGGAATCAGCGCCATCCCCTGCGGAGCCATGGCGACAGCGATCGCGGGGATGTTAGTCAAGCCCGACCCATCGCCCACAAAGGACGTTGCAGTGACCGTGCCAACAGAAAAATTCCCACTCGCATCGCGCTTCACAAGCGTGCCGCCCGTATTCACGTTCGTGGCGGCACTAGCAAGACTCGCGGCTGTGGCCACACTGGCTGCCGAAACACCCCCGACAAAAGCGGGTTCTATCTCGATCTCCAGCGCGCACGGGTAGCCGCTGCCGGGGCCTTCCTTCGCGCCGATGAGCACATTGGTCAACCCGCTAGCGGTCAAGGCGAAGCCGTTGTTTGTGGTCGTGCCCGCCAGCCACGCCTGAACGGTGGTGGTGACATCCACCTCGACGAACTTTTTGGCGACCACAGTGACCGCAGGAAACATAGCGACGGGTGAAACCGAGACGCCCGGCGCGGGTCGTGTCTCCGTTTCATTCCACGCAGACGTGACGGTGTGAATGGCGATGTCGCCGGGCTTTTTCGCAGCCGGAAAATAGACGCGCAGCCGGGCATTGGCGATGTTTGCGGCCTGCACTTCCGCAGGCAGGCTGTTGAGATTAAAAAGCACGTAGCCCTTGCGCGTGGCGCTGATGGCGAGCGTAGTAGCCTTGCCAGTGACAGGCGTGAGCTTGCCATTGAGCGAGGAACTGTCCTGCGCAGGCGGCAGGACGTCGGCACGAGCCAGCAGCGCAGTGGCAAGGATGAGTGTAATAGAGACGGTGCGAACCGCCTGAACGGCTTTGACGCCGCTGTGGGTGAAGCGCCGTAGCGCGGGGTGTTTGGTTTTCATGGTGTTGGTTTGTTGATTAGGAAGTAGGGACAGGCAGATTATTTGTATTCTTTGTGAAGGCATTGGGCCTGCATTTACGGCACCGGCGGCGTGGGCGGCGTGGGTGTTTCACCGGGGCCGTGGCCGGCGTCTATGATGATGCGGGATTGCTTCCATGCGCTGATGAAGCGGCGACCGGCCTCGGTGCCGTCGAACTGGATGACGAGGTCGTCGAGGTCGCGGAGTTCCTCCAGCAAACCGGCGATGCGGGTGACGAGGTCGCGCAGGTGCATGGAGCGGTCCACGACGGCGCTGCGGGGGCTGTTGAGCAGGTCTTCGTAGGTGGTGATGGCGGCGCTGAGCAGGTTGATGCGGGCGGTGGTGATGCCGCGTGTTTGCGCGCCGGGCTCTGCTCCGGCGGTGTTGGCCAAATCGCGAATCTCGATGCTGCGGGTGACGAGTGCCTGATCGCGCAGTTTTTGAAGCGCGCCGATTCGGATGTTCACCTTGGCACGGTTGATGAGGTCGCCGGTTCTCCGGTAATGACCGGCGAGGGCGCGCGCCATTTGGAAGGCGAGATTTTCCAGCGCCGTCTCGGCCACATCCTTCGCATCGGCAGTGCCGGTGGTGGCGGTGCTTGCCAGATACGCCACGTCGCGGGCCTGCGTGTAGTGGGTTTGGAAAACGTTGAGGTCGGTGGCAAAATCCGCCGGTTCCTGCCCGTTCCACACCAGGGTGTGCTCGGCGCTGGTGGCCGTTTCGATGCAGGTGCCGATCATGTTCAGTTGGTTGGTGAGGATGTCATTCATGGTTGGATGGTGGTTTCTGTGGTTTGCTGCGTGGTTTCTTTGTGTAAAGGGAGGGTTTCCAGGGGCGGGATGGGCGTTCTACAGGGAAAATGCCTCATTTCCAGAGCCTGCGACCCGATTTCCGGGTGTCGAGTGGTCATTTCCAGACAGTGAGCGGCGATTTCCAGACCTTGCGTGGTCATTTCCAAACACCTCGGGGCGATTTCCAGAGTCTGCGTGGTCATTTCCAAACAGTGGATCCCGATTTCCAGACCTTGCATGGTCATTTCCAGACACCTCGGGGCGATTTCCAGACCTTGCGATCCAATTTCCAGACCCTGCGACTCGATTTCCAAGCCTTGCGATCCGATTTCCAGAACCTGTGACGCCATTTCCAGATTTTGCGATCTGGTTTCCAAATCCATCAACCGCGTTTCCAAAACCGATCCATCCGTTACCCACCCCGATTGCCTCGATTGCCCCGTCAACGATCCTATTCGTTGAAAAAGCTCGACAGATTTTGAGAGCAACCTTGCTTTTCCCAGCCGGGCCGTTCCAACGCCACTCTCTATAAGACGCTCCGACGCTCCGACGCTCCGACGCTCCGACGCTCCGACAGCGAAGGGCTGGCGGTTATTTGATATGCATGAGCGGGGCGCATGGTTCGTGGTGGATGCAACCACTGTAGCCGAGCCCCAAAGCGAAGAGCAAGCACTTTTATCCGCTCCACGATGGCTTCCGCTTTTGCCCGCCGGGGAAAAAATCCGGCGGCTGCGCACGGCACTGGCTTTTACAGCGACGCGATGCCGATGACTTCCACAGATGCAGCCATTCAAAATCCGCCTGCCGGGCCGGTGCGCGGAGCGGCTGGGTATTTCCTCCTCTGGCTTCGGGAGCTGGATGAGTGCCATCGCGGGGGGCTCGTGGGGATTGAGGATTTTGCATTTCAACGCGCGGAGAAGCTCAATGAGTTGCTGGTAAAACCACGCGGGCTCTGGCTCGGGTGGGTGCTCGCCGGGTTGCCGCTGGCGCTTGCGGCCGGCGGTCTCGCGTGGTGGCTCACGAAGGATTGGCGGAAGGTGGCGCTGGGCGCGGCAATCGCGGGTGTGTGGGGCGTGTCGTCGCTGGGGCGGATGGCGTGCGAGTATCTGCGCAATGTGCAGCTCCGCGAGCGGCTCGGTATTCTCCGCGAATTGCTGGCGGATGAATTGGTGAGTGCGGAGGAGTTCTCCGAATTTGAGGAGCGGCTGCACGACGGGAAGCTGGCGGAGTTTTGAAAAAAACGCTGCCACGGTTTCGTTCAGATGTTGGAACCACGGATTTCATGGATGGCCACGGATTTTTTCTCCGAGTGTCTGCGCATCCATCCGTGAACATCCGCGTCATCCGTGGTTGAATAATCCCGGTATCCGAGTTTTCAGCGGACATATGTTTTTCACTTCGCAGATAACCCGCAGTTGCATCCCCCGCCCTTTTCCAATTATTCAAACGGTGTGAACTGCTGCTGCTCATTCTTCGGATCATCCATCGGGAAAAAAACTGTCGTCGCCGTAACGGGCCTCATGCTCCTCGGCTTTGTGGTTCTGCATTTGCTCGGCAATCTGCAATTTTTCGCCGGGCCGCACGTGATCAATGAATACGGCAGCAAGTTGCGCCATCTGCCGTTCGGTCTGCTGTGGGTGATGCGCGCGGGGCTGTTCTTCGTGGCGGTGATGCACATTGTCACGACCATCATGCTGGTGAAAGCGAACCGCGCCGCGAAGGGGCAGGGCTATGCGTTCAAGGCGAGCGTGCAGAGCAAGGTGGCCACACGCCTCATGGCGCTGAGCGGGATCGTCCTGCTGAGCTACATCGTTTTTCACATCCTCCATTTTACCACGCACAATGTGGATGCCCGCTACTCAAACTGGATGGATGGTGAAGATCACGATGTGTATCGGATGCTGGTCGCGGGCTTCAGCAACGTGGCGATCTCCGTCTTTTACATCGTGGCGATGCTGCTCCTCGCCATGCACCTCAGCCACGGAGCCGCGAGCCTTTTCCAGACACTCGGCCTGCGCACACGGAAGCTCGCGTGCTGCCTCGGCTGCACCGCGCAACTGCTCGCGTGGGTGCTCTGCGCTGGTTACATCAGCATCCCCGTCGCGGTGCTCGCGGGGCAATACGACACGGCGTATATCGCATCGAAAGGTGTCGTGCCTGCGCCTGCGAAGTAGCTACGCCGGCGAATAGGCCCTATACGCCTCATAAGGCATATAGGGCCTATGTGAATGGCCTTCTGTGCCGAGACTACTTCTTCTTCGCGGCGCGCTTCTCCTCGATCGCGGCCTGGGCGGCAGCGAGGCGGGCGACGGGCACGCGGAAGGGCGAGCAGCTTACGTAGTTCAGGCCCACGCGGTGGAAGAACTTCACGCTGTCCGGATCGCCGCCGTGCTCGCCGCAGATGCCGAGCTTGATGTCGGGACGCGTGGCGCGGCCTTTTTCGATGGCGATCTTCACGAGCTGGCCGACGCCGGTTTGGTCGAGCGAGGCGAAGGGGTTCTTCTTGAAGACTTCGTTTTCGGTGTAGGCGTTGAGGAAGTTGCCCATGTCGTCGC
>CAIYUV010000236.1 GCA_903929475.1 uncultured Spartobacteria bacterium
CAGGATGTCGGGGATTTTCCAGCCGCGATACTCGGGCGGGCGGGTGTAGTGGGGGAATTCGAGGAGGCCGGTGGCGAAGCTGTCGTCCGTCGCGCTGGCGTCGTCGCCGAGCACGCCGGGGATGAGGCGCACGATGGCGTCAACGAAGACGACGGCGGCGATGACGCCGTTCGTGAGCACGTAGTCGCCGATGGAGATTTCGTCGTCCACGAGATGGTCGAGGACGCGCTGGTCCACGCCTTCGTAGTGGCCGCAGAGGATGATGAGGTGGCCGCCCTTGGCGCCAAAGCCGGAGTATTCCTGCGCGATGCGCTGGTCGAAGCGCCGCCCGCACGGGCCCATGAAGACGACGCGCGTCTCGGGCGTGCGCAGCGATTCCACGGCTTCGAAGATGGGCTCGCATTTCATCACCATGCCCTGCCCGCCGCCGTAGGGGGCGTCGTCGGCGCGGCGGTATTTGTCGTGCGTCCAGTCGCGGAGGTCGTGGGATTTGAAAGTGACGATCCCTTTTTCCTGAGCGCGCTTCATCATGCTTTCGCCGAGCGTGGCGGTGGCGATGGAGGGGAAGAGGCTGAGGATGTCTATCTGCATGGATGTCGCGTCCGCAAAACTCACTGCTGCTCGCTCGGAGGGCGGAGGAATTCGAGCGTGTCGCCGTCCTTCTTTTTCTCCCACACGTCGCGCTCGACCATTACATCGTAGGTGCGGTTTTCTTTCTTCACGAAAACCTTGAGCGAGTAGCCGGTGTCGGCGGTGCTCGATTTCACGCCCTTGCGGCTCACATCGAGAAGTGTCTCACGATCGCCGGTGGCCGAGTGTCCGGTGACGATGCCGCTGATGAGGTTGCCGGATTGCCACGTGCCTACGTGAAAAACGGAGAATGCGATGAAGCCGATGACAGCGACGGCGATGATGATTGCGGTGATGATGTCGCGCCTGCTCATGCCGGACGGAACGACGAGCAGAGGTTTTTTGGGTTCCGGCGAAGGCGTGCTCATTTTTCGGAAATCGGAACAGGGCTCGCGACGACCTCGGCCATGATGGTGCGCTCCCAGATGTAGCGTTTGAGGATGACTTTTGCCGTCGCAGTCAGCGGCACGGCGAGGATGGCGCCGAGCAATCCACCCAGCACGGTCGTCCACAGAAAGACGGAGAAGATGACCGTCACGGGATGCAGACCCACGCGTTCGCCGACGATTTTCGGCGTGATGAATAGTCCGTCCACCTGCTGCACGATGGTGAAAACGCCCGTGACGACGAGCGGGAAGACCCACCAGGCTGCGCTCAGCGGGACGAGCCAGCTTCCGCCCTGCACGGAGGCAATGATGACGGCTGGAATCCAGCAAAGGGTGATGCCGATGTAGGGAATGATCCCGAGGAAGCAGAGGCCGAAGCCGATGAGGAAGCCGAAGTCCAGCCCCGCCGACGCAAGGAGGATGCCGGTGACGGTGCCGTTGATGATGCTGACGATGAGCTGCCCGCGAAAGAAGGCGATGAGGTAGCCGTTGATCTCGGTGAGCGCGGCGACGACTTCGTCCTTGAATTCACTCGCGCGGAGCGGGAGATATTTGCTCCAACCCTTCGCAATGTGCGGTGACTCGGTGAGAAAATAGAACAGGTAGAGCGGGACGATGATCAGCGAGACCAGGAAGCCGAAGAAACCGAGGAAGCCGCCGAGGCTGGAACTGAGGAAATTCCAAATCTTGCTGGCGGCGTTCGGCAGCGCGTCGTTGATCCAATCACCGCTGCCGATTTTTTGGAAAATTTCCCCGGGCGTTTCCTGAGCCTTTGTCGGTGGCACGGGCGGTGCAGGAGTGGTTGTGACGGCTGGCGCGGCCAAGTCAGCAGGAACTGCTTGCGCGCCTGTTGCAGCGGAGGCGGACGCAACGGAAGTCTCCGTGACAGGTTTTGCGGCTGGCGCAGGCTCCTTCGCAGGATCGGCTGGTTTAGTTTCCGTTGTCGGTGCCGATGGCTCCGCCTTGTGTCTGGGCTTTGGCACGACGAGGAATTCGTCCGGCAATATCCGAAGGCTCCAGCTATCGCGGGTGTATTGCCCAAATTTCGCGACGCCCAGGCGCACTTGGTAAGTGATGTCCGGCACTTTGTCTGCAAGCCTTGCAGTCTGCTTAGAGAGCGTGGGGATGACCCAAAACATCGCGCCGACCAGCGCGAGCGTGGTGACCGCAAAAACGCCCACGACCGCGCGCTGCCGTGTGGTGCCCACTTTCACCAGCCACGAGACGACCGGCTCCAGCAAATAAGCGAGCACCCCCGCAATCGCGAACGGCACGAGGATGGGCTGGAGGAATGCCATCATTTTCGAAAATGCGTAGATGAAACCAACCGAGACAATCGTGATCGTGGCGATGGAGAGGGCCGTGATGGCCCGCCACATCGTCTTCCGTTGCCACGGCGTCGGCAGTTCCGGCGTATTCATTCCGCAGGGAACGTCCTCATTTACGGCCTCCCCTGCAACACGGAAATATCCCGCAGCGCTACATATGCGCGATGATGTTCGTGCCGAACTCGGAGCATTTGATCTCGGTGGCGCCTTCCATCTGGCGGGCGAAGTCGTAGGTGACTCGCTTGCTGCCGATGGCTCCGTTGAGGCCTTTGATGATCAAATCGGCGGCTTCGGTCCAGCCGAGGTAGCGGAACATCATTTCGCCGCTGAGGACGACGCTGCCGGGGTTGACGAGGTCTTTGTCGGCATACTTCGGCGCTGTGCCGTGGGTAGCTTCGAAAATGGCGTGGCCGGTGACGTAGTTGATGTTGCCGCCGGGGGCGATGCCGATGCCGCCGACTTGTGCGGCGAGGGCGTCGGAGAGGTAGTCGCCGTTGAGGTTCAGCGTGGCGATGACGTCGAAGTCGTTCGGGCGCGTGAGCACTTGCTGGAGGGTGATGTCGGCGATGGCGTCTTTGATGAGCACGCGGCCCGATGCGAGCGCGGCTTTCTGTTCGTCGTTCGCGGCGGCTTCGCCTTTTTCCTTCTTGGTCTTTTCCCACTGCGACCACGTATAAACTTTGTCGCCAAAAATGCGCTCGGCGGCGGCATAGCCCCAGTCTCGGAACGCGCCTTCGGTGAACTTCATGATGTTCCCTTTATGCACGATGGTGACGCTCTTCTTTTTCTCGGCGATGGCGTATTGGATCGCGGCCTTGATGAGCCGGATGGTGCCGACTTGCGACACGGGCTTGATGCCGATGCCGACGGTGGGCGGGTAATTTTCCATCGTGTGCTCGGGCGCGGCGAGCTTCATGTAGTCAACGACGGCGTCGCTCGTGCCGAAGCGGATTTTTTTGAAATCCTTCGGAAATTCTTTCGCGATAAAATCGAGCACCTTTTGCGCTTCGGGTGTGCCGCCTGCGTATTCGATGCCAGCGTAGATGTCCTCGGTGTTCTCGCGGAAAATCACCATATCCACAGCCTCGGGGCGTTTCACGGGTGATGGAACGCCGGTGAAATACTGCACGGGGCGAAGGCACACGTAGAGGTCGAGCATTTGCCTCAGCGCGACGTTGAGCGAACGGATGCCGCCGCCGACGGGCGTGGTCAGCGGGCCTTTGATTCCGACGAGAAATTCCTTGAACGCCTCGACCGTGTCGTCGGGCAGCCAGTTATCGAATTTGTTCTTCGACGTTTCGCCAGCGAACACTTCCATCCACGCGATTTTCTTCGCTCCGCCGTAGGCTTTTTCTACTGCCGCATCGAGCACGCGCACGCTCGAAGCCCAGATGTCCGGTCCGGTGCCGTCGCCCCGGATGAATGGGATGATCGGGTTGTTTGGAACGCTGAGCTTCCCTCCGCTGATGGTGATCTTTTTGCCGTCGGGGACTGTGCAGGTTGTGTAAGTGGACATCGTGGTTTTTTAGAAAATGGGGCGTGTCTGTAGCACGCCACCCGCGCGAGGTCTAGCAGCACGTCGCGCTTGCATCGGCACGGCTCCGTGCGTCACACGGATTGGATGCTCTGGCAGACACGCACTCAAACATTCGACCTCGCGCGGCGCGGCGTGGTGATGGGCGTGCTGAATGTGACGCCGGATTCGTTCAGCGACGGCGGGCGCTGGCTCGATGTGGACGCGGCGGTTGCGCACGGAGCGGAGATGTTTTCGCAGGGCGCGCAAATCGTGGATGTCGGCGGCGAGAGCACGCGACCGGGCGCGGAGCCGGTGGCGGAAAGCGAGGAGTTGCGTCGTGTTTTGCCGGTGATTGAGCGACTCGCAGCGCTCGGCGCGGTCGTCTCGATAGACACGATGAAAGCGAACGTCGCCCGTGCGGCGTGCGCGGCGGGAGCGTCGGTGATCAACGACGTGGGCGGGTTGCGCGACGAGACAATGTTATTCGCAGTCAAAGAGACCGGGGCGGGCGTGGTCATCATGCACATGAAGGGAGAACCGCTCACGATGCAGACCGCGCCGCGCTACGAAAATGTAACGCGCGAAGTGCAGGATTCCTTTTGCACAGCGATGAAGCGTTGCTTACGGTGCGGCGTGCCCGCAGAAAAAATCATCTTCGATCCCGGCATCGGGTTTGGAAAGACGGTGGAACACAACATCGAGTTGCTCCGCCGTCTGCCGGAGTTGCACGTGGGTGAAAGGCCGCTGCTCATCGGCGTGTCGCGCAAAAGTTTCATCGGAAAAGTGCTCGGCTCCGATGCGCTCGAAGATCGCGCATGGCCCACGGTCGCGCTCACGAGCTACTGCCGCGAGCGCGGGGCGCGCGTCTTTCGTGTGCACGATGTGAAACCCAACGTGGAGGCGCTTCGGATGACCGAGGCGATTGTCGCAGGATGATGCTCGCTACGTTCCAGGAATTTGCCGCCGAGAATTGGAAGGGCGCGCTGGAAATTCTCATCCTCGCCGTTTGTATTTATTACGGCTACCTCGGCCTGCGCGGAACGCGCGGCCTGCGCGTGCTCACGGGTCTCGCCGTGCTCGTGCTGGCACTCGCGTTTCTCTCGCAGCTCTTCGGGCTTGGCGTCATCTCGTGGTTGCTGCGTTCGCTCTCGGCCATCGTCGTGCTCGCGCTCGTCGTGATTTTCCAACCGGAACTCCGCCGCCTGCTCGCGCAAATCGGCAGCCACCGGCTTTTCGGCACACAGCTTCAGCAGCGCGAGACCGTCGAAATCCTCGCAGAGACCACCTTCGATCTCTCGAACCGCCGCCTTGGCGCACTCATCGCCATCGAGCGCGGGACGGACATCCAGTCGCACATCGAAAGCGGCGTCGAGGTGGACAGCATTTTCTCCCCCGAACTCGTCGTCTCCATCTTCCATCCAAAAACCCCCCTTCACGACGGCGGCCTCATCGTGCGCGGCGACCGCATCGCCAGCGCGGCGTGTATTTTTCCCGTCAGCCAGCGGCAGGATTTGGATCGCAACCTCGGTCTGCGCCATCGCGCCGCCATCGGTCTGAGCGAGGAAAGCGACGCCATCGTGCTCATCGTGAGCGAAGAAACCGGCGTCGTCTCCCTCGCACATCGCGGGCGGCTCGAACGCGATTTCACACCGGAGAGCTTGCGCAAGCGCCTCGGCGAGCTACTTCTCACAACCGAAGATGAAGGAACTATTCACCAACAACCCGGTGGCGAAAATCGTCTCCCTGCTCCTGGCGGCGCTCCTGTGGGCGGTGATCCAGAAAAGCCAGCTCAGCGAACCGACGACATCGCAGCCTAAGCCGACGCCTGCCAGCGTCGAATTCGGCGCCTCCGCGCATGGAAAGTAACCGCAAAATCTTCGGCACCGACGGCGTCCGCGGCGTCGCCAACCTCGAACCCGTCACCGCCGAGACCGCCCTCAAGCTTGGCCGCGCCGCCGCCCACATCTTCTCCCAGGTCGAGACCCACCGCGCCGGTCGCCGCCCGATCATCGTCATCGGAAAAGACACGCGCCTTTCCGGCTACATGCTCGAAAACGCCCTCGCGGCGGGCGTCATGTCGCTCGGCGTGGATGTTTTTCTCCTCGGCCCGCTGCCCACACCCGGCGTCGCCTACCTCACGCGCACATTGCGCGCCGACGCCGGCATCGTCCTCAGCGCCTCCCACAATCCCTACGAAGACAACGGAATTAAATTCTTCCGCCGCGACGGCTACAAGCTCGACGACGAAATCGAACAGCGCATCGAGGGCCTCGTCTTCAGCGGTGAGATCGAAAACATCCGCCCCACCGCCGGAAAAATCGGCAAAGCAAAGCGCATTGACGACGCCTTAGGCCGCTACGTCGAGCACGCCAAATCTAGTTTTCCAAAAGGACTCACGCTCGAAGGAATCAACATCGCCCTCGATACCGCCAACGGCGCGGCTTACAAAAGCAGCCCGTGGATACTCCACGAACTCGGCGCAAACGTCTCCACTTTCCACAACCAGCCCGACGGGCGAAACATCAACGCCGGCTGCGGCAGCACGCACCCCGAAGAAATCTCCCGCCTCGTCCGCCAGACCGGCGCACACATCGGCATCAGCCACGATGGGGACGCCGACCGCCTCCAGCTCTGCGACGAAAACGGCGATTTGGTGGACGGCGACGAAATCCTCGCCATCACCGCCGTTGACCACATCCGCCGCGGCACCCTCTCGAAAAACACCCTCGTCGCCACCGTCATGAGCAACTTCGGCCTCGACGACACCCTGCGCGAACACCATGGCCGCGTCCTCAGGACGAAAGTCGGCGACCGCTACGTCATCGAAGCCATGCTCGCCCAGGACTTGAACATCGGCGGCGAACAAAGCGGCCACCTCATCTACCGCGACCACAGCACCACCGGCGACGGCATCGTCGCCGCCCTGCAAATCCTCCGCATCATCGCCGAAACCGGCAAACCCTTGAGCGAACTCAAGCGCGTCTTGAAGAAATACCCCCAAGCCCAGCGCAACCTCCGCGTCCGCGAAAAGCGCCCCATCGAGTCCATGCCCGACATCCTCGCCCTCATCGAGCAGACCGAAAAATCCCTCCAAGGCGCAGGCCGCGTCCTCCTCCGCTACAGCGGCACCGAGCCAAAAATCCGCCTCCTCATCGAAGGCCGCGACTCCGCCGCCATCGAAAAAGCCGCCGACGCCATCGCCGGCCTTCTCGCCGGGCACATCGGCGAATGAGCCAGCCAGGGAAGCCGGTCATATAGGCCCTATACGCCCTATCCGGCCTATGGGCCCCATCTCCCCAGCTGGGGAAGCCGCACCCCAGTGCGGCATAAAATTAAAATCATTTGTCAAAGCGGAAAACCTCTGCCACACAAACATCACCTTCACCCGCGTCCCTGCGCACCCACCTTCACCCGATGCCCATCAAAGGAGCAATCCTCACTTGCCCGTCATGCGACCGGCGCTTCCCGGCGGAAAAAGTCCGCTGGAGCCCGTTACGCTAACTCGGCTACCAATATGGCAGATGCCCCTGCTGCCCGGAGCACTTCCGCCTCACATCCAGAGGGCTGGAACAGGCTCCACCTCCGCTTATCCTCTACATCTGGATTTTCATCCTGTTGCTCATCATCAGTGCGATCGCGCTTCTGGCGCGGATGCACTAGCAAACTCTGTGAAGCTGCGCGGCGTCATCTTATTTGAGCCGGCTACTTCGCCGGTGTCGTGATGGCTTTCTGGATCAAGGGAAGGAGCTTTTGCAGTGTTTCGTGCAATTCCTTTTGGGCCTTCAAGTCGCCGGAGATGCGGAATTTGATGATGTGATCGCGAGCGCCAAAGACATGGATTTCAGAAAACACTTCCAGACCGTCGCTCCGGGCTTTTGATGAACGCGTCAGCACGTAGCGCGAAACAAGAGCGCCCACGGTTTCTTTCACAAATCCGTCCTTGATGCGTTCGACTTTGGAGTAATACCCGGCTTTTTGAGCGGTGAAGATGTCTTCGTTGGCCTGGGTGAAGGTTTGTTTGACGGTCGGATCCTCGGTGCCATCGGCGATTTTGTCTTTACCGAGGTCGTAGGCATAGACGGTCACGACCAATCCCGTTTTCTTGTAGGCGATGGAGCCGCCAAGGCCCGCTTCGTCGTAAGCGTAGTATTTATCCTTCGTGCAACCAGCGAGGTCTTCCGGCAAAGATTCGAGGATTGTCCTCGGCTGATCCTTGGCCGTTGCGACGCAGAGCATGAAGATGAGGAGAAAAAATACACGCATTGGCGCAGCGTGACCGCACGCATTGGAATATCCAGCCGAGAGTTGATGCAAAGACGGCTGAACTGCGCGCTTGCCAGATGGAATGGGATAACTACCTTCGCGCTCGCCCTTTCACCTACTACTTACACTTTGGACATGGCTATGACGCTCGCATCCCTCATTGATAATGGCATCCCGCTCTCCCTCGCCTGTGGCGCGGTGGGTCTGGTGTTTGCACTCTGGCTGATTAAATCGCTGCTCTCGATTCCCGCTGGGACGGAGAAGATGCAATTCATCGCGAATGCCATCGAACAAGGCGCGAAGGCGTATCTCGGCAGGCAGCTCGTCTCCATCTCCGCGATCGGCGTGGTCATCGCAATCGTGCTCTATTTCACCAAGGGCGGGGCGACGACCATCGGGTTCGCCGTCGGGGCCATCTGCTCGCTGGCGGCGGGTTTCATCGGGATGCGCATCGCCGTGAAAGCGAATGTGCGGACTGCGGAAGGCGCGCGGACGAGCGCGAAGAAGGCGTTGCAGGCTGCGTTCAGCGGCGGCGCGGTGACGGGGCTGCTCGTGGTGGCCCTCGCGCTGCTCTCGACGGGCGGCTTTTACATCGCGATGGTTCAATGCAACCCGAACAACGCTGTGGACAGCCTCATCGGGCTCGCGCTCGGCGCTTCGCTGATTTCGGTTTTCGCGCGGTTGGGCGGCGGCATTTATACGAAGGCTGCCGATGTGGGCGCGGACCTCGTCGGCAAGGTGGAGCAGGGTCTCGATGAAGATGATCCACGCAACCCGGCGACCATCGCGGACAACGTGGGCGACAACGTGGGCGATTGCGCAGGCATGGCGGCGGATGTTTTTGAAACGTATGCTGTCTCGCTCATCGGCGCTGTCCTCGTGGGCGCGCTGACGGCTGCGAATGGTGCGACGACGGCTGCGGTGGCGTATCCGTTTGTCCTCGGCGGCGCGGCGATCATCGCCAGCATCATCGGCGTGATTTTTGTGAACATGACGAAGCTCAAGCCAGCGGCGGCGCTGATGGGCGGCGTGCTGGTGAGCAGCATTTTGTCGGCGGCGGCGTTTTATCCAATCACGTCGGCGATGTTCCCGAACGGTCTGGCGATGAAGGAAGGCGCGACGCTGACTACCAACGGGATTTTTCTGGCCAGCATCGTGGGGCTTTTGATGACGGGCGTGGCGGTGATGATTACGAACTACTACACGTCCACCGAATACGGCCCGGTGCGGAAAATCGCGAAGGCGTCGGAAACCGGCCACGCGACGAACATCATCGCCGGCCTCGCCATCGGGCAGCAGGCGACGGCTCCGATGGTGCTCTGCATCGGCGCGGCGATTTGGGGCAGCTTTGAATTTGCCGGGCTATACGGAATCGCAGTCGCCGTGATGGCGATGCTCTCGATGGCGGGAATCATCATCAGCCTCGATGCGTTCGGCCCAATCACCGACAACGCTGGCGGCATCGCCGTGATGAGCGGTCTGCCACCCGAAGTGCGCAAGACGACGGACGAACTCGACGCAGTCGGCAACACGATGAAAGCGGTGACGAAGGGCTACGCGATTGCGAGCGCCGGTCTCGCAGCGGTGGTTCTTTTCGGCAGCTACTTCGTGGATTTGCGTGACCATCTGGAAACCGGCCTCGCATCGGTGGCTCCCGCTGGTCTCGCAGCAGCCAATGCGAAAATTGCGGATACTCTCGGCTTTTCGCTGAATGATCCGAAAGTGATGATCGGGCTCTTCATCGGCGGTCTGCTGCCCTATTTGTTCAGCGCATTCAGCATGAGCGCAGTCGGTCGCGCAGCCGGTGCCGTCGTGACGGAAGTGCGGCGTCAACTGGGTCTCAAGCCCGGCATTTTGACAGGCACCGACACGCCGGACTACAGCACATGCGTGGACATCGTGACCAAGGCCGCGCTCAAGGAGATGATCATCCCGGCGCTGCTCCCACTCGCCACGGTGATAGCGGTCGCCGCGTTGCCGGATGGAGCGAAGATTCTCGGCGGCGTGCTCGTCGGCAGCATCGTCACCGGCCTCTTTATGGGCATCGCGATGACTTCCAGCGGCGGCGCTTGGGACAACGCGAAGAAATTCATCGAGGACGGCCACCACGGAGGCAAACACAGCGAAGCCCACAAAGCCGCCGTCACCGGAGACACCGTCGGCGATCCTTACAAGGACACCAGCGGCCCTGCGATTAACCCGATGATCAAAGTGGTGAACATCGTGGCGATTTTGATCATCCCGATCTTTTTCTAGGCCACCGCGGCGACGTCGCGGGGAGTCAGCACGAGAGTTGGCGTAATTTCAGACTGGAAGTTTCCTCTCAGTGAGGGATGCACTATCGGCATGTCCACATTCCGTATTGCCGGCATCAACTTCGACCACTTCCACATGGGCGACTTGCTCCGCTACACGCACGAGCATCCAGGCGCTGAAATCGTGGCCATCTGCGACGAGCAGCCTGCGCGCATGGCCGAGGCGGTGCGCAATTTCAGCATCCCACCCGAGCGCGTTTTTACCGACGTGGATGCGTGCATGGAAAAGGCGAAACCCGACATGGTGCTGCTCTGCCCCGCCGCCGCGCGACATGGCGAGTATGTGCGGCGCGTTGCTCCGTATGGCGCGCACATTCTCGTGGAAAAACCTTTCGCCGCATCGCTCGCGGAAGCGGATGCGATGGTCGCCGCGATGCAGCCGGGCCGGATGCTGGCGATCAACTGGCCCATGCGCTGGATGGAATGCATGGTCGCGGCGATGCAACTCATTGAGCAGGGCACCATCGGGGAAGTGCGCGAGTTTCACCACTACGGCGGAAATCGCGGCCCGCTCTACCACGGCGCGGATAAAATCGAGAAGGAGCCAACGGCAGAGGAAAAAGCCGCGAGCTGGTTTTACAAAAAGGACGCAGGCGGCGGCTCGCTGCTTGATTATCTCGGATACGGGACGACGCTCGGCACGTGGTTCATGGGAGGACGCGCACCGCTCGAAGTCATGGCGATGGTGGACGACCCCGCCGGCCTCGAAGTGGACGAACACAGCGTGGTCGTCGCGCGCTACGCCACGGGCCTTTCTAAAATGGAAACGCGCTGGGGCACATTCACCGACCCGTGGACGCTCCAGCCGCAGCCGAAGTGCGGATTTGTCCTCGGTGGAAGCGAAGGCACCATCTCCGCGTGGGACTACGAAGACACCGTCCGCGTGCAAACCCGCGCAAAACCCGAGGGCTACATTTTGAAATGCGATCCGCTGAGTGCGCCCGAGCGCAACCCCATCGAATATTTTCTCCACTGCATCAAAACCAACACCGCGCTCAGCGGCCCGCTTTCCCCTGCAATCTCCCGCATCGGCCAGCAAATCGTGGACACCGCCGCGCTCAGCGCCCGCGAAAAACGGGCGGTGAAATTGCTTGGGTAATCAGCGACTGGCAGCCCCGTTTGGCGTGGGGCCGGGGAGAGCGTTGGGGAGAAGGGGGGAGAAGTCGTGTTCGAGAGTGTCGAGGTAATCCACGATGCGCGGGTCGGGTGGCGGCAGCGTGAGCTTGGGCGGCTCGGCTCTGCGGAGATATGTGTCGAATGCGCCGCTACGGCCGGGTGTCTGTGTGGCTTCATACCAATTGAGGTAGTCGGTGATTTGCCCGATGCGCTGGACGAGCGTCGCGCGGTATTTTTCGATGGCAGAGATCCGGTCGGCGATACCTTTGGTTTTTCCTGCCGCAAGCTGGGAACTGATAAGCTCGTATTCTGTGAGGATGGGACGGTAGTGGGGACTCGCCCTCGTGCCGAGGGTGGTGAGTTTCACCTGCAATGTGCGGAGAGTGAGTTTGGTCGCCGGGAGTTTGAGGTATTTGTCGAAGTCGGCGAATTCGTATTTCTGGCTGCGTCCGTTTTTATCGAGGACGATGTCGAGGGTGAGGAGTTTGGTGAGTTCGGTGTCGCTGTCCGCGATGGAGAGCCCTTGCCAGCGGTCGTTGCCTGAGAATCGCGCAAGTTGAAGCGTCCACCATTTGGCGAGGCTTTGCGGGGATTCGTTGAGAGTGGGAAATTGCGAGGCGATGGAGCCGAGGATATCGCCACCGGAGTCGGGATATTTGCGGATGAAGCGTCCGAGGTTCCGCGTGCCTTCGGGTAGTGAGATGAGCGCCTCGACGAGGCACATTGCGCACGCGCTGTCCACGGTGCCGGCGGCGGTGTCGAGCAGGACGGGCGGCTGTGCGAGGAATTTCTCGAAGGCCGGGAGTTTGTCGGTGTTGACGATGCTTTTAAAAACGTCGCTGTCGGCCCCGGCGTCGCGGCGACGGAGGATTTGAATGAGTCCCTCGACGAGCCACCACGGTGATTCGGTGTAGGGCTGGTTGGGCTTGATGGCCGGGCGGTCGCGGTAGGCCATGTCGAGCAGGAGGGCGCGGATGATGTGGCGCTGGAGGAAGATTTTCGCGGGGTCGTCGCCGATGCGGACGACGATGTCTATTTTCGGCCCGGCGATGGTGTTGACGAGCTGGACGGAGACGGGCGGGAGCGGCTTGTCGGGGTCGGCGGGCTCGATGGTGATAACGATGGGAAATTTTCCGTAGTCGGTTTCGTGAAGGACGCGGAGCACATCGGCTTTAATTTCATCGGCGGCGCTGACGACGCGGGAGCGGACTTCGCGGTCGTCGCAATATACGATGAATTGACCGCTGCTGCTCGTGCTGCGGTTTCTCAAATCCACCGCCCGCCCGGATGTCGCGAGTAGCAGCGCGAGGAGAATAAACATGCAACCCCTGACGCGGTGCGATTTCACGGGAGCGGCTTTGTGGTGAAGGTGATGGTCCCTTCGCCGACAGTCACATTCGCGAGGCGTCCGAGCAGCTTGGCGTCTTCGTTGAATGCTTTGAGGACTATGCCGATGACAAAATCACCGAGCGCCTTTGCCCTCGGATCCACGCCCAGACGACCGAAGCGCATGCTGGCAACCTCCGCTGTGAACACGCCGTTTTTTACGACCGGGCGATACGAAACGCTGCTATACATGGGCATGTCCCACATGCTGCGCTGCACGGTGATCGTGATGATGCCCGGCTCGCAATGGACGAATGTGCGATCGAATTTGTAGCCGGGCACCGAGGACTCGCCGCTTTTAATGGTGCGTGCGAGGTCGTAGTTGATCTGCGCGTCGGTGAGCGTTGTGGAACTGGAAGATCTGGCCGACATAGCGTTTCTCCACTCGTCGTTGGCGTAGCTCAAGGGTATTTCATCGGGTTTCAAAGGCGGAACGAAGTCCGGCTTCTGCCAATATAAAAAGAGGGCTGCAACCACGGCTGCGAAGACGATGATTTTCAAAAAAATTACTGCATCGCGACGGAGCCAGCCCCGGTTCGGATTCATCAATTTTTTAACGCGCTTCTGGGTCTGATCGGGAGCTTCGTAGTCCTTTTCCTCCTCGGGTTTTGGGAGCACTGAGCGGTCGAGCTTTTCTCCGCAGTTATGACAATACACACGCTCTGCCTCGTTCGGGTGTTTGCACGAGGCGCATGTCAGGGAAATATCTTTGTCTTTGGGCATGCTGTGGAGTGTCAGTCGGTTTTGGCAGCGGCTTTTTGTGCCGTGTCAGCCGGCTTTGATTCGGTCTTTTTGATGGACGATGAATCACCAGAATCCTTTTTTGCCGCGCTCTTGTAGCCTTCGCTGCGGTAGTCGGTGATGTAAAAACCGCTGCCTTTGAAAATAAGCCCGGCACCTCCCCCAAGCAGGCGCGTGACCTTCCCTTTGCCCCACTTTCTCATGCGGCAGAGTTCCTTCGGGCAGACTGTGAAAGCGTCGTCCTTCATGGACTGTGTGCAGTCGAAATTTTTCCGGCACTTGGCGCATTCATACTCGTAGGTGGGCATGGTGTGTTCTTAAAAGTCGGCTTGTTATAGCAGACGACACGCCGTGTGCAACCGCTGCGGATGCCCGTGGCAAATGCTAACAGCTTTTATCGGAACTGATGATCACATCCCGGAGAACAACTGCGGCCTTCGCGTTGTCATTGGCGACGAGTGTGGCGATGCTGACATTGCCAGTGCGGCGGACGATGTGCATGGAGCGCAGGTCGATCCCGGCTTCTTTTAAACGGATGGCGATGGTGGCCAGTGCGCCGGGTTTGTCTTCGAGGCGGATGAGCAAAGTATCCTGCGTGACGGCCCGGTAGCCCGCGTCGCGGAGGGCGCGGAGGGCGTCGTCGTATTTGTCCACGGTGAGTGAGATGAGTCCGTCGGCACCGTGGCTTTCCACGTCGAAATCCTCGATGTTCACGCCGTGTTTCGCCAGCGCCTCGGTGATGAGCGCGAGCTGGCCGGGTTGATTGGGGACTAGCACGGTGAGCTGTTTCATAGGGCTTTTTCCTTGGTGATGGCTGCTGCGAAGTCTGCGGCAAATTCCTCGATGATGTCCTCGGTCACGTGCGGCAGCGTGATGATGTGGGCGATGCCTTTACGCGGTGCGATGACCCATTTCCGCATCAGTTCGGCGGGTGGACGGGGAAAAACCACAGTAATCGAATGAGGATGCCGCCATGCCTCGATGCCGTGTTTTGCCAACGCAGCAATTGCGTAGTCTGCGAGAGAGAGCGTGCGCTGGACGAGCGCGCGGCAACCTTCCTGCCCAAGCGTGCGGAGACGATACCACAGATAGAGAGGTGCGATGGCGCTGCGTGAACCGGCGATGGTTGTATCGAGCGCGCCGATGTATTCGATGCTACGGGAGATGCGCTCGACTTGCTCCTTTCGCGCCAGCACGACGCCACAGGGCAGGGGTGAACCGAGGAACTTGTGCCCTGAGATGGAGACGCTGTCCGCTCCATCTGCAAAATCCCATGGTGGTGCCCCGTTGACGAAAGGCAGAATCATTCCACTGAGCGCGGCATCGGCGTGAATGTAGGCGTTAGTGATGGCGAACTCGTCGAGGATGCTGCGGATGGTCGCGAGGTTGTCGCACGCACCCTTCATCGTGGTGCCGATGTTGGCGAAAATGATGGGTGGCACGTCGCGATGGATACGCAGCGTTTCGCGCAAATCGTCATAGTCCATTTCACCACTCGGTTGCGATTTTAGCATGATGCTGCGCGTGTGCTGGAGTCGCAGCACCTTCGCCACCGAGTAGTGCGTATCTTCGCTGAAATAGCAGATGCCCTCCGGCAGCAATTCACGCGCGACGTAGAGCCCATACATATTTCCCTCCGTCCCGCCGGCGGTGACGTAACCCCACCACGCATCGCGCGGCGCACGGGTAAATTGCGCAAAGTCCGCGAGCACCTCGCGTTCAAAGTCATGCGTGTTCAGCGGGATGTTCGAGCCGCCGAATGGATCGCCAACGTTGTTTAGCGCAAATGCAAGAAAGGGCGTAAGGGCGGAGTAGTCGAAATCCTGATTGCACGGATACCCCACAAAATAGCGCCGCAGTCCGGTCAGCCGTTCGAGCAGTGTATCGAGCTTGTGCTGGTCATCGGCAGAGAGCGTTGGGCGCACGGAGTTCACAACTGGACCTTACTCCCCTTCCTCACCGCCAGCAACCGCGCCCTTACTTCGTCGGTGAGTAATCTGTCGCCTGCATGAAAACCGATATCACACCGTCCGGCACGGTGAGCGAGCCGCCGGCAGCCTTTTCGCTCTCAGCTTTTACCGCAATCCACACCGGGTCGGCGCGGAACGCCTCAAACGACGCTTTCGCCGCTGCGGCATCCTTGTGTGCAAGGAGATAGACGAGCCTGTTCTCTGAGTCCTTTTGATCCGGCATCGGCGTCCAGTAGAAAAGATTCGTCATCCCATGCTTCGCGAAAAGTGCAGTGGTGTGCTCGCGGAAACGAGACAGCAAGCGCGGCAGATTGCCCGGCGTGGTCGTGTAAGTGCGCAACTCGAAAATACGCGGTGCGGCGCTACCCGGTTTGATTTCGGGAGAAAAATCCGTCGCGCCCAGGAAAGCGCTTTCCACTTTTGCGACGAGTTTTCCCTCCACCTCGCTGGCCTTGCAGGCGGACTGCCAGTCCGGGTCGGCCATGAATTCCTTCCACGACTTTTCGCGCGCATCGCGGCTCGGGTAGGCGAGCACATAGACGAGCTTCGACTCGGGATTTTCTAGCGGTGTCCAGTATCCGAGATTGGTCATGCAGTGCTTTTCAAAAAGCGCGCAGGTATGTTCGCGGAAGCGCTTGTGCAGCGCATCGAGCTTGCCCGGCGCGGCGAAATACGTGCGCATCTCAAAGCAGCGAGTGTCCTTTTCGGCGGCGATAGCTGGAAGTGCAGAGGCGATGGTGATCATGGCGAGGAAAGTGCGGCGGTTCATTTCAGACTCATCGTTTTTGTTGCGCACGAGTGCAACTCCCATTCACGCGTGCTATCCGAGTTGCAGCACTTGTGAGTTGCTGAAATTGGGCATCCATTCGAGGTGCGTGGTAGTGATGATTTTTTGCGCGCCATCCGGCAGCGCAGCGAGCAATGCGTTGCGGCGCGCGGGATCGAGTTCGCCGAAGATGTCATCGAGCAGCAGCACCGGCGGCGGACCAAAATGATGCTCCAGCAGTCTCGCTGCACCGAGCTTCAGCGCGAGCACCAGCGTGCGTTGCTGGCCCTCGCTCGCGTCGTCGCTCGGGAGGTTGTTGAGTAAAAACCGCACATCATCGCGATGCGGGCCGGTCGTCGTCTGGCGAAGTCGCGCGTCCTCCGTCTTCGCTGCGGCTAGGGCGGCGGCGAAATCTCCAGCGTCACCGCGCGCGTATTCCATCCGCAGTGACTCGCGCTTTCCGCTGATAGCGTGATGCGCGCTGTCGGCCTCGCCTTGCAACTCCTCGATCAACGCCGCACGCGCCGCACTCACCGTGTTGCCGTGTTCGATGAGTGGAGCATCAAAAGCCGCAATTTCCCGCCAGCGCGGCGATGGCTGCTTCAGCAGATGATTGCGCGACCGCAGCGCGTGCTCGAACGCCCGCAGCGATGGGCGATACGTCGCGTCCCGCTGCAATGCCACGAAATCGAGAAAGCGCCGCCTTTTCTCCGCCGAGCCCCGCACCAGCTCGATGTCGTCATTGCCGAACCACATCACCCGTGCGATTTGCAGCCATTCGCGCGCCCCCGCCAGCTCCACGCCGTCGAGTGCCAGCTTCTTGCGCTGCGTGCCGTAGTAAAATTGCAGATGCCGTGCGCCAAAGTAACCATCGGTCACAAAGCCGCGCCGCCCGTGCTGCACCACGCGCGCGAGCTGCGACACGCGCGGCGATTGCAGTCGCAGCAGGATGCACACAGCCTCCAGCAGCGAAGTCTTCCCGTGCGCATTCGGCCCGATGATGAAATTCACGCCCGGCGCAAACTCCGCCTCAAACTGCTCAAAGCAGCGGAAGTGGCGTAGTTGCAGTCGCGAGATAGAAATGTTGGCGTTGGAATTCATGCCTGTCTGCCGGTGTCATTGTATGGAACGCATTGGCTGATTGCTGCACATAGCTGGTCACGATTTCTCGCGCGAAGTGAAAAACTAGCAGTTCAGCGAACGGATCGAACTCCGACTAAAAACCGAAAAGTAAATAATCTGTTTCTCGCCGTTTCTTGGGACATGGTTTCTTGACGCAGTATCGGCATCCGGCAACGTTCGCGCATGAACTTTCACTCCCTAACCCGCCCCGGTTTTGTTTTCTCCCGCATCACCATTGCAGCCGCAGTGCTGCTGATGCCGTTTGCTGGCTGCAAGAAGGCGCCGGTGGAAAAGCCGACGCGTCCGGTCAACATCCATCTCGAAGCGCAGATTTTCCGGCTGCCGCGTTCCGTGGCATTTACAATGGTGCTCAACCAGCCGAAGAACACGGACTACACCGCCGTTCTCAAGCAAGTGCAGGCGCTCGTCGCCGAGAAGAAGGCGACGCTGATTGCCACACCCTCAATGAGCACGCAGAGCGGAAACAGGGCTGTCGTGGAATCTCATACTGAGTTTCGCTACGCGACGGAATTCCAGACACCGCAAATTCCGCAGCAGGTGGGTGGCAGTGGCAGTGGCGCACTTGAGCCTCCTCCCAAAAAAATAACAACGACGAAAACGACGACTACCTCCGTGACCGTTGAGACAAATGCAGGCTTCCCTATGACTCCGACGACGCCAACATCCTTTGAAACAAGGAATCTTGGTATATCGCTCGAATGCGAGCCCGTTTATGAGAAGGAATTCGACACGATTACCTTCCAGGTGGCGCCCCAGATTGTTGAGCTTGAACAGATGCTCAAATTTCCGACCGAGAAAGGCGGGGTGATTGAACAGCCTATATTTTACGAGGAAAAGATTACTACCAACGTGACCATCAAAAACGGCGGAACCGCGTTCCTCGGCACGATGGAGCCGGACAAGACATTGAACAAAAATGAGGATATGACCGACGTGGTCTTCTTCCGCGCAGCGACCTGGTGAACTGAGCGCTCGGGCGAATCGCGGCCCGCAACTCTCCTCTTGGCGCGGGGCTTGTGACTGCCGATAGTCCGCGCCACGATGCAAACACTGCCCACTTATCGAGTCGGTTCCTGCCTTCGAACCGTGTTCCTAACGGTGCTGCTCTGTATTTTTTCAAGCAGGGCAATTTTGGTGTCCGCAGTAGGTGCAGAGGATGCGCCGCAGCATTCCATCACCTTGGATGCTGGATCGGGTCCGTTTGTGTTCGATCGCTCTATCCCGTTGAAAGTGAGTTATCGCAATCGAGGGAAGGAGCCATGGGTGATTCCGACCCCGCAGGAGTCCATTTCCGCACATGTGGTGTTTGGTCATGTGGGAACTGGGAAGGCCGTGCAAGGCTATGGTTTGGGACTGATTTCTTCAGCAACTGTTAAAATGCCGAGTGGCATTACTGAGACGGCGTTTATTATACCAAACCCAAAGCCTCTCACCATTATGCCAGAGCAGAGTTACGATTTTGAAGTGCCAGTTCAAAGAAGCTGGACTGGTGATTTAGTGCCGGGGCGCTGGGATGTCTGGATTGATGACGAAGGGCTGAAGCTGAAATCGAATGTGCTGGAGGTTCCACTCATATTCACCGCCGAATCCGTCAGGCTTTGTCAGCAGCGGGCGGCGGACGAAAAAGTTCACTTGTATGAGCGCAAGTCCCACTTCGCATGGTTGCAGAAGATTATGCCCGGACTGACGATGCGCTGGACACAAGAGAATCCACCGGAAGAGGAGCGCATGAAAATGGAGAACGAATTGAAGCGGAAACTTCATGAATTCGACCTCTTTCTGGCGGGGAAAGGTAATGAACAGACGATTCAAATCTCAATTGATGGCATCAACTTGCTGGCGAATGTCTGGGAGGACAAGAAGTAGGTAAAATCCGGCGAACCGCACAGCCGGAAAGGAATGGCTCACGGTAATTCGCCCATTTCACCATGGCGTCCGCCGCAAATCCGCGCGCGAAGTGAAAAACGCGCTTTCGCAAATGCGCCGTGCCGCTAGCCTCCGCGCCCCGATGCAAACATTGCCAGGATTCCGCGACTTTTTTCCCGACGACTGCGCACGCAGGAACTACATCCTCGATACATGGCGGGCGGTCGCGCGCCGCTATGGCTTCACGGAATACGACGGGCCGGTCGTCGAGTCGCTCGCGCTTTATGAAAAGAAGAGCGGCGGCGAACTGGTCGGCCAGCTTTTCACCGTGGGCGCGCTCGCCGATCCCGGAGCCGCGAAGGGCGCGCTGCGGCCCGAGATGACGCCGACGCTCGCACGCATGGTCGCGGCGCGGGAGCGCGATTTCAAAAAGCCGATGAAGTGGTTTTCCGTGCCGAGTTGCTTCCGCCACGAACGTCAGCAACGCGGAAGGCTGCGTGAATTTTACCAGCTCAACGTGGACATCCTCGGCGAGGCGTCGCCCGCTGCGGACGCGGAGTTGATCGCCGTGCTCGTGGACACGCTGCGCGCGTTTGCGCTCACAGAGCGGGATTTTGTCGTGCGCCTCAGCAGCCGCACCGCGTGGCAGCAGTTTTTCATTCAAAATGCGAAGCGCTCCGACGGAGCCGCGCCCACTGCCGAGGACGAATACGAGTTTTTCCAAATCGTGGACAAAGCCGAGCGCGCCTCGCCGGAGAAGACCGATGCAGCGCTCGCGAAGTTTGGTCTCAATGCCGCGCAGGTGCTCGCTTTCATGCGCAGCAAGGAGCCGACTGCCGAGCTTGCGCCGATTCTCGCCGACCTCACTGCGCGTGGACTCGGGGCGTTCGTGGAGGTGGACTATGCCATCGTGCGCGGCCTCGCCTACTACACTGGCGTGGTTTTCGAGGTCTTTGATCGCGCCAAGACCGAGCGCGCTCTCGCCGGTGGCGGGCGCTACGACGGGCTGCTCGCGCTGATGAGCGACGGCAAGGTGAACATGCCCGCGCTAGGCTTCGGCATGGGCGACGTGGTGCTCGCCAACATGCTCGCCGACACGCCCGCAGCGAAGTCGCAACTTGAAGCGTGGCTCGCGCGTGAGCGTTCGTGCGAGGTGTATGTCGTCATCGCGAAGGAAGAGCTGCGCCCGCAAGCACTCGCGCTCGTGCAGGAGTTGCGCGAAGCCGGGCATCGCGTGGATTTCCCGCTCACTGCGGCGAAGGTCGGCAAGCAATTCCAGAACGCCGAGAACCTCGGTGCGCGTCGTGCCGTTGTCATCGGCGAAGAGTGGCCGCAGATGAAAGTGAAGACGCTCGCCACGCGCGAGGAAGTGCTGGTCGCACGCGAAAATCTCGTGTCGCAACTCGGCTGAGCCAGCGCATATGGTGATACGTCGCGCTGCGTGATGAAGGGAGAACGCCAACGGCGTTTCATCAATCAGCCCAGGGTTGCGAGGCACGAGCTACCCTGGGTCTTCGGTATAAAATGCCAACAACCCTGAAGGGGTTGCAGCGATCGTCTTCGCCTCGCTGCGGGCTGAAACCCTTTCAGGGTTTTGTTCTGTTTTGTTATCGGACCCAGGGTAGGCGCTCCTTTGTCGCGCCAACCGCTGGGCTGAATGATGAAACGCCGTTGGCGTTCTTGCTCCTCGAAGATTCGTGGGGAGCGCGGCGACTGGATCAGCGCTGCGCCATCTCCGCAGCGAGTTTGGGGCCGATGCTGCGAGGGCCGAGCGGGCGGCCTTCGAGCGTGGAGACGGGCATCACGCCGAGCCAGGAGTTCGTGAGGAAAATCTCGTCCGCCTTCAACACATCCTCGCGGCGCAGTCGGCGCTCGGTGACTTTACGGCGGGCGATGACCCACTCGCGAACCACGCCCAGTCTGCACCCGGACGCGCGCGATGGCGTGAGCACACGTTCGCCGTGAACGAGGAAAACATTGGCGCAACACGCGGAGATCAGCTCGGCGTGGTCGTTGAAAATGAGCGCCTCATCGAGCTTGCGGGCGCGGGCCTGCGCGAGCACGTCGCAATTGAACCAATAGTTCGCCGTCTTCAATCCGCTGAAAAGCGGGCGGTGGTTGTCATCATGAAAACCGATGTCCCAGCTATCCTCCTTCTCCGGCTCACGCGGCTCGATGAATAGAAAAACGCGGGGAGCATTCGCCGGTGCGGATGGCGAGCCGTCGCCCGCCGTCACGTAGATGCGCGCGAAGCCATCCATCCCCGCCGTTTCAAAAACCTCCTGCGCGGCGGCGATGGTATTTTCCTCCACGGAAAAATCCCGTTCCGCACACGCGGCGAGCAATCGTTGTTGATGCTGCGTCCAAAAATCCGCCCGTCCATCCCGCACCCGCACACTCTCGAAAAGCGACATGCCGTAGCGAAAACCACGGTCGCTCAGCGGCAGGCTGTCCGCCGGCTCGAAGACGTTCCCATTCCAAAGCCATCCCTTAATCACCATGGATTTTGAACACGCACGCCCGTGAGTTTGAAGTCGGCTGTATTTCGGGTGACGATTGTCAGGTCGTGCGCAGCGGCGGTCGCTGCGAGAATCCCATCAATCGCCGGAACGGATTTGCCGTGTCGTTGTAGCGTCGCCTGTATGTCCGCCCACTTTTCCATCACGGCGACATCCGGCACAAGAATCCGGCCTTCGAACTGGGCTTTCACCTCCTCCTCGATCCAAACGAGCAGGGCTTTCCGCTTCGTTGAATCTGCAAGCAGTGCGCCTTTCCTCAGTTCACCAATGGTAATCGAACTTAGAAAGAGTGTCTCTGCTCCCCGTGACTCCAGCCACGTCTGCACGCGTGGACTCGGGCGCTTGCGGGTCATTTCGCTGATGACGTTTGTGTCGAGCAGGAAGCTCACAGCAAAATGTCGCGTGGATGTTCCTTGCTGCGCTTGAGATTGAGTTCCGTCAAATCCACAGGGCAGGAACGCAGCGACTCAACCAGCGTGCGCTTCTTCGTTTTTGTCTTTTGCCATTCGGAAGCGCCGACGATCCACACATGGGGGCGTCCGTGTTTTGTGACGAGCTGCGGTTTGCCGCCGGCGGCTTTTTCGGCGACGGAGCAAAACTGTTCCTTCGCCTGCTGGAGTTGAAGCGGTTTCATTGCCGGGGACTCTATTCCACGAAACGACCAGTCTGTCCAGACTGAGAAACCGTTATTGGATGTTGAGTTCGCGGATGATGCCGAAACGTTCGAGGCGTTTGCGGAGGGTGGCGCGCGTCATGCCGAGCAGTTTGGCGGCCTGCACCTGGTTGCCCTTCGTCTCGCGCATGGCGTGGACGGTGAATTCGCGCTCGAGCCACGGGATGAGTTCGATGCTGGCGTCGGCTTGGGCCGCGCGCAGCAGCACTTCGATGGCGGCATCCTTGGTGAGTGCGGTGGCCGGGCTTTCGGCTGCATTCGCGCCGAGAGGAATGTCCTTCGGCAGCAGGATGTCGCTTGTCGCGAGCAGGCACGCGCGCTGGATGGTGTTTTCCAATTCGCGCACGTTGCCGGGCCAGTTGTGCGCTTCGAGCACGCGGATGGCGTCTTCGCTGAGTTTGAATTTTGGCAGCCGCTTTTCCGTGGCGACGCGCTGCACGAAATACTCGGCAAGCAGACGGATGTCCTCGACGCGTGCACGCAGCGGCGGGAGCTGGATGCGGACGACGTTCAGCCGGTAAAATAAATCTTCGCGGAAATGTTTGTCGGCGACTTCGGTTTCGAGCTGCTTGTTCGTCGCGGCGATGATGCGCACGTCGGTCTTGATCGTGGTGTTTCCGCCGACGCGGGAGAACTCGCCGTTTTGCAAAACGCGCAGGATTTTTCCCTGCAAGGAAAGCGGCATGTCGCCGATTTCATCGAGGAACAGCGTGCCGCCGTCGCTCTGCTCGAAGCGCCCCTCGCGCTGTGTGGCCGCCCCGGTGAACGCGCCTTTTTCGTGGCCGAAAAGTTCGCTCTCCAATAGCTGCTCGGGGATCGCGGCGCAGTTGATCGCGACGAACGTGTTGTTGTTGCGCGGCGAGTAGTGGTGGATGGCGCGGGCGACGAGTTCCTTGCCGGTGCCGCTCTCGCCGGTGATCATCACGGGTGCGTCCGAGCCAGCGACGCGGCCCACGAGTTTGAAGACCTGCTGCATCGGATCGCTCTGGCCGACGATGCTGTCGTTGTGCTGCTCGACGGTGAGCTGCGGGCGCGACGCCTTGGCCGCGCGCATCTGCGCCTGCTCCTTGAGCGCGGAGTCCACGACCATTTTAAAATTAAACGGCAGCTTGTCCTTCGTGACGAAATCGAACGCGCCGAGTTTCATCGCCTCGATGACCGTCTGCGTGGTGGAGAACTGGCTGATGAGCAGCACCGACGCGGACGGATCGCGCTCGCGGATGCGCGTCAGCAATTCCAGCCCGCTGAAAGGCTGCACGTGCGTGTCGGTGACGATGAGGTCCGGGTGCTCACGCTGCGCGATTTTTTGCGCCTCGTCCGCATGGGTCGTCGAAAGCACGCGAAGATCCGCGACGGTGAGTTGCTTCACCGCCCACGCGAGGAAATCGGTATCGGGATCTACGACGAGGACTGTCTGGCCTTTGGGCATTGGGTCGGGTAAGATGCACATCGGAACAGCATGGGGAAGCCCGCATTTCGATGCACGCACCACGTGCCAGCCGGCCTTGCGAAATGCGCGCACGCACTTCGCGGCTTTACGCCAGAGCACCCGGAGGGCCAAAGGCCCGATCCCATACCAGCCTAGGGCAACGCCCTAGGAACACGTCAGAAAAAGTCCACGAGGGCTGAAAGCCCGCCCCATCCGCACGCGGTTCCGGCGATGTTTCCGCGAACACGATGCGTGCGTTGCATCAATCCCACACATAGGCCTCGTTGTATTCGACGTGGTATTTTTCGAGGAACATCCGGAACTCCTCCTGAAACGTGCGTTGTTTGTGATGCTCCTCCTGCCGGTCAATGTATTCGCACAGTGATTCCAAATCCGAAGCCCGACGGAAAAGCACCCGTAGCCCCTCTGCCACGCGAACGTGGCCAGCCCCGGTGATTGTGTTTTGAGCCATTTGGAGGATGTAGTTTTTAACGTCTCGATCAAATCCGCGATGGAAAGCGTGCGGGATAGGCGCAGGGCGAGATGCACGTGGTCAGCGACACCTCCGACGCGGGACGCTTCGCAGCCTGCATTGCGCGCGACCGTGGCGAGGTAGGCGTGGAGCTTTGGGCGCATAATGGCGTCGAGATATGGAGCGCGATCCTTTGTGCTGAAAATGACGTGGACGAGGACGAGACTGAGCGATTGGGGCATGACGGGGTGATACAATGGACTCGGTTCTGTTGCCAGCCGGAGATGGTTCGGGCTTTCAGCCCTCTTGCCGCATTTGTTTTCAAACCTAGGCCGACGCTCGTTCCTCGCTCTGACCTAGGCTGGTATGGGCTGCGCCTTTGGCGCACACACGGCGCGGGCGATGCGGGATAGTGTGCGGCTGCTCCGTGCGCGGGTAAGCGCACATTCCCACACACGCACCACGCGCCAGCCGGCCTTGCGCAACGCCCGCGTCACCACGCGGTCGCGCTGTGCGTTGCGCGCGAGCGTATCCTCATGAGCTGTGCTGTCAGCCACCCCGGCGATTCTCATCGAACATCTCGACTGGCATCGAGTGATCGAGTTGCCAGACCATTTGGATGGGACGTTCCGATTGGAAACTCACGAGCTTTGCTGGGCCGAGGAACGTGAATGGAGACGTGGTTCCATCTACTTTCTTACGAGAGCGAACAAAGAACAACATCGTGTAGCCGCGCTCTACGTGATGGATAAGGTTCTGTCCGGTGTCGCTCGCTTGGCTCGTCTGCCCCTGAGTTTCCCAGTGCAGAAGCTCACGGTTGATGGGGTAGTCCTGATACATCGTGCTCGGTGAAAACTCCTTCTCGGTTTTCTGGAATGTGACCAACGATACGACGGTTTTGATTTGTGGAAAATGAAGACGGCCAACGCCGGTGACACCTGCGGACTCGAAGGATGCTCCACCGAGCGCCGCCTTAATTTCGTCGCTGCCATATGTGGCGTGGAGTTCCAGCGAGCATGGGAATGGGAGGTTCAGCGATGCGCTTCCGACACGAGACTCTTCATCGGCCCAAGCTAAGACTTCATCGAGGTCTCGCAGTAGAGACGGGTTCTGGGCGGCGCGCCGATAGGATTCTTCGATGCTTGTCATGCCTAGCTGGCGGCCCGGCTTGCCCCAGATGCGGTAATGTGTAGCGAGCGCCGAGTCGCCAGCTTCGGCAAGAGCCGCTGCTGCATCTCCGGCCCTCAAGTGCGTGACGACTTTCCGAAGCCGCGCGATTTCCCGCGGCCCGCTCGTTTGTGCCGCACTGATGAGCGAGTCCTGCAATCGGCTGATGTCTGGGTCGGTGGGCGTCTCGGCGAGGCGGGCGCTCGCCTTCCACTGCGTCCACGTGTTGCGCGACAGCAGGGCTTCCGGCTCATAGTCGTGGAAGCGGACAAAGTTGCCGAACGTCAGAGGCTGTCCTGATTCGTGCTCGAAGGATTCGAGGCGGTCGGGCACTTGGTCGGCAAGATTGCGCAGGTTCTCGCGGATGTTCGCCAGCACATGCTCACGCGCAACCCTGTCGAGCTGGATGCTGCAACCGGCCGGGAGATGGGGAAAATCCATCTCAACCTCTCGCTGAATATTGAAGCGGCGCTTCGCAAGCAGTGCCTTCAGCTTCCGGTCGATGCGATAGCGCCGATGCGACTGCCCGACGAAGTCGAGCACCGTGAGGCAGTCCTTTTCGGGCGCGTGGCGCAAACCGCGACCGAGTTGCTGGAGGAACACAGTTAGACTTTGCGTGGGACGCAGAAAAAGGACCGTGTTCACGTCAGGTATATCGAGGCCCTCACTCAGCACATCCACGGTGAATAGGAATCGGATGTTACCAGCCCGGTAATCATTGAGCAGACCAGTTCGCTCGGCAGTGACGGTATCGCCCACGAGCAAAGCGGAAATAATCCCTCGTTCGTTGAACTTCTCTGCCATGAACTCGGCGTGACGAACGGAAACGCAAAACCCAATGCCGCGGACGCGCTCCAAGTCAGGCTCGAAGCGGAGCAAGGAACTCACCACGACATCCAACCTTTGAAGCGCCAACGCGTGGGCACCGGTATAGACGTTCTCCAACTCGGCGATGTCGTATTTTCCACCGCGCCAGAACTTGTCAGTCGCCAGCGACACTGGGTCGGCAACGCCGAAGTAGTGGAACGGGCAGAGAAGTTTTTCTTCCAGCGCTTCCGGCAAACGAATTTCAGCAGCGAAGCGGTTGCCGAAATCCGCAGCCACGCTGGCGCCGTCCATGCGCTCTGGCGTCGCCGTCAGTCCCAAGAGGATTCGCGGACTGAATCGCTCGAATATCGCACGATAGCTGGCGGCGGGACCGTGATGCACTTCATCCACGATGATGAAGTCGTAGAACTCACCCCCGACCTGTTCCCACAAGCGCCGTGAGCCGAGCATGTCCACAGAACAGAAAAGATGGTCGTAGCGAGCCGCAACGTGAGGTCCAACCAAAAGTTCACCGAAGTCGGGAACTCGAAGCACAGCCCGGAATGTTCCGACCGCTTGTTCGAGAATCTCCTTCCGATGGGCAACGAACAAAAGGCGCGCTTGCCGGTGCTTTCCATCGAAGAACCGCTTGAAATCAAACGCCGCTACGACGGTCTTTCCCGTCCCGGTCGCCGCCACAACCAGATTTCGCCAGTGCCCGTGAACGAGGCGCTCGGACTCGAGGGCATCGAGAATTCTCTCCTGAAACGGATGCGGGCGAATGTCGAAGAAGACCGGCGCAATTCCCTGCCGACTCCGCGCGTGTTTGATGGCCTCGCGAAATACGAATGGCTCGTCCGGGTTGAACGAAACGAACTCGTGGCTGTTCCAGTAGGTTTCAAACTCTGCGAGGAACTTCTCCAAGATGTGCGGCATGTCCTGCGCCGTCACTTTGAGATTCCACTCCAAGCCGCTCGTCATCGCCACCTGCGACATGTTCGCCGAACCGATGTAGGCAGTCGAAAACCCGCTGTCCCGACGGAAATGGTAGGCCTTGGCATGGAGGCGTGTCCGCTCCGTGTCGTAGGAAACGCGAATCGCGACGTTGGGCAAACCCGCCAACCATTCCACCGCCTCCGCGTCCGATGCGCCCATGTAGGACGTTGTGATGATGCGCACTTTGCCACCGCGCCCGGCGATTTCTTCAAATGCTGGCATCAACAGACGGAGACCCGACCACTTGATAAAAGAAACGAGCAAGTCCACTGAGTCTGCGGACTGCATCTCCCTTCCCAACTCATGCACGAGTTGCGGGTCGGCGGGCGAACCTGTGAAGAGGCTGCTCTCCACCAAAGCCGTCTCCGGTCGAGGCATTCCTCCTTGCGCGTAGTTCGGTGGCGTGATTTCAAGCAGGAGAGGTTTGTCCGCTTTGACGAGGCGATTGCCTTGCAAGAATTGCGTCGATTGACTGCCCGCGATGCGTTCGACAATTTCGTTGCATAGACGCAACCGCGTCTCAGGATCATCCTCAAGCCGCAGAGCTTTTTCCAAGAGCCTTGCAAGAAAGGCGGCGTAACGGGCTGGCTCTTCTTCAGGGGCAAGTTTTCCAAACACCGAGCGCAACTCTGGATGCCGTTGCAAGATGGAGTTCAACTCTTCATCGAGTAGCGCTTCGTAGATGCCTTGCGGGAGATTTGCCACAGCGTGTCATTCGCAGACTGCCCACATGTCCTCCAGAAAGAAAATAGGTGAATATATACTACGAGAGTTACAGTGCCTCACCGTGCCGGCGGACACTGCGACCCAAGGCGAGGAGGAGTGAGTCACGCTTTGGCATGGGCGGGAGGGAAGCGTTTTGTCGGCAATGCGACTACGGACTATGAGTGACAATGTTCCCACTGAAACGCCGCCGGGGAGGAGGGCTGAAGGCACGATCCATCTGGCACGGGTTCGTGCACGGTTTGGGGCCGGGCCTTCAGCCCTTTGTTCGTGGGGCGGTTTTCCTTGGGCGTTGCCCAAGGCTGGGATGGGAATGGCCTTTGGCCCTCAATCACAGCGTTGCGCGCCCGCTCACGGACCAAACAAAACGCCGCACCCATGTGTGGTGTGTGATTACAGCCCGCCGTATCGGCGCTCGCGCTTTTGAAACTCTGCGACGGCTGTGCGCAAGTCCTCTTTGTCGAAGTCGGGCCAGAATTTCGGTGTGAGGTAGAACTCGGCGTAGCTGAGCTGCCAGAGCATGAAGTTGGAAAGTCGCATCTCGCCGCTGGTGCGGATGAGCAGGTCGGGGTCGGGATATTCCGCTGTGTAAAGATGGGCGCTGATGGTTTCCGGCGTGATGGTCTTGGGGTCGGGCGCGGCGGCGCAGATCGAGCGAACGGCGTCGGTGATTTCGGTGCGCGAGCTGTAGTTGAGCGCGAGAATGAGCGTGGTGGCCTTGTTGTCCGCTGTGGCTCCGATGGTCTCGCGGAGCTTTTGCTGCGTGCTTTCCGGCAACTCGTGGGTGCGCCCGATGGTGCGGAGGCGGATGCCGTTTTTCATCATCGTCGGCAATTCATACGCGAGGAAGTGCTCAAGGATCGCCCACAGGCCGTTCACTTCCAGTTCGGGGCGTTTCCAATTTTCCGTGGAGAATGCGTAGAGCGTGAGAAATTCGACGCCGAGCGCCACGCACTCCTCGGTGACGGCGCGCACGGTTTCCACGCCGCGCTCATGGCCTTTGAGGCGCGGGAGCCCGCGCTCCTTCGCCCAACGGCCATTGCCGTCCATGATGATTGCGATGTGGCGCGGGATGCTCATCTCGCTCACACTACGATAGTCTGCTCGCGGCCGGGGCCGACGCTCACGATGCTCAATTTTGCGCCCGTCAGTCGGGCGATGGCCTGGAGATACTTGCGGCATTTTACCGGAAGGTCGCCCCACTTGCGCGCGGAGGTCGTGTCTTTTTGCCAGCCGTCGTATTCCTCGTAGATGGGTTTGCACTCGGCGAGCGCGTCGAGGTCGGTGGGCGGATATTCGAGCGTCTTGCGGCCGAGTTTGTAGGCGGTGCAGACTTTGATCGTCGCCATCGTGTCGAGGCCGTCGGTGTTCGTCACCGCGATGTCGTCAATGCCGTTCACGATTGCCGCGTAGCGCGTGAACACCGCATCGAACCAGCCGCAGCGGCGCGCTCGTCCTGTCGTCGCACCGAACTCGCGTCCGAGTCCGTGCAGGAAGTCGCCGAGTTCATCGTTCTCCGTCGGGAACGGTCCTTCGCCAACGCGGGTCGTGTAGGCTTTCATCGTGCCCCACACTTTGCTGATGCGATTCGGCGGGACGCCCGAACCGGTGCAGGCACCGCCCGCCGTCGTGTTGCTCGATGTCACGTAGGGATACGTGCCGAAATCAATGTCGAGGAATGTGCCCTGCGCGCCCTCGAACAAAATCTCCTTGTTCTCCCGCACCGCGTCAGCGAGCCACACCACCGTGTTGCCGAGGAAAGGGATGATCGTTTTCGCGGCGGCGAGATACTGTGCGTTCGCCTGTTTGAAATCCACCGTCTCTCCGCCGAGTAAACCGAGTTGCGCATTCGCATCCGTCAGACGCGACTTGAGCCTTTCGGAAAAGCGGCGTGCATCCATCAAGTCGCCCGTCCTCAGTCCGGTCCGTGCTGCCTTGTCGGAATACGTCGGCCCGATGCCGCGACCAGTCGTTCCGATTTTGCCCGCGCCCTTTGCCGTTTCCTTTGCGCGATCCAGCGCACGATGATGAGGCAGCGTCAGGTGCGCCGCATCGGAAATCAGCAAATTGTCCTTCGTCACGCGGATGCCCTTTTTGCGCAGACCAGTAATTTCCTCCGCGAGCGAAACGGCATCAATCACCACGCCGTTGCCTATCACGCACATCGTTCCCTTTCGCAAAATGCCGCTGGGTATGAGGTGGAGCACATATTTTTTGCCCTCCACGATCACGGTGTGCCCCGCGTTATTTCCGCCCTGCGAGCGCACGACGATGTCCGCCTTCTCCGTGAGGAAATCAATGATTTTGCCTTTGCCTTCGTCGCCCCACTGAGCGCCTACGAGGATACTGTTTGCCATGGTGTTTCGGTGTTGAGTGTGAAAATAAAACCCCAAAGCCGAGCCTTGGGGCCGCGGACACTATGGAGCGCAATCTACGAGTGCAAGCATCGTGGAAGCTGGAATTGGGCGGCTGGCCTACTGCTTTTTCCGGGTGCAGCCGATGAAGACGATGGCGAGCGAGACGAGTGAACTGGCGGGCATGAGGATGGCGGCCATGAGTGGGTTCATGCGGCCTAAAAGACACAGGGCTATGGCGACGGCGTTGTAGGCGATGGCGAAAGCGACCACGCACTGCGCGGTGCGGCGACGGGTCGCGGCGGTGTTAAAAAGGGCGCGGATGCCGTTGAGGTCGCGACCGAGGAAGTAGAAATCGGATTTTTGTTCCAGCAGGCCGCGATCGATGGCGGGCGTGCCGGTGCACCAGGCTTTATCGAACGCGAGCGAGTCGTTTGCGCCGTCGCCGATGTAGAGAGTGTCGCGATGGTCGTTGCGGGTGATCCATTCGGCTTTTCCCTCGGGCGTCATTCCGGCGTGGCAGTCGGTGCGCGAAAGGTGGAGGCGATCGGCCATGGCATCCACTTTCTCACGGCGGTCGCCGCTGAGGATGGAGACGCGGCAGCCTTGCTGGCGAAGCGTGGCGATTTCCTCGACAGCATCCGCGCGCGCTTCTTCGCCGAAATGGAACGCGGCGAGCACTTCGCCGTTGCGGCTGAAAACGCAGTCGCCCTTCGTGCCGCCAGCCCACTCCGGACGTCCGAGTCTCCAAACTGCGCCGCTGTGTTGGACTTCCAGGCCGAAGCCGATGGTTTCGGTGACTGCTGCGCACAATGCCGGCTCGACTCCATCAGCGAGCAGTTGCTCGCGCAGGCAGCCGCTCACGGGATGCGGGTTGATTTGCACCATCGCTAGCAGCACTGCGCGCTCTTCGGCGGTGAGAAGGCGGAGCACTTCGGGATTGAGCAGCGTCATCGCTTCGAGGGTCAGCGTTCCGGTTTTGTCGAAGACGACATGGCGGACTTGCTCCAGCTTCGTCCACACTTCTCCTTCGCGGATGAAGACGCCAAGCCGTCGGAGCTGTGAAGTGGCGAGGTCGCGCGTGAGCGGAAGCGCGACGCCCGAGGCGCACGGGCACGAAACGACGAGCACGGAAATGAGCACCTGCATCGCCGGGAGCATCCCGCCGCCGATTGCGAGCCATGCAAAAAATCCCCCGAGTGCGAGCGTGACGGCGACGATGATGTAGGCGCGGATGAAGCGCTCGAGCGCGATGTTTCTTGGCGCAGCGCCGGGCGTGATGCGTAGGAGTTTTGCGAGCAGCGATTCGCTCCACGGCTCCATCGCTTCGAGTTCGATGGGGGATTGCCCGCAATTCACCGAACCGGCTGCGATAGTGCGTCCGCGCCGCGCGGTGGTCGCTTCGCTTTCCCCGCTGATCCACTCCATGCCAAGCGTGGCACCCTCGGAGCACAGGCGTGAGCAAACCGGGACGATTCCTCCCGCTTCGACGAGGAACGTGTCGCCATTGACGATCTGCGTGACGGGCAGTTTTTCGCCGGATGTGCGCCGCACGGGAGCCGGGTCCGCTTGCGTCGCGAGGAGTTGTGCGCGATTGCGCTCGACGGCCTTTTGCTGAAGCCAGCGTCCGGCGAGCATGAGGAAGACAAACGTGGAGACGAAATCGAAATAGACGAAACTGTGCGCACCTTTTCCCCACGCGTAAACGGATCCCAGCCACGCTGCGGCGAGCCCCATCGAAATCGGCAAATCAATATGCAGCACGCGCTGTCGCAGGCTGAGCCACGTCCGCGTGAAAAAATAGCTACCCCCGATGATGAACGAGAGCGTCCCGAGGATGAGTGTGAGTTTGTGAAAGAGTTTCGCGAATGCGAAATCGTCGCCCATTCCGCAATAGCGCGGCAGCGTGAACAACATCGTATTCATCGCGAGCGCGGCACAGATGCCGAGGCGAATCACGAGCGCGCGATTGGTCGGTGCGTCGTTGTTGCCGGGAGGGCCGACAAGGTAGCCGAACGATTGCAGTTCGCGCGCAAACGCGACGACATCAAACACGCCCGGCTGCCAGCGAAGTGTGATCTGCCCCATCGTGGAATCCACGCGGATGCTGAGTCCGCCCGCTTTGCGTGAGAAGAGCGTTTCGATGAGCCACACGCAGCCGATGCACGAGAGGCCTTGCAGCCCGAGTTGGAGCACGACATCGGGGCTTTTCTCGACGGCGCTCACGAGTTCCTCCAGCCACGTGTAGTCTCGCTTTTGGAAAACCAGCGGCTTCACCGGTTGCACGCCGCTTTCCTGCAAATCGTAGAATTGTCCGAGGCCGTTCTTCGCGATCAGGTCGTGGACAAACTGGCAGCCTGCACAACAAAAATCCGGGCGGTGCTCCGTGGGGCGAAACGCCACGCCACAATGGATGCAAGTGCGTTGGTCAATGGCAGCACGCATGGAGCGGAAGTGTGGCGCGCCAGACGAGCACTCCGGCAGAGCCAAAGGCGAGCGCCTGCTGCATCCATCGCGCTGCTTTGGGAGACAGGCTGTGTTGTGCGCGCAGTGCGCGTGTCTGGATCAAAAGCGGTAGAGGGATGGTGCCCGCCGCGAAGCACGCCATGTGCAGCGCACCGCTCCACCATGTGCCGGTGAGCGCAGCCGCGCCGAGCATGAGCCAGAGCGGGCCGCATGGCAGGAGTGGCGTGAGCCAGCCGAGCGAGCGATTCAGTTTCGCACGAAACAGCAGTGTCTTCACAAAACGCGGTTGTGGGATTCGTTTTTCCAAACCAAGCCCGAGCACGATCAGCACAGCGGCAAATGCCCACGGGACGATGCGCGCCGTGCTGCCTTGGAGGAAGGAGGAGACCACTTGTCCTGCTGCGCCACACAGCGCGCCAGCGAGCATGTAGGAAGCGAAACGCGTCGCGTGATATTCGGTCGGGCGCACACGCATCGCGCACGCGAGCGGGCCGCACATTGCGGTGCAATGCACGCTGGTCGCAAGTCCGGCGACCAGAGCCGCCATGGGGGTGGCGATGTTAGTGTCCATTCGTGACCGGCACGTCCGGCTGTTTGTTGCGCACGGCGATGACCACCATCGTGATGATGCCCGTGATGAACACGACGTTTGCGATGATGAGCCAAATCCAGGGTCTTTGTTTCATGGGATTACGGGCCCGAGGAAGGTGCCCTGTTTTTCTATGGTGGTGCCTTTGTCTGAAATGAGTCGGAAGCGCAGCGGGATCTCTGCTTTCAAATCTGCGCGCGGAATCGTGAGGACAATCGTGCGGATTTCCTCGCCCAGCGGACTGACGGCGATGCCGCCCTCAGCGCCGCTATAATGCAGGCTCTGCGGTCCGTCGGCGATTTCGAGTTGGAAAGTGACGGGCGTGTTTCGCTTGTTCAGCACGCGCACGAAAAACTGATTCCGCACCACGCCGCCTTCGACGATGTAAGGAACGCCTGTAACCCGCGTGAGGCCCATGGACGCGGATTTGAGCGTGGATGTGGCTATCGTCAGCGCCGTGGCACCGAGGATGGCGAGGATGCTGTAGAGCACGATGCGAGGGCGCAGCCAGCGGGTGCGTTTGCCATCGAAGCCGTGGCGCGAATCGTAGCGAATCAGACCGTGTGGGCGTTCGAGTTTGTCCATCACCGTATCGCAGGCATCAATGCACGCCGCGCAACCAATGCACTCCATTTGCAAGCCCTGGCGGATGTCTATTCCCGTGGGGCAGACTTGCACGCAGCGGAGGCAGTCCACACATGCTCCCGCGCCGACCGTGCCTTTGTGTCCGCGAGGTTCGCCGCGTTTGGCATCGTAGCCGACGACCATCGAATCGCTGTCTATGAGCGCGGACTGCAAGCGTCCATAGGGACACAGCACGATGCAGAATTGTTCGCGAAACCACGCGAGGTCGAACCACAGCGCCCCGGAAATCAGGAAGACGAAAGCGAATGCGCCCCAGTGCTCGCCGGGAGCGTGCGTCATCATTTTGTAGAGCTCTGGGAGCGAGACAAAATACGACAGCAGCACGTGGCTGAGAAGCAGCGCGAAGAGTGCGTAGAGTAAGTGCTTGGAAAAACGGCGGACTGTTTTGTTGAAGGTCCACGGAGAGGTGTCGAGTTTGCGGCGCGTAGGAGCATCGCCTTCGCACAGGCGCTCGATGCGGCGCGCGATATCGAGGAAGACAGTCTGCGGACAAGCCCATCCGCACCACACACGGCCGAGCAGAGCGGTGACGTAGAAAAGACAAAAGCCGAGACCGCTCAGCACGAAGAACATGACCCACACATCCTGCCCGACAAACGTCAGACCGAAGTAATGAAACTGTCTGTGCGCGACATCGAGATAGAGGGCCGGGTTGCCGTTGATCTGAATCCACGGCATAGCCACGTAGAGCGCGGTAAGTGCGATTGCGAAAATCGCCTTCCAGCGGGTGAAGCGCCCGCGCACCGCCGAAGTGTGTATAAAGCGCCGTGATCCGTCTTCGTTGATAGTCGTAACGGACTCCAGCGACGGACGTGGCGGTGTTTCAATCATTGCGCAGGAGGCGGCGGGACGACACCAGCGGGCGGCGTCCAGCCGGCAACCACTATAATTTCCTCACCCGGATGGTGGTGAGCCATGATGTAGGCGACGACTTCGGCGATCTTCTGTTTTCCGAGCACCGGCCCCCACGGCGGCATTCCTTTTGCGAGAACTCCTTCGGTGATCGTCTTGAGCGAATCCATCGGCTTGCCGCCGTGAATCCATTGATTGTCCACGAGGTTCGGGCCGATGAGGCCGGTCATGTCGGGCTTGTGGCAGACGGCGCAGGTCGTGTCGAAGGTGGCTTTACCGGCTGAGAGCACTTGCACATCGTGGCTCATTTTCCACAGAAGTTCGTCGGTGATTTCGCCGGATTTGTTCGCGGCAGCAGCGGCGTTCGCGGCCATCTCGGCTTCGAGTGCTTTGGCCGGCGGTGTGCCGATTTCGTAGGCGTGGTAGTAGCCCCAGTAGGCGACGGCAAAAACCATCGCTCCGTAGAGTGTCAGCAGCCACCAGCGTGGCAGGCGTTTGTCGTATTCCTGAATGCCGTCGTAAATGTGCGGGCGAAGCGAATCATCGAGCGGCGTGTCGTTTGGTTGTTTAGCGGGTTCTGTCATGGTCGTCGTTTTCGAGTGGCAGGTTTTCCAGATGGGAGACGGTCTCGCGCGGGATGCGGCGGACCCGGATGAGATTGATGATGAAGACGGTGAAGAAGAGCGTGATGCTCACGGCGCTGAGCAGTCGCTGCCATTCTTCGACGAGGATGCGGTGAAACATAGGTCGTTAGTTAGCTGCTGTTTTTGGTGTCTCGGCGTGCGTCACTTTTTCTGCCTTGCCGAGTTTTTGGAGGTAGGAAATGAGTGCGACGATTTCGCGTTCAGGCGGGACTTCCGCACCTGCGGTCTTTAGCTCCGCAGCGATGGCGGCGGCCTGTGTGTCACACGCTTGCTGTATCTCGACATCGGTCATCGGGCCGTAGGGCACGCCGATTTTCCGCTGCACGGCGATTTTGTTCGGGAGCGCGGCGGTGTCGGTTTTGTCCGTGAAGAGCCACGGGTAGTCGGGCATCGTCGAACCGGGGCTGATTTGCCGGGGATCGCGCATGTGGAAAAAGTGCCAGGAGTGCGGGTATTTGCCTCCTTCACGGGCGAGATCCGGGCCGATGCGTTTCGAGCCCCATTGATACGGATGATCGTAGATGGACTCGCCGAGTTTCGAGTATTCGCCGTAGCGCAACACGTCGCCGACGAGAGTGCGGATTTGCTGCGAATGGCAGTTGTAGCAGCCTTCACGAATGTAGATGTCGCGGCCTGCGAGTTCGAGCGGGGTGTAGGGAATCTGGCGCATCCCTTCGATGCTCGCACCCGTGTTCACCATCACGGTCGGGATGATTTGCACGAGACCGCCGATGAATACCGACACGGCGGTCAGCGCAGTGAACGGCACTGCATTTGCCAGCAAGCGTTCATACCAGTCGTTCCATCCGGCCTTCGAAAACTCGAAGCTCATGCTCATGATCGCCGCCGTGGCGATGAGCCCGAAGATGCAGAATGAACTGCCTGCACCGGGGAGCGCGCCCCATCCCGCCGCGAAGACGATCAGCAGTGTGGTGTAGATGACCGGCGCATTGATGAAACCGCCGCCGAGCCCCATGCCTGCTGATTTTTCCGGAACGTAAACCTCGACGCTGCCGTTGACGATTTCCGCACCGCGTGCGGTTTTCCATACGTTCCAGGCGAGCATGACGAAGCCGACGAGATACATCAGTCCGCCGAGTGCGCGGATGTGCATGAGCATCTTTGTAGAAGTGACTACTTCGATGAAATTCGGATACGCGAGCACCGTGCCCCCTTCTTTCGTCGCGCCGAGCATCAGGCCCTGCGTGATGCCCGAGACATACATCGAGGCCATGTAGATTAAGATGCCCACGGTCCCGAGCCAGAAGTGCATGTTCGCAGCACTGGTTGAATGCAGCGGGCGTTTCCACAGGCGCGGTGCGAGCCAGTAAAACATTCCCGCAGCCATGAAGCCGTTCCAGCCGAGCGCGCCGCCGTGGACGTGCGCGATGGTCCAGTCTGTGTAGTGCGAGAGCGCATTCACCGAACGGATGGACATGAGCGGCCCCTCGAATGTCGCCATGCCGTAGAAAGTCACAGCGGCGACGAAGAATTTCAGCACCGGCTCGGTGCGCAATTTATGCCACGCTCCGCGCAGTGTGAGCAGGCCATTCAACATTCCGCCCCACGATGGCGCCCACAGCATCAGCGAGAAAATCATCCCCAGCGACTGGAGCCACACGGGCAGTGAAGTATTCAGCAGATGATGCGGCCCGGCCCAGATGTAGATAAAGACGAGCGACCAGAAGTGAACGATGGACAGCCGATACGAATACACGGGCCGCTCCGCTGCTTTCGGCAGAAAGTAATACATGATGCCGAGGATTGGCGTGGTGAGGAAGAAGGCGACGGCGTTGTGCCCATACCACCATTGAACAAGCGCGTCCTGCACGCCGCCGAAGATCGGGTAGCTGTGCGTCCAGCTCGTGGGAATCGAGAGATGGTTGACGATGTAGAGCATCGCTACGGTGATGATAGTCGCGATGTAAAACCAGATCGCGACATAGAGCGTCGGCTCGTTGCGACGGGCAAGCGTCCAGAAGAAGTTCACCGCGAAGACGACCCAGATGAGCGCGACAGCGATGTTGATGGGCCAGATCAGCTCCGCGTATTCCTTTCCGCGTGTGAGCCCGAGAGGAAGTGTGATCGCCGCTGCGACGATGATGAGCTGCCAGCCCCAGAAATGGATCCGCGACAACAACTTCGACGCGATGCGCGCCTTTACAAGCCGCTGCGTGGAGTAATAGACGCCGGCGAACATCATGTTGCCGACAAACGCGAAGATGACCGCGTTCGTATGCAGCGGGCGCAGTCGCCCGAAAGTCAGCCACGATGTTTTGAAATTCGCCTGCCATACGCCGAGTTGCGTAGCCACTAGGACGCCTACGAGCATCCCGATGATGCCCCAGAAAATAGAGGCGATCATGAACTGCCGGACTGGCGTGTCGTCGTATTCGATGCGTGTTTTTGTTTGAGTGGTTTCAGTGCTCATGAGTCAGTTTTTAAAGAAGGTGCAGAATCGGGTTCGAGAGGGAGAAGGGCATCGCGTTCGCTCGATGATTGCGAACCACATTCCGTGGCGATCCACAGCACCACGAAGAAAATCACGAGCAGCAGCCCGACAAAGATGGTCAGCGCCAGAACGTTCATTGAGCAGCCGCCTCCGTCTTTTCGCTGTCAGCGACGGGCGCGACCGGCGTGGGATTTTCCGCCGCCGTGTGTGCGCGAGCGGCGTGCTCCGCCTCCTCCTGCTCGTGGTGATGTTCTTCCTTTTCGCCGCAGCGGCAATTTTCGCAGCGTCCGCAGGAAGTTGTTTTTGGTTGAGTTGGTTCTATTGCCATCGCTGCGGACTATGCATGAATGGCCGTCGGCTGGCTCAACGTCGCTTGGCAAAGAGCCACCCTCCATTGCTTTGCAGGCGCGCTCTTGCTGCGAATGGCGTGTGCTGGATAGAGTGCGCCCATGAAGGTTTTGTTGCTCGCATTTTGCGCAAGCTGCGCGTTCGCCGGGGCGGGGGAGCGCGAGCGGCCTTTGATGCGCGATTTCATCGGACAGAATGTGGACGCGGCCCAGCCGCTCCAGCCGTCGCGTGTGATGCGCAGCTACCCGGAAGACCCTGCGACGAAGTGGCTGGAAAATTTCCGGCAAATGCAGAAATCGCGCGCAGAGCACGCGCCTGCGAAGGAACTTTGGGAGACTGATTTTGGTTTCGATACTCCGGGTATCACCGAGGAACAGCGGGCGACGTGGACGGCGCGCGCCTTTCTATTGCTCGCGGGCTTTGGCGTGGATCGGGCGCATTTTGTTTCCCCAAAAGATGCCGGCGAGTCACAGATCCACGGCATCGCGCCAAATCACCAGCCGGAACCTGTGTTTCACGCGCTGGCGTGGCTCCGGCGCTCACTTGGCGATTACCGTTTTGCTCGCGTAGAGCGTGAGGATGCCGGGGACTGCTTTTGTTACGAATTCATACACAGCACTGATGCTAAAAAGAGCATCTGGGCGATTTGGAAGCCCGCAGGCGACCCGCTGGTGGTGCGTCTTTTTCACGATCCCTTGCTTGTCACGCGCGCCGAACGGATGCCACTCAAAATCGGAAATGCGGAGGTAGCGAACGTGAAATTGGAGATCGAAGGCTACTTCGCGATCGAGGCGGGCGAGCGACCGATCTTTGTGTGGCTAGATGAAAAATAAGTGAAATCGCTGATTTACTATGGACGCCATTATCACCCTTCGGATATAAGCGATCGCAGTAATGGCAAAAAGGGTTTCCCATATTCAAACAGACGAGGCGCGTGGAGTGAAGGCCACGAACGGGCATCTTCCTGCCGCTACCGATAGAAAAAGTCAGTGGATATGGATGGCTGAATCCCCGGCAGTGATGCATCGCACCGATTCCACAGGCGCTCTGGTGGAGGTGAATAAAAGGTGGTGTGAAGTCACTGGCCGCAGCGCCGCGGAAGCGATGGGCGCTGGTTGGAAATCAATGATTCACCCCGATGACCGCGAGGCTTTGGTCGAGGCATCGGAGCGCTATGTGAGCGAGGCAAACCGGGGTTTTCGCAAGGACGGATTTTGTTTCGAGTATCGTCTCATGCACAAAGACGGCACATCCGTGCGAATGTGCGCGCGTTGTGCAGAGGAAAGGAGCGAGGACGGTATTCTACATGGTTTCTGCGGTGCGTCGGTGGAAGTTCCCGAAGGCTCCGCAACTTCCACTACCACGCTGCCACAACACACCGCAGTGGATGATGAATGGCTGAACAGCATCATGAAGTTCGCGCCTGTGGGGATGTATCGTATTGATTTGAGCGGTTCCTGCGTGTGGGTGTGTGCGAAGTGGCTGAAAATGACCGGTTGGGCTTTCGAGGACGTCATCGGCGATGGCTGGAAGCGAATGATTCACCCCGACGATTTGATCCGGACGACGAAAGAATGGGAAAACGCAGTCAAAAGTTCGATCCCATTTGTGAGCGAATACCGCTACTTGAAACCCGATGGCACTGCATTTTGGGTCTATTCGCGGGTTGCAGAGCAGCGCGACGAGCGAGGTGCATTGACAGGCTACGTGGGTGTCGTGGTGGACATCAGCCAATTGCGCCAGAAAGACGGTAGCAAAAAAATGAGCGAACGTGCGCTGACGAAAATCAAAGCGCTCTCAAAGCGGGAGAATGACGTGGTGCGGCTGCTGCGTGCCGGGCTACCCAACAAACAGATAGCGTCGTGTCTTGGATTGAGTGTCCGCACCGTGGAGGCGCATCGCCTGCGCATCATGCGCAAACTGGGGTTCCGCACACTCGCGGAGTTGCTGCAATACGCGATGCAACGCGACACGCGCGCGGAATAAGTCACACATTCGCAGTCGCAAAATCTTTACGTATTTTTGCGGGCTATGTTTTTTGAACACTCGCGGTAGTGTTGCATGAATGACACGCCGAAGTATCAGAGCCTATTGCCCTAAATGTCGGCACCAACAGCCCTTTCTCCCTGCGCAATCCCACTGGAAGATGAATCTGATTTTGACCGTGCTCACATGTGGTCTTTGGATCGTCTGTGTCATCTCCATGATCGTGAAGCGATGGATCTGGCCGTGGCGCTGCGAGCATTGCGGATGGCATGAACCAGATTTTCGTAGCCCTGACGAGCGCTCTGCTGGCGAGCCAACACGGAAACCACGCAGCGGGATGACGGAGAGCGGCAGATTCCGCACAGCGGATATTGAAAAACCACGACCAAGCTCGATTGGCAGGCCGCCGGCCTAGTTATTCAGCACCGGGTGCGCTTTTCGCCACGGTTTCGCGCGCGACTTTCGCCACGTAGCGTAGCGCGAGGATGGCGGCGATGAGGCCGATGACCGGGAGCGCGTATTCGAGCGGGCTGTGCGGGCGGCCTTTTCCAACGAGGTCCGACAGCGCGCCATTGAAAGTGGAGCCCATCCACGTGAAAAGCGCGTTGGGTGCGGCGACGGCGAGCATCGTTGCGCCGAAGTAGGGCCAGAATACGATGGGCGTGAGACCGTAGCAGTAGTTCGCGAGGCCAAACGGAATCGGCACGAAGCGCAGCAGCACGATGATTTTCCAGCCGCCTTGCTCGATGGCTTTTTCGATCACGCGGAACTTCACGTTGTTGCCGAGCTTGCGGGTGACAAAGCCGCGCGCGAAATGGCGTGAGATGAGGAAATTGATCGTCGCGCCTGCTGCACAACCGAACATCAACCCGGACCAGCCGAGCGCGAAACCGAAGAACAGCCCTGCCGCCATTCCCATCGGCGCGACCGGCACCATGAAGAGCTGCGCGACGACAAACATCCCTGCGAACGCAATCATGCCGAGCCAGCCGAGCGCGAGGAGGGAGTGCTGTGTGGATTCGAGGAAAGCGACGAGTTGCTGAAGCATGGGCGCGGGATAAAGAGCGGGCCGCACGCTCTGCGGCGAGCGGGAATTTTCGCTACGAGCCGGGAAGAGCGATCCCTTTCACGCGACGGTAGAGCGCGACGGCGTAGCTGTCCGTCATGCCGCTCACGAAATCGAGCATCGGCATCAAGCGCGCATACGGCCCGGCTTCGCGCGCGGCGCGGACGCACTCGGAGGGGAGCTGGCTCGCGAGCTTGTGGCTGCGTTTTGCCGCACCGTCGCCGCGTGCGGCGATGTCGTTCACGGCGCTCATGAAAATATCGAGCAGCCCGCCGAGCACTTCGTAGCCGGCGATTTCGATCTGCACACCGCGGTCGGTCGCGTAAATCGTCTCGCGGCTCACTTTCTGAATCTCGCCGAGCGCGGTGGCAGCGGGGATCACATCCACGAGCGCAACGTCGAATTTCCCCGCGAGCAAATCCTCCTCGCTATCGAGAAATGCACTCGTGCATTGCGCCAGACATTCGCCAATAGCCATCGCTCGCAGCATCTCAATCGCGGCTTTACGTGAAGACATTGAGTCGAGATCGCGTGGGTGCTTGCGCTGCGGGATGATCGCGAGAAATGCGTCGCGCACGATTTCATAGCTGAGATGGCCGAGGCGCACGCCGTCCTCGAAATCCACGAGCCGGTAGCAAATGTCGTCCGCTGCCTCGATGAGAAAAACAAGCGGATGCCGCGCCCAGCATTCCGGTGCCCGCTGGATCAACCCGCAGTGCTGCGCGACCGCCGAGAAGTGTTCGCGCTCACTTTGAAAGTAACCGAATTTTTTCAAGCTCGCGCCTGTGTGCGGCACAGCACCGATGAGTGAGGCGTGCGGGTATTTTGTGAACGCGCCGAGCGTCGCGCTCGTGAGCTGAAGACCGCCGGAGTTGTCCGGCATTTGCAACCGCGTGAGGATGCGGAAACCCTGCGCATTGCCTTCGTATCGCTCGATGTCAGCGACCTCCGCCGCGCCGAGTCCCTTGCGAGCTTCGAGCGCGTGCAGGCTGTTGCTTTTGAACCAGTGCTGAATCGCATCCTCGCCGCTGTGGCCGAATGGCGGATTGCCTAAATCGTGCCCAAGCGCCGCTGCATGAACAATCGCCCCGAAGTCCGACGGATGCAGCCCCAGCGTGCCGAGCCCGTGCCGCGCACACACCTCCGCGCCGACGCGTGATCCAAGCGAGCGACCAACGCTCGCGACCTCCAGCGAGTGAGTGAGCCGCGTGCGCGCGAAATCATTTTCCGCGAGCGGAAAAACCTGCGTCTTGTCCTGCAAACGCCGGAACGCCGAAGAAAAAATAATACGGTCACTATCGCGCTGAAAATCGGAGCGCGCAGCTTCGCGTCGTCCGGGTTTTGCGCGTCCGAGTCTTTCTGCGCTGAGGAGCTGTGGCCAGTTCACGTGAAACGAATGACGGATGCCCGCCTATGAATGAAGCGAAATCTTAGCACGCCACCTTACTGGTGTTGGTCGCGATGAAACCGCAGGGTTGCGCGGCTCATGCGTTTGGCTAGGCTCCGGCCATGAGCACGCTTCACGAAATCAAAGCCGCCGCAGCGACGCTTCCGGCGGAGGATCGCAGCGAATTGGTCGTATGGCTGAGTGAATCAAAAGACGTGTGGGAAATTCGGAGGGAGCAGTTGCGCCGCGAAATCAAAATCGGGTTGGACGAAATTGAGCGTGGTGAGGTCGCACCGCTAGACATGGCCGAGATCAAGCGCAAGGCCCGCGCCCGGTTTGAAGCCGAGAGCCGGAACTGATGGCGACGGTTGCTCGCAGTTCGCGCGCGGAAACGGATCTCATTGAAATATGGGGAGCCATCGCGAAGGAAGATACGAATGCAGCAGACCGCCAGCTCGACCGCATAGATGCCGCTTGCGAAATGCTCGCGAGAAATCCGCACGGCGGCCCGCAACGGGAAGACCTTGCGCACGGCCTTCGGTTTTATCCCGTCGGGAACTATCTGATTTTCTACACGCTCGGAGATAGCGGAATCACGGTGGTGCGAGTGCTCCACGGCGCGCGGGATTATCCGCGCGAATTCCAGTAGGCGAATAGCGCCACTATTTCACCAGTGACTCCCACTCGGCGGTGGTGCGTTCGAGTTCCTGCTGCACTTTGAGGAGTTCGCGGTTGAGGGCCATGGCGCGGCCGTTCGCGTAAGTATCGGGTGCTTCGAGTTCGGCGGTGAGGGACTTTTGCAGCCCTTCGAGTTCGTGGATTTTAGCCTCCATGTCCTTCACCATCTGCGCGCGTTCGCGCACGGCTTTGGCCTCGGCTTTGCGCTGCTCGGCCTCGGCGCGCTTCTGTTCTTTTTGCTCGCGGAGGCCGGGGCCGCGCTGGGCGGGGGTGGCGTCGGCTTCAGTCGGACGGGAGTCGGTGAGTTGTTCGCCAGCGGTGAGCGCGGCGCGGGCGGAAGTGGCGCACGTTTTATCGAGGTAATACTGGTAGTCGCCCGCGTAGGGTGTGAGTTGCCCGGCGCTGATGTGCAGCGTGGATTTTGCGAGCGAGCGGATGAAATGCACGTCGTGGCTGATGAAAATGAGCGTGCCCTCGTATTGTTCGAGCGCGCCGAGGAGCGCATCAATACTGCCGATGTCGAGGTGCGTCGTCGGCTCGTCCATGAGCAGGAGATTCGGCGGATCGAGCAGCAGCTTCACGAGGGCGAGACGCGACTTTTCACCACCGCTGAGCACGGCGACGGGTTTGAAAACATCGTCGCCCGTGAAAAGGAACGAGCCGAGCACCGTGCGCGCGGTTTGTTCGCCGACGGGGTTTGGCGAATCGAGCACGGCTTCGAGCACGGTGTGGCGGCCGTTCAGCATCTCTACGCGATGCTGCGCGAAGTAGCCGACTTTCACATTGTGCCCGAGTTCACGCGTCCCGGCCTGCGGCTCCAGCACGCCAGCGAGCAATTTAAGCAGCGTGGATTTCCCAGCGCCGTTCGGCCCCACGAGCACGGTGCGCTGTCCGCGCTCGGCCTCGAAATTCAGCCCGCGATAGACGGTCATCTCGCCGTAGGAAAAATCCACATCCTTCAGCCGAATCGCGCGCACGCCGCTGCGGGGCGGCTGCGGAAAGCTAAAGTTGATGGTCTTCTGCGCAGCCTGCGGCGCTTCGATTTTTTCCATCCGGTCAATTTGCTTCAGCTTGCTCTGCGCCTGCGAAGCTTTGCTGGCCTTGGCGCGGAAGCGGTCGGCGAACTCCTGCAACGACGCGATTTCCTTCTGCTGATTTTTAAAGGCGGAGAGCTGCTGTTCCTCACGCGCGGCTTTTTCGCGCACGTAATCGTCCCAGTTTCCGCGATAGCGATTGAGGCGTGAGTGGGCGATTTCCACGATGCTGCCGACGAGCTGGTTCAGAAACTCGCGGTCGTGCGAGATCATCAAAATCGAGCCTGGATAATTGCGAAGATATTCCTGGAACCACACGAGCGATTCGAGGTCGAGGTGGTTCGTCGGTTCGTCGAGCAGGAGCAAATCCGGCTCCATCACGAGCAGTCGCGCGAGGTGCGCGCGCATCACCCAGCCGCCGCTCATCGTGCGCGCTGCGCGATCAAAATCACGTTCGCGGAACGCAAGCCCCGCGAGGATTTGCTTGGCGCGCGGTTCGAGCTGCCAGCCGCCGAGTTCGCCGAAAGCGTGCATCGCATCGTGGTAGGTCTCGTCGTCCACGTGCTCGCCCGCGTCGTGCCGCTTGATCACATCGCGCGCCTTCACCAGCGCAGGGGAAATGGATGTCGCCAGCTCCAGCACCGTCTCGTCGCCAGCAGGCGCGCTTTCCTGCGGCAGAAAGCCGAAGACCATGTTTTTTTCCATCGAAACACGCCCCTCGTCCGGCGAGGCCTCGCCAAGGATCAGCGAGAAAAGCGTGGACTTGCCCGCGCCGTTCGGACCGACCAGACCGATGCGGTCGCGACGGTTCACTTGGAGCGAAGCATCGCGGAAAAGTGTGCGGCCAGCGAAGGATTTTGAGACTTGAGAAAGCGTGAGCATCGGAGCGAAAAGGCGCGGAATGTGTGCGGGGAGGCCGCGCTGCGCAAGCCTGCTTGGCATTTGAATTTGGAAGGCAGGAAGGCAGGAAAGAAGTCGGGTGCGTCCGCTCCCCACGATCACAATGCATTTTTCTTTTCCTGCCTTCCTGCCTTCCAAATTAGAACACAACCCGGCGGTGGATGATGGTTCTTTTTAAGCAGGGAACCATGAACGCAGGAATTTCCCTTCTTGGTTTCATGGCTTCCTGCTTCTCCGTGTTTCAAATTGTGCCACTACGCATCGACGAAATTTTTTCGCGGGCGCGACGTTCAAAACCGCTTCCCACACGCGCATCCGCCGACTACGGATCGGCGCGTGAGCTACACCGTATTCGCCCGTAAATACCGCCCTCAGAAATTCGACGACGTGCTCGGCCAGGAGCACATCACCCGCACGTTGCGCAATGCCATCGAGCAAAACCGCATCGCACACGCCTACATTTTCGTCGGCCCGCGCGGCACGGGGAAGACCTCCACGGCGCGCATTTTCGCCAAGGCGCTGAACTGCACCGGCGGACCAAAGGCGGACTTTGATGTGAACGACGACATCTGCACCGAGATCGCCGAGGGGCGCTCGCTCGACGTCATCGAGATTGACGGCGCGAGCAACAACGGCGTCGAGCAAGTGCGTGAACTGCGCGACAACGTCCGCTTCGCACCGGCGCGCGGGAAATTCAAAATCTACATTATTGACGAGGTGCACATGCTCTCCACGCAGGCGTTCAACGCGCTGCTCAAGACGCTCGAAGAGCCGCCGGCCCACGCGAAATTCATGCTCGCCACCACCGACGTGCAGAAAGTGCTCCCCACCATCCTAAGCCGCTGCCAGCGCTTCGACCTCCGCCGCATCCCCACCGCCACCATCGCAAAACACCTGCTGTGGATCGCCACGCAGGAAAACTTCACGCTCGATCCCGCCGCCGCCGAAGCCGTCGCTCGCGGCGCGGAGGGCGGCTTACGCGATGCCGAGTCCATGCTCGATCAGCTCGTCGCCTTTTGCGGCGCGCACATCGCGGAGACGGACGTGCTCAGCATCTTCGGCTTCACCGGCACACAGACCGTCGCGCACCTCTGCGATTGTATTTTGAAAGCAGACGCCTCCGCCGCGCTCGGCACGCTGCACGAGCAGGCCGAGGCGGGAAAAGACCTCAGCCGCCTGATGGGCGATCTCATTTCGCACCTGCGCAATCTCCTCGTGCTGAAAGCCGACCCCGCCGGGCTGGAAGAGGAACTTTCCAGCGAAGCCATCCAGCTTTTCGCGGAGCAGGCCGACGTGGTTTCCATGGAAAAACTGCTCGGCCTCATCGAGCAATTCGCCGCCGCCGAGGGCCGCATGAAATGGGCGCCGAACAAAAAGATGCACTTCGAGGTCGCCGTCATCCGCGCCATCCAGACGCTGCAAAGCGCCACGCTCACCGAAGTGCTCGCCACGCTCACCGCCATCCGTGGCGGTGCACCGCTGCCAGCCACCCCCGCGCCAGCCGCCCCGCGTCCCATCGCGCCCAAGCCCGCTCCAGCGCCAGTCGCAAAGCCCGCACCCGTCGCCAAAATTGAACCGCCCGCCGTCGCAGCACCCAAGCCCGCCGCGAAGATCGAGCCGCCCGCGCCGAAACCCGAGCCCACCGCAAAAATCGCCGAGCCGCCGCCCGCACCTACTCCCGCCAAGCCCGCTCCCGCGCTCGACCCCGCCGCGCTCTGGCCGCAATTCGTCACCGCCGTCCGCCGCGACCGCGCACTCATCGCACCGTGGCTGGAATGTGGATCGCTCGTGGAAATCACCGGCACCACCGCCGTCCTCGCCTTCCCCTACGAGCAAGTCTTCGCCAAGGACTGCCTCGCCAAGGACCACGCCGCTCTCCTTTCGGAAATCCTCAGCAGCGTCGCTGGCCAGCGCCTCACCCTCACCTTTGAAACCCGCTCCGGCATCGTCCCCGCCGCCGTCGCCACCGAGCCCGAGCCCCCCAAGCGCGACCCGATGGACGAATTCAAAGACGACCCCCTCATCCAAAAAGCCCTCGAAATCTTCAAAGCCGAAATCATCCCCGCGTAGCGCTAGCCTGCATCTTTTTGTGATGCGAATTGCTCGTGCAGCGTCCCGGGAGTAAGAAAGCCGCAGTGAAAGAACAGCCTCCAGCAAACCGCTCGCACTGGCACCGAATGCGTAGTCCTTTTTGGTGGATGCTTGCTATTTTAATCGCAGTAACGGGCTATCAATTATGGTGCGTCCATGATTACCGAGCCGCAATCCGCGAAGCTGAGGAGGCAGGGTTCATATGGAGGAGCGACGAGACATTCGATCTCATCCGTCAGGATTGGCGTGCCGCATTTCGCAAAGAAACATGGGCACCCCACAAGCGCTTTCTTGTCATTGGAGACTCCTCTCTCGAAGCCAAGATAGTATTGGATCTAGATCCCTATCGCGATTTGATCCACCGCCTCCGTCCGACAGAATTGGTGATTTACAGATGCAAAAACGTGGATGCCTTAAAGGGGCTCAATAGCTTGCAATGCCTCTGCATCTATTACTGCCACACACTACAAAATCTGGACGCCCTAAAAGGACTTACTAGGCTACAAACACTCGAACTCTACTACTGCTACCCTTTGCAAAATGTGGACGCGCTGAAGAGCCTCACTGGACTGCAAGAACTCTTCCTCGGCCCGCGTCCCACAGTCCAAAATCTGAACGCACTCAAGGGCCATCGCAGCCTCAAAAAGATCGATATATTCTATTGTCCCACGTTGGAGAAAGTGGACGTGCTCAAGGGTCTCACCGGGTTGCAAGAAATCCACTTCGCCACGCATCCGTATATCACCAAAGAATCCATGGATGAACTGCGTGCCCTTTTGCCAAATACAACCATCGCAGCAGATGTATTTAGAGACTGACCTGATCTTCTGCTCTCGCAGCGCAGTTGAAACGCTGAATCACCGCCGGAGGCGTTGATGGAAATTAGCCGGTGGCGAGCGAAGCGACCCCACCGGAACCGCCAAAAAAAGGCGTGCGCCCCGGATGGGGCGGGGGAAAATGCCGCCATGCCCTCGACTCATCTCAGCCTGCTGCATTACCACATCATCTTCGCCACGAAGGAACGCCGCCCGTTCATCGCCCTGGAATGGCGGGAACGGCTCCACGCCTATCTCGGCGGCGTTCTCCGCGAGATGGACGCCATTCCGCAATGCGTGGGTGGTGTCGCCGACCACATCCATATCCTTGCCGGGTTGAAAGCGACGCATTGCCTCGCGGATGTGATGCGCGATCTCAAGCGCGCCTCGTCCGAGTGGGTGCATGAGACCATCGGCGACCGCGCGTTTGCGTGGCAGGAGGGCTACGGCGCATTCACCGTCAGCGCCTCCATGCGCGAGGGATGTGCGGCATTACATCGAACGGCAGGAGGAGCACCACCGCACACGCACCTTCCGGGAGGAATACATCGAGTTCCTCCGCAAGAGCGGTGTGGAGTTCGATGAGCGGTATCTGGATTGAACCGCGTGTTCCCGCGCCCCATCCGGGGCGCATCCGGTTTTTTCCGTCCCGATCCGGTGGGGTCGCTTCGCTCCGCCACCGGCTAATTTCCATGCAGCCCGCCGGGCTGCGCCGCACCAGTAGCACGATGAGGCAACACGTTTACCCAACGAAAGCCTTGAACGTCCGTAGTTCCGAGCGCACATTCCGCGCATGAGCACCAAGCAAATCGTTCAAGACCTGCTCCAAAAACTCCCCGAGGATGTCTCGCTCCACGATGTCGCCCAGGAGATTGAGTTTGTGGCGGGGGTGCGGCAGGGGCTTGCCGAGATTGACCGTGGCGAGCGCATTCCGATTGAGGAAATCGAACGCGAATTGCCTTCATGGGTTATCAGGTAGCACTCTCACCTTCCGCCCGGCGCGACCTTCGCGACATCGTCCGTTACATCTCGCTGGACTCACCGGAACGCGCGCTCACCTTCGGCCAGTTCCTCGTCAGCAACACCAAGCGGCTCGCTGATTTCCCGGAGATGGGGAGAGTTGTGCCCGAGTTTGATGATCCTTTCATTCGCGAGATTGTTGTGCGGTCCTACCGGGTCATCTATCGCGTCAATCATGAGGAATGCCGTGTGGATGTTGCCCGATTCTGGCACGGCGCTCGCGGGGCTCCTGAAATCGAAGGCGTCTGACAATTTAACGCGTTGCTGTGCGCTGGGGTTTGTGAAGGTTTTGCATGTCGGGCGTAGCACAAAACAGCCATCTGAATCACCGCCTGAGGCGTTGAAAACGGGATGGACGGAGCGGGCGGGATTTGGCAGGGTTGCGGCCATGCTTTCCGCCCATTATCGCAAATTGCAGCGCGAGACCGAAGCCTACGCAAAACGGTTCACCAAACACCTCGCTGCGCTTCTGTATTCCGCGCGGGTGGAGCGGGGCTTTTCGCTGAGGGCGCTCGAGCTGGAATCGGGCGTTCCGCGCAAAACCATCCGGCGCATCGAGCTTGGGAAAATCTCCCCGAAGCTGCCAGCGCTCATCCTGCTGGCGGATGCGTTGAAGGTGTCGTGGGTGAAGTTGCTGGCACGGGCGGACAAGTTGACGGACGGCGCTGCGTAAAAAAACCGGCGGGGTCGGGGCGACGATGGTTTGGGATGAAAAACTTGTTCAAAACCATCGCTAACGGGCGGTTCATTTGCGCGGGGGATTGGGGTGTGGATGATGCGGGGTATGAAAACGCAGCCACATTCATTTAAGCCCGCCGGGGTCGGCTTCGGCGCTGAGGCGGTGGGCGGTTTTCCGGGCTTTGGGCGGGCGGGGTGGAACCACGAAGGCGCGAAGGGCACGAAGTTGCGGGACGGGTTGTGGCGGACGGATTGCGGAATGGGGGCGGACGCGGGTTTGGATGGGCTGTTTTCGGGAAAAGGGGTGCTCTTCTCTGTTGGTGGGGTGGCCCCACTTCTTCCGGGGGCGGCCCCGTTTGAAAAGGGGGCTCCCCCTTTTCAAAAGGTTGCGTCCAAACTTCCGGCGGGGTCGTCCAAACTCGGCGCGGGGGCGTCCACTTTGGAAAAGGGGGCGTCCCCTTCGCTTGCGGGGGCGTCCCCTTTGCTGGCGGGGTGGCCCCCTTTGGTCGCGGGGGCGTCCACTTTGCTTCGGGGGGCGTCCCCTTTGCTTGCGGGGGTGCCCCCTTTTGCTGCGGGGGCTCCCCCTTTTCTCGCGGGTGCGTCCAAACTCCGCGCGGGGTCGCTACCTTTCCGCGCGGGGGCGTCCACTTTTCTGCGGGGGGCGTCCCCTTTTGGCGCGGGGGCGTCCAAGAACGTCGCGGGGAAGCCCCCTTTTCCCGCAGGGACGCTGTGCTGCCTGCCGGTGTCGCCCTCCGATTTGTCGCTGCTGCTGTTGCTGCGTCGCTCCCTTTCCTTCCCGAACGCCAAACAAACCAAAAACACAAAACAAACAGTAAAACACCACAAACACACAGAACCATGAAACGTCAAAATTACTACCCCGGTCGCATCGGGGACCAGCCGACATGGCTGCTTAAATTAGCGACTCAACTGGCCATCTACGCGCCCAACCTCTCCATCTCGCAGACGGACACGTCCGCGTGTATTGATGATGCGCGCTGGTGCGCCTACGTGCTCGGCCTCTGGCTGGCGACGGTGCGCGCCTTTTCACCCGTCTCGACGGATGCGGTGGATGCGGTGCTCACGGGCAATGGCAATTCCCCGGTAGTGCTGCCCACGTTTAACACACCCTCGCTGCCCAACGGCACGGCTCCGCGCAACCCGGGTGCGCTCACGCGCATCTTTACGATGGTGGGCCGGATCAAAAAAGACCCCGCCTACACCGAGGCGATGGGAGACGACCTCGGCATCATCGGCTCGGAGGAAGCGGCGACGCACCCGACGCCCAAATTCACCGCCGAGATGCAGCAGGGCATGGGCGTGCAGGTGGCGCGCCTCGCGTTCTTCAAATTCACGCACGCAGGCGTGTTAATCGAAGGCCGTCGCAACGGCGGCGCATGGGAGTTCCTCGGCATAGACACCGAAAGCCCCTATCTGGACGAGCGCCCGCTGCTCACCCCCGGCACCCCCGAAGTGCGCGAATACCGCATGCGCTTCTGGGACAAAGGCACCCCCAACGGCCTCTACACCGATGTAGCGACAGTGACGATCAGCGCATAGGCGCCGGGAGGGATTTTGTTGGGTTGGCGGGGCGCGCTCTTCACGGGGCGCGCCCCGTTTGTTTTCGGGGAGCGGGGCCTGATTGATGACGCCTGCGTTGCCGTGGGCGGACTGATGTTTCGGTCGCCACCGCGCATCGCCGCTTCGTGCAGAATACGGGTTGCTAGCAGGTGGCTACGGCGCGGGCTGGGATTTTTTCAGCAGGCGGAAGAGGTCGCTGTCGGTGGAGAAGATGACGCTGGTGCCGGGGCCGAGGATTTTGCGGTAGGTTTCGAGGGTTTTGAGGAAGCCGTAGAATTCGGCGGCGGCGGGGCTTTGGTTGTAGGCTTCGGCGTAGATGCGCGAGGCCTCGGCGTCGGCTTCGCCCTGCACTTGCTGGACTTGTTTGTAGGCGGTGGACTCCACTTCGCGGAGGTCGCGATCTTTTTTACCGAGGATGCGCGCGGCCTCGCCTTCGCCTTCGCTGCGGAAGCGCTGGGCGATTTGCTGGCGCTCGCTGATCATGCGTTTGTAGATGCGGTCGAGGACTTGTGCGTTGTAGTTCACGCGCTTGATGCGCACGTCGAGCAACTCGATGCCGAGCGGTGCGATCTTTAGCGCAGCGGCTACGAGGATGTCTTTCTCGATCTCCAGCCGTCCGCGTTTGACGACGGGCAACGCGGTCGCGGCGACAGCGCCTTTTTTCTGCGGGTCTTCGGTGAGTGTGCGCCCTTTGTCGCTGCGGATGATTTCGATCAATTCGTGACTGGCCACTGCGGCGCGAACTTCACTGCCGATGATGTCTTCGAGTCGTGATTGCGCGCTGCGTTCGTCACGCAAACCGACAAAAAAGAGTCCCGGATCGGCGATTCGCCAGCGGGCGAAAGCCTCCACCTCTACGTAGGTCTTGTCTTTCGTAGGCATTTCGTTGGCAGGGCCGTTCCATTCGAGCACGCGCTTTTCGATGCGGTTGACGGTCTGAATGAAGGGAGTTTTGAAATGCAGCCCGGCTTCCGTGGCGGGCTTTCCGACCGGGCGTCCGAACTGTGTGATGACTGCGGTTTCCGTTTCTTTCAGCGTATAAAAACTGCCTGTAAGAACGATGAAGCCTGCGAAGGCTAAAAATGCGAGGAGAGCGGCGCGTGGGTTCATTTCCGCACCTCCGTTCCTGCTTTGCTGGTGAGCGGGAGTAGCTGGGTGATTTTTTCATCCACGATGGTTTTGTCGCGGAGCTGCGGCAGGACATCGCTCATGGTTTCCAGATATAGTCGTCGCCGCGTGACATCGGGCGCTTTGAGATACTGCACGAGCACGGCTTGGAAAGCGGATGCGTCGCCGAGTGATTCGTTCACGCGCTTCAATTTGTAGCCTTCGGCCATGCTGATTTTTTGAGCCGCCTCGCCCTGCGCGCGCGGGACGACTTTGTTGTAGTCGCCGTTCGCCATGTTGATCATCGCCTCGCGATCCTGCTGGGCCTGGTTCACTTCGTTGAAAGATGCCTGCACCTGCTGTGGCGGGTTCACGTTTTTTAACTGCACCTGATCGATGGTGAGACCGAGTTTGTATTCCTTCACCAGCTCGCGCATGCGTTCTAGCGCTTTGATTTCGATTTCCTGACGTCCGACGGTGATGACTTCATCCACCGTGTGATCGCCGATGACTTCGCGCATCGTGGCCTCGGAAAGATCGCGCAACGTCTGGCCGGGCTCGCGAACGTGGAAGCTGTAGAGAATCGGGTCGCCCACGTGATATTGCACGATCCACTCGACGAGCGCGGCGTTGAGGTCGCCGGTGACCATGCTTTTTTCCCGCTGCGGATCGTTGCTCGGTTGATCGATATTGGTCGCGCCGGGCGTGCCGAATCCGAATTCGAGTTTGAGCTGACGTTTAATCGGAACGCTGATCACTTCATCCACGCCGAAGGGCAGTTTGAAATGCAGGCCCGGCTGCTCGGTGGTGGCGTATTTTCCAAAACGCAGCACGACGCCGACGGCATCGGCAGGCACGGTGTAGTAGGTGGAAAGCAGTGCCCAGGCGACAAGCACGATACCGAGGCCAAGCTTGATCCAGCGCGGGTTCACGGGCGGGATGCGAAATTCGATGGTCTGTTGCACGCCGCTGTCTAACACGCGCGCCACACACCGCAAGCCCCTCGCTGGTTACAATTGCAGCGTGACGATTCGGCGGTTCTTCGTATCGGCGACAAACAGGCGCATCCGTGAATCCGTGACGAGCCCCCAAGGTGTGGCGAATTCACCCTCCCCGGTGCCGGTCGTTCCGTAGCGAGCGAGCAGTTTTCCTTCGAGCGAAACGCGCGAGAGCCGTCCCGCGCCGTATTCGATGATGTAAAGCGCGCCGTCGCCGCCGAGCGTGATGTCGTAGGGCAGGTCGAAGGGAATCGCGCTTTTTCCATCGGCACCCGCGCCGAGGAGGCCGAGGTATTCACCGCTGTCCTTGAAGATGTGGATGCGGTTGTTCACTGCGTCGGCGACGAACACGCGCCCGTCGTGCCACACCAGTCCGCTCGGGCGTTGGAACTGCCCCGGCCCCGTGCCCGCGCTGCCAAATTCGCGCAGCCATACACCGTCGCGCGTGAAGACCTGCACGCGGTCATGCCCACCGTATTCGCACACGTAGAGATTTTCCGCCGGGTCTTTGCACAGTCCCACGGGATAGATGAATTGTGAAGGGCCGGTGCCCTTTTCACCGCCGACCGTGTGGAGCACGTGGCCCTGCTGATCGAACCACACGAGCCGCCGGTAATGGGTGTCGCAAACGACGATGCGGTCATCTTTCAACCACACGATGCCCTCGGGTTTTCCAAATTGCACATCGAGCATCTTCCACTGCCGCAGCAGCGTGCCCTTCGCATCGTAAATGAGGATGCGCCCCGCCGTGTCCATGATTGCGAGTTCGTCGTGCGGCCCGGTCGTGAGGCTGCGCGGCGTGGGCTGCACCGCGCCATCGGTCGGGAGCATGAAGGAACTCCACGCCTTCACTTCGATTTTCGCCGGAGCGCCGTTGGGTTTGCAGCCGGTGAAAGCGAGCATCAACAGCGCGAACGCGAGCAGGTGTGTGATGGAGCGGTTCATGTTTTGTCGGATGGGGCGGCTCATGTTGTTGCTGCGATTGAGGGCCAATGGCCCGAATTCATACCAGCCTTGGGCAACGCCCAAGGTATGCTTGCCACCACGAACAAAGGGCTGAAAGCCCGGCCCCATTTTCGTAAATCAATTGAATGCATGGATCGGGCTTTCAGCCCTCTTGGCGTCTTTGCTTTGAAACCTAGGCCGACGCTCGTTCCTCGCTCTGACCTAGGCTGGCATAGGCAGGGCCTTTGGCCCACGGGTGCAGCTTTTGTTTTCATGACGTTGCGAAAAGCTTCACGGTGATTTTTACCTTCGTATCCACAGCCAACGCCTGCTCCGGGCGATGGAGAAAAGTGCGGATCGCACCGTCGGCACTGCGCAATTCCGTCTCCGCAAATGCGCCACAGAAACGCGAAGCAACCACGGTGAGCGGACCAGCCGGCGAAATCACCAAACGCTCCGGCCTCACGCAGCGCCCACTTGCCCACGATTCGCCGAGCCACGCACGCGAATCGTCGGGCGTGAGCCAGTTCGCCGGGCCGAGACAGCGTGTGAGTTTTTCGTCAGGCGGCTCGTTGTAAAGTTGCGAGATGGAGCCTTGGAAAACTGGCGAGCCTGCGTGGAGACAGATGGCGTGTTCGGCTTCCGCAAGTGCAGTCTCAGGCTGATGCGTGGCAAAAACCAGCGACGCGCCGGTGCTGGCGATGTGTTCGCGGATGACGCGCCAGTATTTGCCGACGCGCGCCGAATCCACATGCGCGAGCGGTTCATCCATCACGAGGACGGGTGCATTTTGCGCAAGCGCACGGGCGACGGACAGCCGCGCGCCTTCGCCGAGACTGAGATCGCCAGCGCGGGAAGTGCCGACTTCCGCGAGATCGAAGGCCGCGAGCAATTGCTCCGCTTTCGTCGTGCTCGCGCCAACAAGTGTGAGGTGTTCGCGCGCGGTGTGTGCGGGCCACAGACCGTGATCCTGCGGCACCCACGCGAGCGACAACGGCCCGTGCGATTCACCCGACATCGCGCGCTTGAAACCAACGAGCACTTCAATCAGTGACGTTTTCCCGGCGCCAGACGGGCCGAGGATTGCCGTGCGTCCGCGCGGGATGTCGAGCGTGACGGGCGCGACGGGCCAGTCCACGACGCCGGAGAAATAGCGGACGTTTGAAAGTTTCCAGAGAGGTTCAGTGGGCACGGCGGGCGAAATAGGCGCGCAGGGCGCGGTGGGTCAACCAGCAAGCCAGCAGCGGCGCAGCGACTGCGATGAACAAACTCGCCGAAAGCACGGCGCTCTGGCCGTAGTGCATGAGATTAAAAATCCGCACAAACACCGTGGTGAATTGCGGTGGCGCGAGCAGTGCGCTCGCGGTGAAATCGCCGTAGGCCATTCCAAAAAGCAGCAGCACAGCGCCCGCAGCGGGCCCGTGAGAAAGCGACCACAGCACCGGGCGCGCTCCCGAACTGCGCGCGATGTGCAGGGCCGTGTCCGCCGTGCCGAGGCGAATCAACACACGCAGCAGCAGCGCGAGCGGCAGCAGTTGGAGCGTGAGCACTGCGACCAGCGGCAGCACCGAGCGCCCGACCGCGCCGAGCGGTTGCGTAATCGCGAGCGTGAATAGCGAAAGTAGTAGCGGCCCGAGCAAGCCCGGCACTGCGAGTGCGAGCGCCATATTCCGTTTTACATTCGTGGCGATCAGCCACGAGAGCAGCGCGCAGACAAAGGCGAGCAAAAGGCTGTGCGCGAGTTCGCCGACGAGCGTGAAATTTTCCATCCACGCCGCAAACCCGCCAAGCCCGAGCCCGAGAACAAAACACGCCGGGCCAAAAAGGAAGAGCGCCGGGCCCGCGAAAACATGGACCAGCGGAAGCAGACAGCCCGCGCGGCTTTCATGCGTCTTTTCGCGAATGCGCGGTCGCAAATGACGCAGGACGCAAAGCAGGGGAATGATCACGGCCAGTTCCACGGCGAGCGCGGGCATGGCGAGTTGGAGTGACTCGTTCAGCGAAAGCCCTCCGATTTGCGCATCGAAAAGCCCCACCGTCCACGTGCGGATGCCCCAGCTCGTCGCGAGATCAAATTCCTGAAACACGCACAAAAAAACCACACCCGCCGCGAGCCACGGAGCCGCGCCCAATTCCCGCCGCCACCATCGCCCGCCGCCCACACCGGCGAGCTTCGCGCAGTGCCGCGCAGAACTTCCCGGCCCCGGATTTGCGAGCCACAGCGCGAGCGCAGCGACCGGCGTGAAGCGCACCCACAGCATCGCCCCGTAAAAAATCTCCCGCGCGACCGAGCCGGACGGCCAGTGTGCAACCGTCGGCAGCCAGCCGTAGCCAGCCAGCATCGTCGGCGTGAAAAAAACCACCGCTGTCGTCGCGAACACCGTTCTTAGCGCACGCGTCGAAAGCCCGCGAAGAAAACCACCCGCCGCCAGTGCCGCCAAAACCGCGAGCAGCGCGACCACCACAGCACGCGCTGTCGCGAGGAGTGTCGGAGTGAGCAGGCTCATCGCAGCGTGTTCATTTCAGATACTCGCTCTTGAGCCATTCGAGACATTCGTTGCGCGCCTTCAGCAAATCCTTGAGCGGCGTGCCGTGTGCGGCGGCGGGGAGAAGTGCGCGCACTTCGTCAGGAATTTGCGACGTCTCTTTTTCGTCCAGCTTTCCGATCGGGATTTGGCGCGACTTTGATTTTGCCAGCGCCAGCTCTGTCTTCGCCGAGAGGAGAAAGTCGGCGAGCTTCTGCGCCTCCTCTATCCGCTCCGTGCCGTGGATGATTGCCACGGTGTTTGGGATGCAAATCGTCGCGCCGTTTTCCAGCACCACAGGCTCCGCAGCGACCGCCGCCCCCGCATCACGCGCCTCGAAGTAATCATCCGTATCCGTCCAGCCCGCATCGCACGCGCCCTCGGCCACGAGCGCCTTCACCGCTGCGTTGCCGTTCACCTCGCGCAGTCCGTGTTCACGCGTGCCGTAGTGCCACGCCTTCATCTGGTCTCCGCCCCACAAGCTCCACAGCACCGCGTAGTGCGTGAGTGTCGTGCCGTAGAGCGGCTTCGCCATCGAGAAACGCGTGAGGTCATCGTTGAGCGCGTCGTTTTTCCACGGAATGTCAGCGCGGTGAATCGTCATGCGCAGCCGCCCCGCAAACCCGCTCCATCGCCCCTCGGCGTCGCGCCACTTTTCCGGGATGCGCTCCCAGCCCTTCCCTTTGTAAGGCTCCAAAATTCCGCGCTCTGCGAGGTCGAGCGTGCCGAGCAATTCGTTGTTCCAAAATACATCGCAACGCGGCTTGTTGTGTTCGCGGATGATCTGCTCAGCAAGCCCGAGTGATTTAGTCGCCTCCGTGTCAAATTTCACGACGACCGGAATCCCCGTCCGCTTTTCAAAATCGCGCAGGATCGCCTCGGCAAAAACCGCATCGTGCGCGCAATAAACAACGAGCTTGTCGCGGTCGAGCGTCTGCCAAACGAGCAGCGACATCCCCAGTAGCAGGAAGAGGATGAGATAACCCTTCGTTCGGCGCAGATCGTTCACGCTCAAGCTTTGGCCGATGACCGCTTGCGCGTGAAGTGGATTCGTCCGTGAGTGCTGTTCTTTTGGACGCCGCTAAACTGATGGCTACGCTTCTTCCTTTTCCACGAAAGCCTCGTCGCCTTCCTCCTCCACATCGGCGAGTTCGATTTCGTGGTCGCTGAAGAAGTGTCGTTTCCGTTTTCCGGCGGGGTGGGGGACCAGGGTCATGTAGCAGTTTTTGCCGAGCAATTTCGGGTCGGTCTCGGCGTGACCCATGGCTTCGAGATCCTTGCGGATGCGGGCCATTAGTTCCATTCCGAGTTCCTTGTGAGCCATTTCGCGTCCGCGAAACTGGAGGAGAATCCGCACCTTGTTGCCCTTGTCGAGGAACTCCTCGGCGTGGCGCAGCTTGGTTTCGTAGTCGTGCGTGCCGATGTTCACGCGGAACTTGATCTCCTTCACCTTGCTGGCGGTGTTGTGCTTCTTGTCCTTCTCGTGCTTGGCCAGATCGTATTTGAACTTTCCAAAGTCCACGATGCGGCAGACGGGCGGGACTGCTGTGGCGGCGACTTCGACGAGGTCGAGTCCGTGTTGCTGGGCGGCACGCAATGCGTCCTGAATTTTCATGACACCGAGCTGTTCCCCGGTGGACGCTACGATCACGCGCACCTCACGCGCGCGAATGCGTTGATTGATCCGAATCTGATTAAGTTGTATGGCGGTTTTCTGGTGAGGCCGCTGGCGGTGGAGCACCGGGCGTCCTGTGTTTTGTTCTGGCGTCGCCTTCGCTGCTTCCGGTTTTCAGGCCGGGCTGGCAGCGGCTCCATCCTTTACCCGCGCTGGCGACTTGCGCGGAAAGGGAACGCACGATTTTTTGTGTGTATCCAGCGCGGGATTTACGGGCGAACTCGCTTTGTCGCAAGGGATATTTGCATCGTCCAGCAAACGTAACTTACAAGCGCACCCGCTGAATATGCGGCCACGTCGAGCAAATCGGAGGTGCCGTGATGGAGGAAAACCGGGCCAATCCATTCGGCAATAAGCGACCAAATCAGCACGTGGAGCGCAATTTCTCCAGCGCCGGGAGTGTGGTCGTGCGTGCGCAGAGTGAGCCGTCGCTGGAGCCAGAGGACGAGCGGTAGAGCGGCTGGGATGAGCAGAAGATCGTCGAAGTGAGCGCGGAGGAATGAGCCGGGCGCGCTGTGTTGTGCGATAAAAAATCGGTTCAACGCGTAGGCCGCGCACGCGAGGATGCAGAGCGGGTCGCGCCAGTAGCGGAAGGCGCGCGACTTCACAGCGCGAGCAGGACGAAGCCGGTGGCGACGGCGAGCAGGATTTTGAAAAGGGTGATCATATTGGCGGTAAATTGCGGAGTGCGTGCGGAGTTGTCGAGTGACTGTGCACCTTTCGCTCGCCGTGTGCGGCGCTGGCCGGGTAGCTTCCGTGCATCATGGACAAAGCCGCTAAAAAATTCCTTTTCGAACTACTCAGCACACCGAGCCCGACGGGCTTTGAAACTCCGGGCCAGCGAGTCTGGACAAAATACATCGGCGCATTTGCCGACCGTGTGGAGAACGACGCCTACGGCACCGCATGGGCGACGCTCGAAGGTTCGGCGAAGAAGCCGCGCCGTATCATGATCGAAGCGCACGCGGACGAGATTGGTTACATCGTGAAACACATCACGAAGGAAGGCTGGCTTCGCATTGATCGCATCGGCGGCAGCGACACGGCGACGGCGCGCGGGCGGCGACTGGACATCCTCGGCGACAAGGGCACGGTGCGCGGCATCATCGGCAACACGGCGATTCACCTACGCAAGGACAGCCTCGCCGACGAGAAGGCGCCGAAGATTCACGAGCTGTATGTGGACGTGGGCGCAACGAGCGACGCACAGGTGAAAAAACTCGGCATCCGCGTGGGGCACCCGGCGGTGTATTCGGATGCGGCGGAGGAATTCGGCGAAGGCCGCGTCGTTGGCCGCGCGCTCGATAACCGGCTCGGCGGATTCATCCTCGCGCAAGTCATGGCGCGTCTTTCAAAGCGGCAGCCGCGCAGCACGGTCATCGCCGTGAACGCGGTGCAGGAGGAAATCGGCGGACACGGCGCGAAGATGGTGGCGCATCGCTTGATGCCCGACGTGGCCATCGTGCTCGACGTCACGCACGCGACCGACACGCCCGGCATCGAACACGCCGTGCACGGCGAAGTGCGGCTCGGCGGCGGCCCGGCCATCACGCACGGGACGTGCAACCACCCGCAGGTCATCGCGCGACTTCTCGCCGTGGCGGAGAAGAAGAACATCCCCATCCAGCACGAAAGCTCCTCGCGCTACAGCGGCACGGACACGGACGTGATTTTCACCGTGCGCGAAGGCATACCGAGCGCGCTGGTGAGTTTCCCGCTACGCTACATGCACAGCGTCGTGGAAATGTGCGACCTGCGCGACGTAGAGCAGACCATCGAGTTGCTCGCCGCATTCATCGAGAGCGTCGGCGAACGCGAAGAGTTCGGCGTGAAACTCTAGGCGAACTGCCTTTTCAACCACGCGCCGACATTGGCGCGCTCGCAGGGTTCGCCGTTGGGAAAATCTGCCATGCGCCCGATGCGTCCGTCTTTCCACACCCATGCGCGCGGCTGGAAGGGACCGACTTTTCGCGGGTCGCTCCATGTATGGATGGCGAGCAGCCGTTCATTGAGCGCGGCGGCGAGATGCGCGGGGCCGCTGTCCACGCTGGCGACAAAATCCGCGCGGCGAAGCAGCCAGCAAAGTTCGGGGAGCGTGGTGCGGCCGAGGAGATTCACGAGATTTTCGAGTGGAGGAAATGTGACGTCGCCGCTGCCTACGACGACGACCGGCATGGGCGCGAGCGCGCGGCAGATGTCCGCGATTTCGGCTACGGTGAGCGATTTGTCGACGCCGCGTGCGAAGGGATGCAGGACGACGAATCGCTCCGGGACACCCGCTGGTGTTGAGCCAGCAGGGAGAGGCCATTCGAGCGTGGAGGTGTCGCAGCCGAGCGCCGTCGCGAGCGCGAGATAGCGCGTGATGGCGTGGATGGGCGCGGTGCGCGGCGGCACGGGCACGACGCGGTGATGGAGCAGGCTCGCGCCTTCACGAGAGTCAGACGTGCCCCAACTTTCGCCGCCCGCCCGCCGCGCGATGAGCGCGCTGCGGAAAAGCCCTTGAAAATCGAGCACGAGATCGGGCTGCGTCCGTTCGCGGAGCGCGCGCATCCATCCGGGAAAACGCAGCCAGCCGAAGAGGCCGCCGAGTTGTTTGCGGGGAAACTCGATCACATCGTTCACGTAGGGATTTTCGCGCAGCAACGGAGCCCACTCGGGATTTACGAGCCAGCTCAGGCGTGCCTGCGGCCAGCGACGTTTTACGCTCGCGACAGCAGGCAGCGTGTGGACGATGTCGCCGAGTGAACTCGGTTTGATAACGAGGATGGAGCGCGGTGTGACCAATCTGCGGGCTGGTGTTTGAAGACGTGTGATTTTTCGTGAGTGTCTCGCTTCTTCACCCGTCAAAAAAAGTTCAGCGTCCTTCCGCGAGCCGTGCTGCGAGTCGTTCGGGCAGTCCCGCGTCGCGGATTTTTTGCTGCGCTGTGTGGATGTCGTATTCGATGCGCCGCAGTTCCGCGTAGCGGTCGAGTGCGTGGTAGATCACGTAGGATGCGCGCCAGTCGAGATCCCTCGGCTGGCCGACGCTGCCGATGTTGATGAAATACTTTCTCCCCTGCTCGATGACGATGCTCTGCCAGCCTTCGATGGTCTTCACCTGATGGTCGCGCACATAGACGCGCGGGACGTGCGTGTGGCCGTAAAAGCAGAGCTGCGTGTGCTGGTAACTGAAGCTCGCTCCCGCATCGAGTTGGTTGAGGACGTAGCCCCATTTGTGCGGCGTATCGAGCGTCGCGTGGACGATGGTGAAGTCGCGCACCTGCCGGACGAATTTGAGATTATTCAGCCACTCGAAGTCTTCGGGCTGCAATTGGGAGCGTGTGAAATCAATGCCTTCGTTCGCGAGAGGCGAGACGTTCTGCGGGTTGATTTCCAGGCACGCGAGTTCGTCGTGGTTGCCTTTGATGACCGGGCATTCCAGCGAACGAACGAGATCGAGGCAGGCTTTCGGATCTGCGTTGTAGCCGACGATGTCGCCGAGGCAGACATAATGTGTGCAGCCTTGTGCCTTGGCGTCTGCGAGGACGGCTTGCAGGGCTTCTAGATTTGAGTGGATGTCTCCGAAAAGGGCGATTCGCATTTCAGTCAGGCAGGAGTCGATGTTTTTCAGGTATATAGACCCGCTCTTCCTTTGGAATTCCTAATTTTCGTTCGAGGATTTGGATTTTTTCGAGAAGCGAAGGGACCCATTCCTTTTCACTCTCTTTGTAAAGCGCGAGCAATTTGTCGTAGGCTTCCTTTTCGTGGCCCGGACAGTCCGCGAGATAAATGGCCGCGAGTCGCCGCGTATAGTCGAGCCGGTTTGGGCGCTCCGCCGCACGGGCGAATGCGGCGGCGGCTTTGCAGGGGTCGTGAAATTTTTCGCGATAGAGAGATCCGAGACGGTCGTAGAGCGACCAACTGTCCGGGCAGTTTTCCACGGCACGCAGCAGGTAGTCTTCGCCCACCTTGTAGTATTCCTTCATCTGCCGGTCGCGGATATACTTATCCTTTTCGGTCTGCTCGATGTAAGCCGCGCCGTTATATGCCATGTGCCACGCAGCCATGTCCCAGAACATTTCCCGCCGGGGTTGCAGCGCAGTGCAGATATCGAAATAGAGTTTCATCCGCCCATACTCGACGTGCTGCTGCCATGCGATGTGTGCGCGGATAAAAAGCAAGTCGGCCACTGGGGCGCGCAATCCACCAAGGACGGCGATAAAGCCGGCCTGCCCGGCCTGCTGGCGGAGGCTGGCGGTGATTTTATACTTACCCAGCCGCTCGTGCTGGAGTTGTGCAGTAAGCTCGGTCTCGATGGGGAGTTTGAGGATTCCCCACACGAGCAATACGGCGACGCCGATGACGCGACCTTTTAAAGCTCCCGCCATGCGAAGAAGAGGTAAGCGACGAGCACGTAGATGGTGATGTAGCCGCAGCCAAGTGCCGTCACCTGGCCGAAAATGCCCGATGCCACATGGGTTCCGACGGCGATATCGTCCACGATATTGAAGAGCTGCATATCCGGGGCAAAGACAGTGATGAGCCGCAGAAAGAGCGAGAGATACCATGGCACATCCACACCGGCTTGTATCGGATCCATCCACGCACTGCGCGCAATGGGCACGATGTGGCCGATCAGAATTAACATCAACGAGATGATCACCGTGAACAGCCACGAGGTTGCGAACGAGGAAACCATCAGCGTGAGTGCTGAGCACACCACGGCGCGCAGAAAAATCACACCGATGCCGCCGAAAAGAGTCGGCGTGAACGTGCCGGCCATGACCTTCGCCACTTCGGCGTCCACCAGTTCGGATTGCACGGATCCTCTGATGCTTGCGATTTCGCGGCCCTGCCAGAACCAAAGCACGATGCAGAAGAAAACCGTCATCAGCAGCGTGGCGATCAACAGCATCAGCGCGACTCCGGCAAGTTTACCGAGCAGGTATTCGAAGCGCGAGACGGGTTTGGCGAGGATGGTATAGAGAGTGCGATCTTCGATGTCTTTTGGCAGCATCATTGCGGAGGCGAGCACAGCAAGCAGCATCGTGAAAACGGACATCGCGCCGAGCGACATGTTCATCACCATCTGGAGCTGGCCTTGGAAAGAAAGTGCCGCCAGCACGAGTGACATGCCGATGAGCACAAGCGCGAAGACGAGCATGAAATAGAATACTTTCTGGCGGACGAGATCGCGCAGGGTGTTTCCGGCGATGGCTGCGGCGCGTCCAAGCGAAAAAAGTTTGTGCGCGGATGCGTGGGCTGCGGCACTGGGACTGTTGGCGGTCATTGGTCGGATTTTTTTGCCTCGCTGGTTACGTCGAGGAAATAGCGTTCGAGATTTTGCTGCGGTTTGCCTTCGCCCGCCAGACGCGCACCGCCGGCTGCGATCTTCGCGCGCAGCTCGGCGAGCAATTCCGGCGAGGCGTTCTCCAGCACCATCTCGGTCTGGTTTTCAATCGTGATGAGATGATCCAGTGGCCCCTCGCGCACCAGTCCGCCGCGGTGCATGATGCCGATGCGGTCGCAGATTTCCTGCACCTGGCTGAGCAGGTGCGAGCACAAGAGCACTGTGAGTCCGCGCGCTTTGAATTGCAGGATGAGGTCGCAGATTTCTCGCGAGCCGGCCGGGTCCACGCCCGCCGTAGGCTCATCAAGCACGAGCAATCGCGGATCCTGCACGAGCGCCTGCGCGAGGCCGATGCGCTGGAGCATCCCCTTCGAGTAACCGCCCACGCGCCGGTTTGCGGCGTCTTCCAGACCGACCAAAGCAAGCAATTCGCGAGTGCGGTCGCGCAGCATCTTCCCGCGGATGCCGCAGAGTTTTCCGTAAAAGTGAACCGTCTCCTCGCCGGTGAGGAATTTGTAGAAATACGGATTTTCCGGCAGGAAACCCACGGCCTCGCGGCTCTCCACGTCACGGCTGTTCTTGCCGAAAATGAACGTCTTCCCCGACGTCGGGGTGACAAGACCGAGGACGACTTTCATCGTTGTGCTTTTGCCTGATCCATTCGGCCCAAGCAGCCCATAGACGTGGCCAGCTTCGACTTTGAGCGAGAGGTCGCGCACCGCAGTGATGGCCCCGCGCCTCATCACCGAAGGGGGGATGAACTCCTTGGTCAGATTCTGGATCGAGATGGCGGGTGTGCTCACGGCGAGTAGTAATGGCCGCGACAGGCTGCGCGAATCAATCCCTTGTTTATTGTTCTGCCAACAAACACAAAATTTTCATCGAGACCATGGCCAGCAATTCGGCGAACATGGATCGGACTTACGTATCCAGTGACACGAGCGTAACCACCTCGTCAGTTCGCAATCTCAAACCCGCTCACACTCAGCGGCGCGATGGCGTGCGTATCCACTTTTCTGATGTGTGCCTTCAGATCGCTCTCCGCGATGGCTTCGAGAAAAGCCTCCACTTCATCCACCTCGCCACTCACCAAAAGCTCCACGCGGCCATCGGGCAGATTGCGCACTGTGCCGGTGACTTCGTAGCAGCGCGCGAGATTTTTCGTCGTCCAGCGAAAGCCGACGCCCTGCACGCGTCCTTCGTAAAAAACGTGCCGCCCGATCATGGCTGCACTCCCTTTGCACGGAGAAATTCTGCGGCTACCTCGGGCCACACACCGTTCACATGACAACCGGTCGCCATTTCAAAACCACCGACCGGATGCAATCTCGGCACGATGGAGATGTGCCAGCGGAAATCCTCTTCGAGCGTCGACCATGTGTTCGCGAGCGAGGTGCGCGAAGGCGCGGTCGTGAGCGAAAGATTCCACGCCGGGTGATCCAGGGCACGATTGAGCTTCGCGAGCGCGGAGCGGAGTGCATCGGCGAGCAGTGCGATTTCCTCGCCGTTCACATGATGAAAATCGGGCGACTGCCGCTTTGGCCACACAGCCATTTCAAACGGCGCGCCCGACGCATACGGGCAGAAGACGACGAAGCCTGCATTCTCATACACGATGCGCAGCGCCCGTCTCTGCTCCTCCTCCAGCAAGTCCGCAAAAAGCGAGCGCTTATTCTTCGCAAAATAATCGCGCGCCGAGTCCAGCTTGCGCCGCAGCACCGGCGGCACGATTGCCAGCGCCAGCACCTGGCTCACGCTGTGCCCGACCGACTGCCCCGCCGCACGCCCCGTATTTTTTACCACGGTAAAAGCACGCAACCGCCCGTCGCGCATCAAATCCTCGATGCGCGCCCGCCACGCTCCGACGACTCTTGCAACGTCATCCAGCGGCAACTCCTCAAAACGCCGATTGCCCGGATCCTCGATCACAATTTCATGCGCGCCGACGCCATCCATATGTTCGTAAAAACCTTCACCATTCTGCGTGTGATCGCCCTCGACGCGCAGGATGGGCACACGATTCGGCACCACGCGCACCTGCCAGCCAAAGCATCCGCCGTCCTGATGCAGCGAGTGCGAAGCAAACCGCTCCAGCCCCGCGCGGAACGGACTCGCATCCAACTGCTCCCCCGTCACCGCGCCAAACGCTGGCGGCATCGCGCGGCTTTCGCTGAATACCGTCCACTCCTTCGTAAGCGGATCGAGTCGCAATTCCGTTTTATCCATCATCGTTTTCTAAGCTCAGGCTGCGCGCGTGACCAGCGTCTTGATTGGCGAAATGACAAAGGATGGCAGCGGGCGGGGAATGCATGATGAAGCCGCCTGCACCAGCCCGTGAAAAATGATGCTGCGCGTGAGGTTGTCAGATGAGTGAGGGGCGAGTAGCGTCTGATCATGTTTGTTGATCACATCAAAGTCCACGCCTGTGCTGGCAAGGGCGGACGCGGGTGCGTCGCGTTCCGCCGCGAGAAATTTGTCCCCGAGGGCGGCCCGAGTGGCGGCGATGGCGGGCGCGGGGGCGACATCATTTTTCGCCCTGATCCGAACGTGGATAATCTCGTGGAATTTTACTACCAGTCGAACTTGCGCGCGAAAAATGGCGAGCACGGGATGGGAAAGAATTGCTATGGCAGGGCGGCTGACGATCAAATTTACCACGTTCCCATCGGCACACTGGTGTATCGGATGCCTTACGAATTTCACGAAGCGGCGGAAGCTCCACGCGGCGCGAATACCTTCATGGATCTTTCCACTCTCAGCGACGAGGAGGCTGAGGCGCTCGAAGGTAAACCCGCGCCGAAGCCGAAGGTGAATGTTTCGCAACTCGAACTCATCGCCGACCTCACGCAGCCGGGGCAGGACTACGTTCTTTGCAAAGGCGGCAAGGGAGGGAAGGGGAATGTTCATTTTAAGAGCAGTCGCAATCGTGTGCCCACCCAGTTCACCGACGGAGAAGCTGGCGAGGAGGGGGAGTTTTACATCGAGCTGCGCAAAATCGCGGACGCTGGCCTGGTCGGCTACCCGAATGCCGGCAAGAGCACGCTGCTCGGTCGCATTTCAAATGCGCACCCGAAAGTCGCACCGTATCCTTTCACGACGCTCACGCCGCACATCGGCGTCGTGCCGGTCGGCGAATACGACCGCATCACGGTTGCCGATATTCCCGGGCTCATCGAGGGCGCGCACGTCGACATCGGGCTTGGGCACGATTTTTTGCGCCACATTGTGCGCTGCAAGCTGCTCGTCTTCGTCCTCGACATGGCCGGCAGCGAAGGTCGCGAGCCCATCGAGGATCTCCAAAAACTTCGCAAGGAACTCGATCTTTATGATCCCACTCTCAGCGAGCGGAACTGGATCGTCGTTGCCAATAAAATGGACATCGCAGGCGCGAAAACGAAACTGAAGCACTTCAAGACACGCTACAAAAAACTCGAAGTATTTCCTATTTCCGCAGACAGCGGCGATGGCGTGGATGCGTTGAAGGAACGTCTCGGCCAGCTCGTCCTCGGAACGGCGAATGTGTGAAGCGGAGAAAGTGACAGTTTGATGGCGAATTTCTTTTCACCCGTGAGTAGCATCGCTATACCCGCGATGTTCACTGCGTGATTTTTCTCTACATCATCCCAGCACTCATCGCCGGAATTGGCGTCGGATTTTGGCTCGCCAGCCGTCGTTGCACTCGCGGCGAAGACCCCATCCGCAAGCACCCGGCAGGCATGGAAGAAAGCGACCCATATCGCCTCTGCGAAACTGTATTTACCAGCGCGGAGGCCGCATTTTTCAACACACTCCGCCCGCTCATTCCTGGAGGACACACGCTTCTCGCGAAGATCCGCTTCGCGGACATTCTCGCCGTCACCTACGGTGCTGGCGACCGCGGCCTCGCTCATGCGCGGGCGGGTTCACGGAGCATTGACTTTCTCATCTGCGACACGGTCCATCTGCCACGGCTCGCAATTACGCTCGGCGAAGGCGACGATTCGAAGAGCAGCGATTTTATCCGGCGCGTGTGCGAAAAAATCGGCCTCCCTATGATTCGTGTCCCCGCCCGGCAGCACTATACTGCAGAGGAAATGAGCGCGTTACTTTCGCATTTTCCGGCGGTTCAGGTGTGATTTTTCCAGCTCCATTGTTGGAAATTTCCTTTGTGACAAACGGGTGTGAAATGTCTTCTGCACAGCATTTGTGACGATCTTGAACCAATGATGTTTCTGGAGCGTAAAATAAGTTATTCACAATTACTTCACAGTTGATTCCGGTTCCGTTTCTCCCCCTATGTCTCCCATGCAGCAAAAGCATTTTCGCACAGGCTGGATCTCGGACATACATCTCGGAACACGTGGCGCGCAGGCAGACGCCCTGCTCGATTTTCTGCGCGAGCGGGAATTTGAAACGCTCTACATCGTTGGCGACCTCATTGATGTATGGAGCCTCCGCCGTGGTCTCTACTGGCCGCAGGCGCACAACGACGTCATCCAAAAACTCCTACGTATCGCGCGAAAAGGCACCCGTCTCATCTATATCCCCGGCAATCACGACGAGTTCGTCTCATCGTATCACCACGATTTCGGCAACATCACCATCCAACCCCGCGCCATCCACACCACCGCCGACGGGCGCCGCCTCCTCGTCATCCACGGACATGAACTCGATACTGTCGTGCAAGGCGCCCAGTGGCTCGCGCATATCGGCGATGTCGGCTACCAGTTTTTGCTAAAGCTGAACAGTCCCATCAATTTCATCCGACGCCGTCTTGGGTTGGGATTCTGGTCGCTCAGTGCTTACGCAAAACGCAAAGTCAAAAGCGCCGTCAACTACGTCGGCAAGTTCGAGGAGGGCATTGTTCGTTTTGCGGATGACGCGAAAGTTCAGGGCGTCGTTTGCGGACACATCCACGTCCCGGTCATACGCTCCATCGGCTCCACCACCTACTACAACTGCGGCGACTGGGTGGAAAGCTGCTCCGCACTCGTCGAACACGCCAGCGGACAGATCGAACTCCTCACAGACCAGCATACGCCAGCACGGATCATCCCGCTCCCGCCTGTATCCTCGTTTGAGGAATTTGAAGAAGTGGGCCGACGCATGGCTGGCAGGTAGATTGTTTTTGGAAAGACGCGGATTTTTTCAGCGCCGCCTAAGTCCATTGTCAAAGTCACCGTTTACAGACGCGGGACTCTGCCTACCGTGCTTTTGCCGGGCGCGAGTTCGGCCTAGTATATGATCAAACTGTCCTCGCAAAAACGATCCGCTTTCATTGAGGCTTTGGAGTCGCGTATCGTGCTCTCGGCGACGCCGCTTTCGGTCGCACGCGCTCTTGATTTACCGGAAGGCACGCCCGTTTCCCTCGATGGTGACCCCGCAGAGTTTGCTACACTAACGCTCGGTGCAACGGGGCAGTTGCTCGGTTTTCCAAGCGGTGGCGACGGCGATTTTCTCATCCTCAGCACAGGTATCGCTTCGCAGGTGACGAGCGTCGGGAATACTTCGAGCAATCAAGGCACAGACCTAGGCATCCCCGGCCCGACTGGCGACTCTGCTGCGGTTTCTTTCACATTGCCGGTGCCCGCAGGCGGTGAGCAGCGGCTGAAAATTGATTTCATGTTCCTCACAGAGGAATACCCCGAATATGTCCATGCCGGTTTCAACGACACGTTCACCATCAGCATCAACGGGACGAACTACGCGAAGGACGAAAACGGAAACCTCGTCACCGTGGACAACGCCTACTTCACCGGCGAGCCAGCGCCGGGAACCTTCTTCGACGGACGCACCAACAAACTCACGCTCACCTATGTCGTGCCAGACGGCGTCACGTCGCTGAACGTTGAGATGCGCATCAGCGACCTCGGCGACGGCGTGCTCGATTCTGCCGCGCTGGTTGACAATGTGCGCTTCGAGACACCGCAGGTCGTTTATCTCGATTTCGACGGAGCCACGATTGCGAATCACTTCGGCCCCGGCATCACTGGAACACTGCCGGCATTTTCTGCTGCGGATATCGGCTCCACGGACACCACTGAAAATCTCATCGCCTCGCTCGTTGCCAAATTGCAATCGAAGTATTCGTTCTACGACGTTCAGTTCACGACATCGAAACCCGCCGCCGGGGACTTCACCACTCTCTACGTCGGCGGCGACAACGGCATCCTGCTCGATATTTCCGGCGCGAGTCCGCTGCTGAAACAGAACTTCCCCGGCACGAGCGTCCCGCTCCGCGATTTGTTCGGCCTCGGCGCGGATTCATTGCTCGGTTTCGCAGGCACTCCCGATGTCGGCAACCTCGACCGCAACGACCGCGCAGTGATTTTCTCCGGCGAGTTCGACAATTTCTTTTCAAATGCCACACCCGACGAACGGCTGGACCAGCTCGCCATCACGCTCGCCCACGAACTCGGCCACAACCTCGGCCTCCGCCATGTGAGCGATGCTGCCGCTGGCGACATCATGAAACACACCGCGCCACGCGATTCAGGCGCGGTTTTTGGCAACACCCTGCTTTCCCTCGATGAACAATGGTCCGATGGGGCGACGGATCAAAACGACGACGCCTATCTCAGTTCCATCCTCGGCAAAAGCAGCGGCACCGGTCTTTCGCAAAGCATCGTGGCAAGCACCGGCTACTTCGCGCCGAAAGTTCCGCACACGCTCTACAACGCCACCCTTTCCATCGGCAGCAGCCAGCCCGGCAGCGCCCCCATCCAGTTTCATTTCGATAAGCTCGACGGCACGCAAAACATCCCGCTGCCCACGCTTTCCTCGGACGCTGTGTTCTCCCTCGCAGCCGCGTCCAAACTTGGCGGGACGATTGATGTTTTCAGCGGCGCACCGACAACCGGAAAATTGAGCGCAGCAAACTCGGATACACCGCTCTTCGACGCCGGCGGCCATCTGCACACCATCCCGCTTGCGAAAGAAGTGTCGGGCCACTTTACCAGCTACGGTCTCATGCCGCTGGTCGCCAACCATCTCGGCGAGGTGACGCTCATTCCTGGAAAAACGCGGACGTTCACCGATACCGATGGTGATAAATACACCGTGAGTCTCACCGGCCCCGGCCTCATCGGTTACGTGTTCGACGACCTGGATCACAACGGACGCGGAGGCCTCGCACGCATCTCTCTCGATGACACGAACAGCGACACCAGCATCCTGTCCGTCACAGTCGAGCGCGGTGCGCATGGAGACGGGAGTGTAAAAATCGGTTCGATTACCGGAGCGTCAGGCGCGGGATTGAAAATGCTCTATACACCGGCTGCGGACATCAGCGGCGGCGGCGTGTCTTTCAGTGGAGTCCTCGGCTCGGTGACAGTGCGTGATCTCACCGATGGTGCGGACTTGCTCAGCGGCAGTGGCGACGGTGTGAAGACGAGCGTGCGCGCTCGCAACATCGGCGACGGCTCGGACATCTCCATCGGCACGAGCTTGTTGCTTTTCAAAGCGGCACGCCTCGGCAATTCCACGCTCGCCGCGCCTTCGCTCGACAGTCTCGTCGTCAGCGGGGAATTCGCCGCGCAACTCGATATCGGCGGGCTTCTCACTGCGTTCAATTCGGGCGATGTGCTCGGCACAGCTCACGTCACTGCGGGCGGCTCGCCATTTTCGCCGACCACACTCGCGATGCGCGTGGTGAATGACGGAGCCACTTTCGCGCTCGCCAGCGCCATCACCACGCTCAAGGCCACCCGCATCGGCGACGCCTCGTTCAGCGCGGAGCGATTCGACAGCGTCACAGTCACCGGCGACGTGGGCGGCGACTTTACTGCCGATGACAAAATCACTTTCTTCGCCGGGCGCGACCTGCTCGGCACTGCCAGCATCATCGCCCAGGGTTCATCATCCGACACGGCATCGTTCACTTTCCACGAAGTGAAAACCGGTGCGGACATCAACGTCGGCAGCAGCCTCGCGCTTTTCAAAGCGGCGAAAGTTGGCGGCGCCACATTGCACGCGGCATCCATCGCCTCGCTCCTCATTACGGGCGATACGCGCATCGGCATCGCTGGCGATTTCGACGCCGCGCTCACGCTCAGCGGCGGCGATGCCTCGTTCAAAAATGCACTCACCAGCGCCAGTATCGCGGGTGGCGTCCACGGCGCGAACATCGTCAGCGATTGCATCGGCACATTCACCGCCCGCACCATCGCCGATAGCAGTGTCTTTGTCGGCTACACACCAGCCGACGCTGCGCATCCATTCGACGGTGGTGTGTTTTTCGATGGCAGCAAAATCACCATTTTCACCATCCGCTCCGGCCAGTCCGCGTTCAGCAACACATTCGTCGCCGCCAAAAACATCGGCATGATCAGCGTGGCCAGCCTCGACACCGATAATGGCGGAACATCCTACGGCTTTCTCGCCGACACCGTGCCGACGAAGGTCGTCATCCCCGGCTTCGTCTATCACAAGACCGGTCCCGCCGATCAGTCGCTCGGCGATTTCCACGTGAAGGTCGTGTAGCCCCGCGGCTAGTCCGCCCTGTTCAAACGCGGGTCGTCTTTTTCCACGCCATTGTTCCAATATTTTTGCATCTCTTCCGGCGTTGGTGTCTTGAGCGGGCGGATGACGCGGAAGCCGAGGAACTGCGCGTCGGTGTGATACCAGATGCTCTTCGGGAGCTGCGGGTCCTGTCGCTTCCATTCCTTTGTGCTCGCGCGGCGCGCGGCCACACGCAGCGCGGCTGCATCTTCATCATCCCAAGAGCCGCCGCGCGCGACGTGCGGGTAGGGGAGCGTCGCTTTATTCCACGGATTCGCAGCGGGCATCTTTGCGTAGTAAGCTGGTTCGTATTGATCGAGCGTCCACTCGCACACATTGCCGAGGATGTCGTAAAGGCCCCACGGGTTCGGCTTTTTCTTGCCGACTTTCTGATACTTGAAATCGCTGTTCTTCCCCCACCAGCAATACTCGCCAATCTTCGACGCCTCATCGCCCCAGAAATACGCCGTCATCGTGCCCGCGCGCGCCGCGTATTCCCACTCCGCCTCGGTCGGCAGGCGGTAAAAATGCCCCGTCTTCGCGCTGAGCCACTGGCAATATTTGTTCGCTGCGTGCTGTGTCATTGAGATCGCCGGATAGCCATCCGTTCCCATCCCGAAGCTCATTTCCACGTAGGGCTGCGTCGGGTGCGACACCGAGTCCGTGAGCGTGTTCAGTTCCGCAGGAAGGCTCTTTGCTACGCGCGCTTTCTTTTCCTCCTCGGGATACATGAAGAGAAGGAATTCATTCCAAGTCACCTCGCACTTGCCCATCCAGAAAGGCTCCACGCTCACTTCCTTCTGCGGTCCCTCGTCCGCCTTGCGACCCTTCTCGTTTTCGGGCGAGCCCATTTTAAATTTTCCGCCGGGAATCGGCACCATGTCGAATGTCACATCCGAACCCGTGATGGTTCCCGTGTAGGGCTTCATTTCGGCCTCTGTTTTTTCCTTCGTCGTTGCAGCGATACGCTTAGCGATGTCTGCCACCACCAGCACTTCGTTCTTTCCGCTCGCTACTTCTTTTTTCCGGGCCAGAAGCGTCACGCCATCCGGCCACTTCGCGCCTTCGTTGATCCACGCCTTCAAAATTTCCGTCTGTTCCTTCGTCAGTCGTGCGCTCGATCCTTTTTTGATCTCCTCCATCGGCGGCATCAGCTTGTCAGCGTCGTCCGCGAGAATCGTCGTCTTGTAGAGCTTGCTCTTCGTCGCATCGCCGGGGACCACCGTCTTGCCGCGAAAAGCCTTCTCCTTCGTGTCGAGTTCCACGCTCGTGTCGCCCTTCTCCACCGCCGATGCCTTCGGGTTGTGGCAGCGCACGCAGTTGTATTCGAGAATCGGCTGCACATCTTTCACGAAATCCACGGCGGCGCTGGCGCTGATGGGAATAAGGATGGACGCGGCGAGGATGGCGGTCTTGTTCATGGAATGATTTTGTTCAGTGGAATGAGGGCGTGCGTTTTCCAGTTGAGTGCCGCACCCGTCAAGCCCTGCGACAATCGCGTTGACGCCCGCCTTCTTAGCAGGAATCCACGGCGCGTGGCCGAAACGCTCTCCATCCACTACGTCTGCCAGCGCTGCACCAACTGCTGCCGCTGGCCCGGCGTCGTGAAAGTGAACCCCGACGAAATCGCCGCCATCGCCGCTCACGTCGGCATGGGCGAGGACGAATTCATCCAGCGTCACACCCGTCTCCGCCCCGACCGCCGAGGACTTTCCCTTTTGGAAAAAGAAGACGCCTCCTGCGAATGGCTCCAAGGCCGCGATTGCGCGCTCCAGCCCGTCAAACCCCGCCAATGCCGCGCCTTCCCCAACGACTGGAACTTCCCCGGTTGGCGGGAAAAATGCGAAGCCGTGCCGACGTTGGTGAGGGCTGATTAATTTTCTGTCGGAGCAAAAGCCTTCACGACGATCACCTCGCTGTCGGCTTTGATTGCGATAGGTTGCGGCTTTTGATCGGCGGTGATGGGAGTGATGGAGAGGATGACGGCCGAGTCTTTGGGCATGTCGTAGAGGAAGTCTTCGCCGTAGCGGTAGGTGCCTCGGTCAGCTCCGGCGTTGGGGTGGACTTCGGTGATTTGGTAGATGGCGGCGCGGTCTTCTTTTAGACCGATCCAGCGGTTGAGTGGAATGGATGCGCGGATGGTTTTTTCGGGCGCGATCTTTTTGTCGAAGCCGCCGGGGAAGAGGAACAGAAAGCCGCGGTCGCCGATGATGTGCGCGCTGCCATCTACGGGCGAGTAGCCGGGGCACTCGAAGAGGTCGCGCTTCACTTTCAAGTAGGCGAAGTTCGTCGTCGCCCATGCGCGCCACTTTTTTAGAAAGTCCCGATTTTCTTCGAGGGCGAGGGCTTTGTAGCCAGGGCCGATCTGGCAATACGCTGTGGTGCTGATGGTGGTGAGGACGTTGAATTGGAAGGTTCGCGAGTTGTCGCCGAATAGCGCGGCGTAGTTTTTGTAAACGGGGCGGAAGCGGTCATTCTGGTTGTGCCATGTTTGCAGGCGGTTCATGTCCGCACCGTTGCTCTCGTAGTAGCCGGCGTCGGAATTCAAGTATGGCAGCGCCCACGGACCGCCGCGCGCAAGGCCGCAGTATTGTTCAAGGCACATCTGCGGATGTCGCCGCCGGATTTCTGCGAGGAAGTTTTGGATATTCTTCCACTCGCGGTAATAGCCGTCCCCGGGCAGATGGCCGTGATTTTTTGCAAAGCACGGATCAACTCCTGCGCCCTTCGGGCCGGGGCGGTAAAGCGGCACCTCCCAATAATTCATCCAGCGTCCATCCCAGCCCCACCAGCGCGGCTGGTATTTGGTGAAGACTGCTTCGTGCGTTGCGAGCAGATACTTCATGTAGTCGTCGCATGCGGCGCAGGAGGTTTTGCGGCCAAAAATATACACGTTGGGTTTGCTGGATTCATCCACGGAGGCCCACTCGGGTTTTTGATCGAGCCAGATCCCCGGCAGGCTGAAGCTGCTCACGTGGACGCCATTTTTCCGCGCGTGCTCGATGAACTGCTCCATGACCGGCGGCGCGCGGAAGTCATCGGTGAATTCGCCGGGTTTGAATTGATCGAGGAAAACATTGTGCGGCGAATGCAGCCCGAATGCCGGGCCTGCCTCACCAGGCAGCCCGGCGATTCCTTTGTCCGCAGGAAAGCCCAGCGGTTCGGCGCGCATTTGCGAAAGATACGGTTCTGCCGTCGGATGATTGCCGCGCCCATACCACGTGTGCGCCGTCATAATGTCGTGGACACCCGTAGCTTTGAGGCGGTCTATAATTTCGGCCTTCGGCTCGAAAAGACTCGCCCACCAGCCATTTTGCCAGACCCAGTATCCATCCTCCGGCAGCGGCTGATCGGGCAGCACCGTGCGCATGAAATCCTGCATAGCCCAGACCTCGCCCCAATCGAGCACCTCCGGCTCCACCACCGCGTCGGGAATTTTTTTGTTTTTGAAGTGCTGAAAAAGCCCGGTGTCCTTTTTGAAATCCATGAGCGCCGTCGTGCGCCGACCGGGATACGGCCCGTGCGAATAGCGGGTGATTCCCTCCTTGCGATACACGCCGAGGAAATATTTTTCGCTCGTGTTCACCTCGCCCGCGACTGCCGGGTAGTTCGGTTTGTAGCCGAGTCGGAAGCCGTCCTTGCCGCGCAATTCATGCTCCAACCACGGGTATTCCAGCCCGGCGAAGCAGCCGCCTTTTTCACCGCGCAGGAAGAAATTGATCGGGCAGTGCCAGATCGTCTGGTCGTCGTGAAAATGAATGGCTGAGAACGGTGATGCTGCCGTCACATCCTCTACTACGACCTCTTTCAAAAAATACGGCTTTCCATCGGCGGATTGGATCACGAGCCACTTTTCGATGAAGCGATCATCGGGTCTGAGCCGGTAGTGCAAAGCGACTTTCAAACCGTGCCCGGCGAATTTCAACTCCACGTCGCCTGCGCTTTCTTTAAGCGCGAGCGCCTTTTCCGAGCGCAACGTGTTCGCATCCGTCGTGACGGTGAAACCGATGCCCGGCACTTGATAAGTCAGCGCCTGCTCTTTGTCGCGAATCGTGCGAACGCCGCCGTTCTCGCGATCAATGTCGACCGCGACGTGCGCATTTTGGAGACGCAATAATTCCGCGCCGCTCGCAGTGAGGCCGCAAAAGAGCGCGACCCCAATATTCAAAATCCACCGGAAGTCGCGCATCGTTTGCCTGTCTTGCGGCTACGCGAAAAGCGTGGTGACCGGTTTCGCCTTCACCAGCTCGCGCGGTTGGTTGAGGTGGTTGTAAACAATGGTCTCGGGATCAATGCCGCACGCATGGTAGATGAGCGCGAGTAGCTCGGTGGGATGCACCGGGTCGGATTTCGGGCTGGAGCCGGTGGCGTCGCTTTCGCCGTGGATGTAGCCGCGCTTGATGCCCGCGCCAGCGACGCACGCCGTGTAGCAATAGGGCCAGTGGTCGCGACCGTCGGAGCTGTTTACGTTGCCGCTGGTGCTCAGGCCGCGCTCGGGTGTGCGCCCAAATTCGCCAAGCGCCACGACGAGTGTTTCGTCGAGCAACCCGCGCTGATCCATGTCCTCGATGAATGCGCTGAAGCCGTTGTCGAGCATCGGGCCCGCCTGGTTTTTGATGCGATGCGTGAGGCCCTGGTGCGTGTCCCAAGAGTGATTGTCCGAGTTCGCAAACTTCGGCCAGATGACTTCGACAACGCGCGTGCCCGCCTCGACGAGACGACGTGCGAGCAGGAGGCTTTGGCCAAATGTATTCATGCCGTAGCTCGCGCGCATTTTTTCTGTTTCCTGATCAATGGAGAACGCATCGCGCGCCTTGCCGCTGGTGATGAGATCGAGCGCGCGTCCGTAGTATTCGTCGAGGTGGTAATTCTTCACCGCATTGTCAATGTCCGGCATCGTCTGCTCGATGGACTGCCGCAGCGAGGCGCGCCGTTTTAGCCGCATCGCAAACACGTCCGGCCGGAGATTGAGGTCATCCACGCGGATGCGGTTCATCTTCGTCATGTCCATGTCATCTCCGTCGGGATAAAGCGTGTAGGGATCGTAACCCTTGCCGAGGAAACCGGCGGTGCCGCCCTTGCCGATGACGTTGCTCTCCTGCAAAGGCCGCGGCAGCATCACGAACGGGAGCATCGGCTCCGTCGGCGGTTTCAGGCGGATGATGTTCGAGCCAAAGTTCGGGAAATCCTTAGCATTCGGTGGTTCGAGCTGGCCGGATGGCGAGACTTTGTCCGTCGTGTAGCCGGTCATGATTTGGTAAATCGCCGCCGTGTGATTGAAGAGCCCGTTTGGCGTGTAGCTCATCGAACGCACCATCGTGAGCTTGTCGTTGAGCTGCGCAAGACGCGGGAGGATTTCGGTGAAATTTACGCCGGGAATTTTTGTCGGGATGTTTTTGAAAGGCCCGCGGATTTTCTCCGGCAGATTTTCCTTCGGGTCCCACAAGTCGAGGTGCGACGGCCCGCCTTGCAGATAGACCATCACTACGCTCTTCGCCTTCCCCCATCCGGGTCCGCCCTTGACCGCCGCCGCCGCAGGCTCCGCAGCCGAGGCGCGCAATTTGAGCAATGAACCGAGCGTGAGGCCCATCATGGCCGAGCCGCCGATGCGGAGAACGTCGCGTCGTGAAACGCGGAGGTGAGCGTCGCAAAGATCGCGACCGGGTTGTCCTGAGATGCGTAGCATGGTGTGTGTGGTTAGTGGTTAAACAGGAACGCAGGTGTGTTAATCAACGCCCAAGCGAGATCTTGCACACTAGTGAGGCGGCGGTTGGCTAGCTGGGCTTTCGATTGCTCCACGTCCTGGCGGAGGCGCACGAGTTTCGGGCCGGCCGGAATTTGCACATCTGCGCCGGGGATGGCTGCGCGGCGCTGGGCGATGCCGGGATCGGGCGGGATCGGCTGCTGGATTTTTGCAACAGCGAGGCGGAGCTTGCTGAGTTCGGGATCGTATTCCTTCCAGTATGCAGCGAGCGCGGCTTTGTCTTCATCGCTGCGTTCATTGGCGGTTTTCTTGAGCGCATCAATGACCGGCTGCGGATAGCCGACCTGCAAGGGCGCGGTGCTGGTGGTGATCCAAATGCGGAAGCGTGCGATGGAGAATCCACCTCTGCGTGGCTGATTGAGTTCAAAACGAAGGCGCACTCCCTTCTCCGCATCACCGATGGGTTTTTCCAGCGTGAGCGCGCCGAAATGAGGGACGCCGTAGCCTCCGTGAACTCCCCACCCGTTGTTTTCGTCGTTCTTCCTTCCATCAATTGCTTTTTGAATTTCAAAAGCCTTCTGGTTGAAGTCAGCGACTGCGTTCGTGAATTTCACGACGTTGGGCACGGCCTCCGCGCCGAATTCGCCGATTTTCATGGTAAGCTCGCCGAGGACGAAATTCCCATCTGCGATAGTCCGCCCGGGGCCGAAGTTTTTTTCTTCCCCGGAAGGTAGAACCTCGATGCCGATGCCGGTGATGTCTGCGATTTTTGTATCCGCGATCACGACATAGTCGGTTTTGTCCGGTCGTGCTCCGTTGGCTATAATGGAACCATCGGCTTGTTTGTTGAGCGAGACTCCGCCAGTCGCCTGCATCGGGACAACGTCGAGGGGCATCCAGCCGGTGAGCATGAGGGCCGCAGTCGGGTTGTTTTCAAAAACAGCCTGCGCGGCCGCAAGGTTCTTTGCCTCATAATCCTTCACAGCGGCCTCGGCGGCTGCGACTGCTGCGACGCGCTGCTTCTCCGCCTCGGCAAGTTTCGCCGCACTTTCGGCTTCGTAGCGCGCGAGTTCGGCCTTGGCCTTTTCGATCTCCGCCGCGCGTTCCGCCTGCAATTTTGCGATGATGGGAGCCTGCTCTTTTTCCAATTCTTCGAGTTGTTTCAAAACGGCGGCGTGGTCGCGATCCATCACGCCCCAGCTTTCCATCACCTTGCTGATTTCCGGTTCGCTGGCCGGGCGGCTGAGCACGCGCACAAACAATTCGTCCACGAGTTTGCGATCATCGTTCTGCGCTGCGGTGAGCTTGGCGAGCTCGTTGGCGGAGTCGCCGATTGCTTCGGAAACTGCGGGGCCGCCGAGCAGCGCCATGATGCTGCCGAGCCGCAGATCCGTGCTGCGCTCACATTCGCATGAACTTTCCCTTGCGGGTCGCCCGAGATTGGCGAGGAATCCGCTCGGCAAATCCGTTGCCGAATCGGGAAGTTGTCCTGCTCGCAAACCACCCGGCAGACGCGGGCCGGAGCCGACCACTTTCAACACCGCATCGTAGAGCACCTCGGCGGGCAGACGACGCGCGAGGGCGTGCGAGTAATTCGTTTTGTCGTCGGCGTTCCATTGGTTCGTGGCGATGGCGAGCTGGTAGGTGCGCGACTGGCAGATGATCCGCATCACATGGCGCACATCGAAGCCGTGGGTGATGAATTCCTTTGTGAGATGGTCGAGCAGTTCGGGATTCGTCGGCGGGTTACCCGCGCGGATGTCGTCGAGCGGCTCGATGATGCCCGCGCCGGTGAGGTAGCCCCAGAGGCGGTTCACGTAGCTGGTGGCGAAAAAGCGATTGTCCGCCGAAGTCATCCACGCAGCGAGTTGTTCACGTCGCGTGCCGTTCGTTTCTGCCTTGGCGGGAAATGGGAACTCCGGCGCGGCGACTTTGTTCGTCCGAAGATGTGTGACTTCACCTTCGGTTTTATCGCTGACGATTTCGTAAAGTGGGCGCGACTTCTCCACCTCGGTGCCCGCGATTTTTCCACCGCCGCCAGCCGGGTCGGCCACAAGCGCGACCTGCGAGAAAAACGCGGCGGTGTGGTAATACTGATCCTGTGTCCACCGCTCGAACGGATGGTCGTGGCACTTGTTGCAGTTGAAACGCGTGGCGAGGAAAAGGTGCGTGGTGTTTTCCATCGCCTCCGCAGGTTCGTGAAGGATTTTCCAGTAGCTCGCTGCGGGGTTCTCCTTGTTGGAGCCGGTCGCGGTGAGGATTTTTCGCACGAACTGATCGTAGGGCGTGTTGGTTTCGATTTCCTTGCGAATCCACTCGCGGAAAAGCCGTGCTCCATCCTTGCCGAGAAATTTTGAATTCACCTGCAATAGATCCGCCCATTTGTTCGTGGAGTGTTCGATGAACTCCGGCGAGGCGAGCAGCTTCTCGATCACTGCATCGCGCTTCTCGCGCACCGGGCGTGAGTCGGCGAGGAAAGTGCGCACATCCTCCGCACTCGGCGGAAGGCCCGTGAGGTCGAGCGAGACACGGCGTAGAAAATCCGCGTCGCTGCACAATTCGGACGGCGCGATTTTCATACGCTGCCATTTTGAAGCAACGAGTTCATCAATGCGTCCCCACGTCTCTGGTTGCTGCCAGACAAAACCTTTGCGGTCGCCCATCACGGTGAGCGTTGTCGCGGCATAGTTGCCTTCGTAACGTGCGAGCAGGGGAGCCTCGCCGCGCCGCAGCGTCTCTACGAGTCCGCCGCCATCGGTCTTCGCCACGTCGCCATTGCCACTCTCGACGAATGCTTCCGCAGTGACATCGCGTGTTTTTCCATCATTGAAAGTCGCCACCACGCGCACTTGCTGGCGCGCTCCGATTTGCTGGACGACTGGGTCATGGGGGAAAACTTCGATCTTCGTCACGCGCGGTGCAGCGAGATCGAGTTTCGCGCCATCGGCGATCCATGCGCGAAGGATGTCGTAATACTTATCCCCGAGCTTCGTGCGCTGTCCGCCCTCATGCGGCACGCCCGCCGTGGCTTTGAGCAGCATCAGCGAATCATCCGGCGACGCCACATTCAGTCGCCGTCCTGCGAGATCGTCCTTCAGCGAGCGCACGTCGTAGATTGGATCGTAGCCGCGCAACGAGAGCTTAAAGCCGAATTTTCCATCCTTCGCGCCGTGGCAGGTGCCAGCATTGCACCCGAGTCGTGTCATCACGGGATTTACATCGCGGATGAAATCCACCGGCTGCGAATCCTGCATCTGTGCCACTTCCACGGGCACCGACGCCGATTGCCCCGCAATCTCGACGCGCAGAGAACCCGCACCATTTTTCAGCGGAGTCACTTTCCCGGTCGCGTTTACCTCAGCCGTGCCTCCATCAAGAGCGAGCTTTGCGATGCGCGTGACATCCACCGTCGCGCCGTCCGCGAGTTTCGCTGAAATGACCAACTGCGCAGCCTCATACTTGCCGGCGATGACGACTTTCGGCGGTTGCACGTCGAGGCCCACTACCTTTGCGCCATCGGGTAGTGATTCGGCGGCGAACAGCGAGGGTGCGGCAAGAATCAGGAGTAAAAAGCTGTGTCTCATGGAGTCTATTTGGCGGCGGTTGGAGGAGTGGTTTTGAGAGGCACTGGGATGAATTCCTTCACGACCTTCGGTTCTGTCGCGCTGACGATGCGCACTTTTCCATCTTCGCCCGCGACTGCAACTGCCGAGCCGTCGTGCAGCCAGCGGAGCGCGTATTGGCCGGCGTCAATTTGCGTGCTGCCGAGCAGTTTCACATCGCTCACGTAGTGCGCGGCGAGCTTTGCCCTCTCGGCGTCCTTCCGCGAGCCATCGTCCTTGTTTTCGATGGCCGCCATTTCGGCGGGCAGTTCGGTGTTGAAATCGTAGTTGAAGAAACTGACCACGCCCTTTCCGTCGAGGGAACTGGCGGCGGCAAAACTTTTCCCATCGGGTGCGAATTCCACGGCGTAGATGCGGCCTTCCATTGCGGGCCATTTGCGGATGCAGAGCGCGTTGTCGCCGATGCGGCGCTGGTTTTTGCGGACAAGGCGGTAGGCCTGCGGCACGCCATCCGCGCCGCCGACGAGAAACTCGTCGCGCTCCGGATGCCGTGACACGCTTTGCAATCCGCCGCGCAGTGCACCCGGAGTGATCGAGGTGATGTTGTCTATGAACCGCTGCGTCGCCACCTCGGTGAGCTTCGCGCTCATGTCGCGTCCCACGCTCACAAGCTGGTCGCCTTTGCTCGTGAAAACCGTATCGAGCACCCAGTCGCCGTGTGAAGTTTGCTGGAGCACTTGTGTGCCCGTTGTTGTATCAATCGCCCGCAGCGCGTTGTCCGAGCAGCCGAAGGAAACGAGCTTTCCATCAGGCGACCACGCCGCGCCATACACCGTGTCGAAACCGACCGGCGCGCTCAGCAGGAGAGTGTGTTTTTCCACGTCCCAGATTTGCACCTCACCCATCTGCGCGGGCCGACCGCCGCAGGCTGCGAGCCGTTTTCCGTCGGGCGAAAAGCGCACCGTCTGGATGCGCTCGGACAATCCCACAAGGCGCGCGATCATCTCCGAGCCGTCGCTTTTCCACAGCAGCACTTCGTGGAAACCCGCGACTGCGAGCAGCGTTCCATCCGGCGAAAAATCGAGCGACGTGATGACCGGCGGGCGCGCATAGACAGGCGGATGCTCGGCGTCTATCCGCTGCTTCGCATTCACCGGCGTGTCATCCACGGCACCCTCCGCGACCCAGCGACGGATGAGTGCGATCTCTTTCTCCGCGAGCGGCGGTTTTTTTCTCGGCATGTCGGCCTCGCCATTCACCGGCGTGATCTGCTCGACGAGCACGGACTTCGCCAGATCCTTCGGCACGATGGCGCGCAAGCCGTCCTTCGCGCAATCATCGCCGCCCGCGACCATCCTCGCAAAATCCGTCATCACATATCCGCCCTTCGCCCGCGCCGGCTGATGGCATCCCTGGCACTGCGCCTGAAAAATGGGCCGGATTTTTTTGAAATAACTCACCGGCGCATTCGGGTCTTCCTCCTCCTGCTTTTTCGGCGGAGCAGCGACCACCGACGCCGCGAACGCGAGCGTGAAGAGCGAAGTTAGAAAACGGACAGGGAGCATGGGTGAATTAGAATCTCTGAGTAGATGGAATCTTATGACTTTTGCCAGCACTAGAATTCTATATTTCTAATCGCGTAATCGCAGGTTGAAGATTGCCTCGCGCACTCGGGCAGTGATTCATCGGCGCATGAACCGCCGCGATTTTCTCCGACTCTCCGTTTTAGGATGTGCTTGCTGTGCTGTGCCCGCTTTCGCGGAGAGCGATCCGGCCACAGCACGACTGCCGGGCGCGCTGCGGTTGCGCGAGGACATCATCCCGGACGGGAAATTTGGCCGGCAAATCCACGAAAGGCTGCGCGCGACTTATATTACCGTCCACAGCACGGAGAGCCCCGGCGGCACGGCGGCGACGCACGGGCGGCTGCTTCGCACGGGGCAGATCAAAGCGAAGACAAAATGGAACAAGCGCGGGTATAATTTCTGGCACTTCACCGTGGACGATGTGGAGACGGTGCAGCATCTTCCGCTCGACGAACGCGGCGAACACGCCGACCACGAAGGCCCCGGCAATGGGACGAGCATCGGCATCGAGATTTGCGAATTCCGCGAGCCTGCACGCCAACGCGCCGCCATCGAGCGCTGTGCGAAACTAGTCACGTGGCTGCGCAGCAAATACCGCATCCCGATCGACCACGTGGTGCCGCACTATTTCTGGACGATGGTGCATTACAACAACTGGCACAAACCCTGTCCCCGCATCCTGCTCGACGGCGGCAAGCCCGGTGTGAAATGGAACGCATTCCTCGCGCTCGTTCGTCGCTCGTAGTGTGACGCTGTGATCAGTGATCGGTGAACTGTGATCGGTGAACTGTGATCGGTGCCGCGATTTCAGATCACCGTTCACTGATCACTTCTTCTCGGCGGCGAGATCCAAACAGATCAGTTTTTCCTCGCAGCGGAGGTAGAGTTTTCCATTGGCGAGGACGGGGCCGGCCCAGCAGGGGTAGGTGAGGCCGGGGACTTGCCAGCGCGAAATTTCGGCGAGCTTTTCGGCATTGGGCTGAAAGAGGCCGAGGAGTCCACATTCGCCGAGAGCGATGATTTTTCCGTCGGCAAAAATGGCGGAGCCGCGTCCGAAGACATCGGGTGGTTTTTCTCCGGCGCGGAGTTTGGCGTGTCCGCCGTTTGGCCAGCCCTCGACGCGCGACCAATTTATTTTTCCAGTTTCCATTTCGACGCAGCGGAAGATGCCGTCGGGTTCGTTGCGTCCGCTGAAGGCGTATAAATTTCCGGCGATGAGATTGGGACGCGACCAGTGCATTTCGAGGGCGGTGGTGCGCCAGACTTCTTCCACGCTTTTGCCGTCGGGGCGGACGCGGAGGAGGACGCTGCCGTATTTGTAATAGGCAGTGGAGAGGAGGATGAGGTCGCCGCTCACGACGGGTGTCATGGCGTTGACGGTTTCTTCGCGCGGGGAGCGGAACCAGAATGAGAAATTGTGCGCGCCGGTCGCCGGGTCGAGCGAGATGAGGCCCTGTCGCGTGACGGTGAGGACATGGCGGCGTCCGTGGATGGTGGCGAGGACGGGCGTGCAGTAGCTGGCCATTTTTTGAAACGCGGGATGCGCCGGATCCCATTTCACGAAGGGTTCGCCGGGCCAGAACTTCATCAGGGAGCCGTCCCACGTTTTTGCTCCGCCATTTTGCCAGAGCGTTTTTCCAGTCGCGGCATCGAAGGCGACAACGCTCGAATCGGGCTGTCCGCCGACTTGCACGATCAATCTTCCATCCTCCAACACGGGCGAACTACCCACGCCGAAGAACGCCTCGGGAACGTCGAAGTCCTTCTGCGTGTCGCGCCGCCACACGAGGGTGCCGGTCTTGCGGTCGAGGCAAATCAGCACGCCTTCCGCGCCGAAAGTGTAGCAGTGATCGGAGGTGAGCAGGGGCGAGCAGCGCGGGCCGTTGTTAAATCCGAACGGGTCTTGGAAAGATGATGTGTAGCTGTATTTCCAAAGTCCTTTTCCGGTGGCGGCGTCGAGCGCCTGCACGACTTCCGCGCCACCGACGCGGTGATGCAGCACGAGCATCCCGTCGCGCACGCTCGGCGCGCTGTAGCCGGGGCCGACTTCCGTCTGCCAAACGATGGGCGGTCCGCCTGCGGGCCATTCTGCGAGCAGTCCTGTCTCGGGCGAGGTGTTGTCGCGATTCGGGCCGAGAAATTCCGGCCAGTCTGCGGCGAATGAGGTTGCTGCTGCGGCGAGGAAAAAGAGAAAGCGCATGGCGCGGGATGGGCACTCTATAATTTAGAGCCGGTGAGACGCTCGTAGGCGTCGAGGTATTTTGCGGCGGTTTTGGCGACGACATCGGCAGGAAGTTGCGGGGCAGGCGGGGTCTTGTCCCAGTCGAGCGTTTCGAGGTAGTCGCGGACGAATTGCTTGTCGAAGCTCGGCGGGGAAATGCCGACGCGGTAGTCGGCGGCGGGCCAGTAGCGCGAGCTGTCAGGCGTCATCACTTCATCAATCAGGATCACGCGGCCATCGAGGATGCCGAATTCGAATTTGGTATCCGCCAAAATGATCCCGCGTTCGGCGGCGTGCGCGCGACCTTCCTCATAGATGCGGATGGCGAGGTCGCGCGCCTGCGTGGCGACGCTCTCGCCGCAGAGGCGCACGCATTCGTTCCACGCGATGTTTTCGTCGTGGCCGGTCGCAGCCTTCGTCGCGGGTGTGAAGATCGTCTGTGGCAATTTTTCCGCCTGCTGCAAACCCGTCGGCAGCGCAATGCCGCAGACGGCGCCGGTGCGCTGGTAGTCCTTCCAGCCAGAGCCGATGAGGTAGCCGCGCACGACGCACTCGACGGGGAGCGGCCTGGCCTTGCGCACGATCATCGAGCGTCCGCGAAGCTGCGCCTCGAAGGGCTTCAGCGCGGCGGGGAAATCGGCGAAGTCCACGGCGACGAGGTGATTCTCGACGAACTTCATTTTTCCAAACCAGAAATCCGAGAGCTGCGTGAGCACCTCGCCTTTGCGTGGGATGGCGTTCGGCAGGATGCAGTCGAATGCCGAGATGCGATCCGTCGCGACGAAGAGCAGATGTTCGCCGAGATCGAAAATCTCGCGCACTTTGCCGCTGGCGACTTTGCGGATGCCGGGAAGATCAAGTGTGAGGATGTCCATGCGCTGTGCGGGATGGCGGATGCGGGGCGCGTTGTCGAGTCAGCGACGCAGTGAAATCAGAAACGCGTCTTGATTTTGCACGCGCGCAACAAGCACCAGCCGCGCACGGTTTCGACAAGACCAACGAGCCCGGCAATCACAAGCAACACCGCGAGCCACAAGACGCCTTCTCGTTCTGCAAACAAAGCTGCGGCGAAAAGGACGAGCGTCATCAGGCCGCGAATGATGCGGCCACGGAGATCGATATTTGGAGTCCAGAAGCCCATTGGCAGAATGATCGTGAGAGAGTGGAAAATGTCGCCGCTATGCCTGCTTAAACAAGCGCGCGTGTCTTTCTACTTCCCCTTCCCCTGCGGCTCCATGCGGAAGATGGTCTCGCCGGGTTTCATGTAGCCGGGGGAAAGATTGTCGCGGATGAAGAGGCTCAAATACTCCGGGTCGTTGCGTTCGAGCAGGCGGACTTCGCTGGTGAGGCGGGCGTGCTGCATCCGCGCCTTGTCAATTTTCTCCTCGAGTTCCGCCGCGTGCGCGTCCTGCGCTTCCTTTTCCTGCACGACGGGAATCCTACTGTAGAGAAGAGGGACGCCGACGATGACGACGATGATCAAGCACAGCCATTGGTTGATTTTCGACCAAATGCTTGCGCGCTTTCTGTAACCGAATTCGGAGGAAGCGTCCGCTTTCACTAGGCGCGCATCTTGCCGCCATAAACGGCTTTGTCACCCAAATTTTCTTCGATACGCAGCAATTGATTGTATTTCGCGACGCGGTCGGTGCGCGACATGGAGCCGGTTTTGATCTGGCCCGCGTTGGTCGCCACGGCGATGTCGGCGATGGTCGTGTCCTCGCTCTCGCCGGAGCGGTGGCTGATGACGGCGGTGTAGCCGTTCTCCTTCGCAAGCTCGATGGCGTCGAACGTCTCGGTGAGCGTTCCGATTTGATTCACCTTCACAAGAATGGAGTTCGCGGTGCCGGTCTCGATGCCCTTGCGGAGGAAGTCCACGTTCGTGACGAAGAGATCGTCGCCGACGAGCTGCACCGTGTCGCCGAGCGCCTCGGTGAGAAGTTTCCAGCCGGCCCAGTCGTTTTCGGCGCAGCCGTCCTCGATGCTGATGATGGGAAATTTCGCGCAGAGCTTTTTGTAAAACGCCACGAGTTGCGCGGCGCTGAATTTCTCACCGCTGCTCTTTTTGAAAACGTATTGGTTCTTCGACTTGTCGAAAAACTCCGAGCTGGCGACATCGAGTGCGATGAAGACGTCCTTGCCGAATTTGTAGCCGGCTTTTTTCACGGCGGCGGCGATGGTTTCCAGCGCGTCGTCGGCACTGGCGAGGTTCGGCGCGAAGCCGCCCTCGTCGCCCACGGCGGTGCTGAGGCCGCGGCCCTTGAGCACGCTCTTGAGCGAGTGGAAAATCTCCGCGCCGCAACGCAGTGCTTCGCTGAAATTCTTCGCGCCCTTCGGCATGATCATGAACTCTTGGAAATCAATCGGAGCATCGCTGTGCGCGCCGCCGTTGATGATATTCATCATCGGAACGGGCAGCACTTTTGCGTTGGGCCCGCCGAGGTATTTGTAAAGCGGCTGGCCGAGCTGCGCGCTCGCGGCGTGCGCGTTTGCCATCGAGACGGCGAGGATCGCGTTCGCGCCGAGCTTGGCTTTGTTCGCGGTGCCGTCGAGTTCGAGCATCACGCCGTCCACGTCAATCTGGTCGCACGCATCCATGCCCGTGATTTCATCGGCGATGATTTTGTTCACGTTCCCCACGGCCTTGGTCACGCCCTTGCCGAGGTAACGATCCTTCACCCCGTCGCGCAATTCCCACGCTTCGTGTTCGCCCGTGCTCGCACCGCTCGGGACGATGGCGCGACCGATGGCGCCGCCGGTGAGATGCACTTCGGCTTCGACGGTTGGGTTGCCCCGACTGTCAATGACTTGGCGGGCGTGGACTGCGGTGATGGTGGTGAGTGACATGGTTTTGAAAAATGCTGGTTGCGCGAAAAAATGGAGCGCGGGAGATAGAAGCACCCCCGCCCCTTGGCAAACCAAAACGCCGAAAGACGCGGGGATCGTCTGCGTGCTTGCAGGCGATTGCCCTGGCAATACTCTGTCGTCCATGAACCCGTTTGCCGCCCTTGTCTTCACCATCGCGCTCTCGCTTGTCCCAGCCTCGATCCAAGCGGAGGATGAGATCGAGAATGCCATTCGAGAAAAGGGACTGCCCGACTATCTGGAAACCCTCATCGAAAACAACACCTCGCTCAAAAACAGCATGAGTAGCGATATCCGCATCAAGTTTCTCGGCCATCTCGCCACACTCCGCTCGAAGAAACTAAGGAAACGCTGATTTAATCGCTCCGTGCCGCAGAAAAAGCGAGTCATTGGAGGGTGAGTTTGGTAGAGAGGGATGCATGAAACACCAAATGAGTTTCGCGCAGGGAGAGTATGCTGGGAAAAAGAAGGTGACGAGGCGGGAGAGGTTTCTTGGGGAGATGGAGCGTGTGG
>CAIYUV010000237.1 GCA_903929475.1 uncultured Spartobacteria bacterium
GGTTCCGCCAATGTGTGGGCAGACGATGTGCTGCTTCGGCTTGCGCTCACCAATTTAATCTCGAATGCACTGCGCCACACGCCGCGCGGCGGAAAGGTGGGTATTGCAATCAACACGATTACCGGTGGCTACGAAATCGCAGTCAGTGATACAGGCGCAGGCATCCCGACCGATCACCATTCGCGGCTTTTCGATCGTTTCTACCGCGTGGATTTGCAGCGCTCCGGTTCGGAGACAGGCGTGGGCCTCGGTTTGGCGATTGTGAAATCGGTAATGTCGCTTCACTCCGGCACGGTCACGGTGGAGAGCGCACCTGGATCCGGAACGACGTTCCGAATGATTTTCCCGGAAGCGCCCGTTGGTTAACAACATTGATAATCTGCGGTCATCCCCGCGTTAATCGAGTTGTGCAAGCTTGGTGGTGTTTTATGACCACACCCAAAGCACTTCAGAAAACCTCGCGCGCCAGAACATCCACCGCAAAGTCACCGCAAGGCTCTCGCATCGTCCTGCTCGCCTTCGCTGCTGTAGCACTCCTTTCACAAACAGCAAAAGCCGTCCCGAGTTTCGCACGACAGACCGGCATGTCTTGCATCACCTGTCATACGGAATTTCCGCAACTGACTGATTTTGGCCGCCAGTTCAAACTCGGTGGATATACGCTCGGCGGAGGCGACACGAACTTGCCCCCGCTCGCGTTCATGCTTCAGCCGTCATTTACAGAAACCAAAAAAGGACAGCCCGGCGGAGCTGCACCGCATTTCAGCAACAATTCCAATTTCGCGCTCAATCAGGCCAGTGTTTTCTACAATGGCAGATTGTTCGGGCCTTATGCGGAAAGCTTGTTCGGGTCGGAGGCCGCGAGCTTCCTCAACAAGTTCGGAACGTTCTTTCAGGCAACCTATGACGGCGTGGGCAAAAGATTCGCGTGGGACAATGCCGAACTTCGCTTTGCGGACACAATGACGCTCGGCGGGCAGCCGCTCAACTACGGCTTCTATTTAAACAACAATCCCTCCATGCAGGATCCATGGAACAGCACGCCTGTGTGGAGCTTCCCGTTCAGCGGCTCCAGCCTTGGGCCCACACCGGGCGCAAGCACTCTTATAGATGGCGGTTTGTCCCAGCAAGTGCTCGGCTTTGGCAGCTACGCAATGCTTTCCAATTCGTTCTACTTCGACGTCGCCGCCTACCACACGCCGAGTGTCGGCTTCCAGAAAGCGATGGGCATCGCCACTTCCGACGAAACACAAGTCCCAGGACTCGCGCCCTATTGGCGTCTCGCCTACACAAAGTCAGCGGGCAATCAGTCCTTTGAAGTCGGGCTATTTGGTATGGCGGCAAGCACCTACCCGGGCCGCGACAGCAGTGCTGGCAAGGATCGGATCATTGATTGGGGTCTGGATTCCCAATACCAAATTTCACTCGGCAAAAACGATATCACGACCACGCTGTCGTGGATCTATGAGCGTGAGCACTGGAACGCCAGCCGCGAACTCGGTAGCGCGACCAACAACACAGATCACCTTTGGTCTGCAAAAGCCACCGTGGACTATTTGTATGACAAGACCTACGGCGGCGCGATCAGCTACTTTCACGTTAATGGCAGCAACGATGCGCTTCTCCACTCAGAAAGCTTGAGTGGCTCACCGGAAAGCAACGGCCTCGTGATTCAACTCAACTATCTGCCTTTCAATAAAGGTGGCGGGCCGTCGTTCTGGCCCAAGAGCAACGTGAAACTCTCCGCTCAATACATCATCTACAATAAATTCGACGGTGCGCATTCAAACTACGATGGCACCGGCAGAAATGCGAGCGACAACAACAC
>CAIYUV010000238.1 GCA_903929475.1 uncultured Spartobacteria bacterium
CTCGATGTCGGCTCATCACATCCTGGGGCTGGAGAAGGTCCCAAGGGTCCGGCTGTTCGCCGGTTAAAGTGGTACGCGAGCTGGGTTCAGAACGTCGCGAGACAGTTCGGTCCTTATCCGCTGTGGGCGCAGGAAAGTTGAGGGGTTTAAACCTTAGTACGAGAGGACCGGGTTTAACGAACCTCTGGTGTTCCAGTTGTCGTGTCAACGGCAGTGCTGGGCAGCTACGTTCGGACAGGATAAGCGCTGAAAGCATCTAAGCACCAAGCCTTTCCCAAGATTTACTTTCCCTGAAGAGTCGTGGTAGACCACCACGTTGATAGGTCTCAGGTGTAAGTGTGGTAACACATTCAGCCTAGTGATACTAATTACTCGTTTGGCTTGATTTTTTCTTTACAAACTTATGTATTGTCGTTTATTAATGGCAAATATACCCTGTATGCAGATGTCAGAGAACACTGATATAATAATGTCGCTAGAAATCTAATTTGATTTTACATATTAGATTTCTGGTGATCTCAGCGCAGCGGCACCACCCGTTTCCATTCCGAACACGGAAGTTAAACGCTGCAGCCCCAATGATAGTTCGTCTATAGGTCGTGCGAAAGTAGGACGTTGCCAGAGTAATACCCCGTTTTTTGTTTAAAACAGAAAACGGGGTTCTTTTTTTGTAAGGGTCATGCATAGTGCCGCGGACTTGGGTAGTGGCTGAACCGTGAACTTTTCGTGGTCTGATCGAATCGCGGCAGATCCTCGACAATGTCGTATCGAATATTATCAGGAGCACCGCACAGTTCGCTTGGCTAGCGCACGCCGAGTGAATATGCAGCAGAGCAGACGAACCAATTTAATGGAGGCTGTGCGACCTCAAACCACGCGCCGCTCGCTGCGGCAGTGTTCGGGAAAACCAGACGCTCCAGCGCCAAAGCGCAAACAACTAAATCAAAACAAACAAAACCCATCCGCTGAATTTCACTATTAAAATGTCCACTCTTTGGGGTCAGGGCAGGGAGTTTCTGATTCCGGAAAAATGAGCTTTGCCTATCTGTTCGAGCGTTTTCCCTCCGCGGTGCAGACGTTTTGCTACCGCGAGGCGATCGCTATGCATGCGGTGGGGATGGAACCGTTTGTTGTCTCGATCCGCAGGCCGCACGATGCGCCGAATTTGGCACTGCCTTTCGATGTGCATTATCTTTCCAACGAGGAGACGAGGCCGCGTGTGAAGGTGTCGTTCAGTGTGCGGATGCGCACGCCATCCGCGCTGCGGCACCGGGATCGTTTGCGTTTTGAGGATGCGATGGAACTCGGTCCCATTTTGAAGGCGCGAGGCATCCAGCATGTTCACGCTCATTTCGGTGGCATCGCTGCGCGTGCGGCGTGGTGGTTGCGGCGAATCCACTGCATCCGTTACAGCTACACGGGGCACGCGAATGATATTTTTTGCGAGAGTGGCGCAGCGATTACGAACGCGATGCTGGCAGAGGACGCGACTTTCATCGCGACGGAGACGGACTACGCGCGCGAGTGGATGGAGCGCACTCACCCCGCAGCGCGTGGGCGCGTGTTCCGGGTTTTCAACGGGATCGAAATCGCCCCGCAAGTGCGTGGTGTGGAGTTGAGGCCGCCGCGCATCGTGAGCGTGGGGCGGCTGGTGGAGAAGAAGGGGTTTCCCGATTTGTTGCGCGCGTGTGCACTGTTGCGCGGGCGCGGTTTGGAGTTTGGGTGTGACATCGTGGGCGGCGGGCCGCTCGACGGGACTTTGCGGGCGATGATCGGTGAGCTTGGGCTGGGTGATTGCGTGGTGATGCACGGGCCGCAGCCACAATCTTTCGTCCGCGAGCTGCTCGCAAAGGCGCGCGTCTTCGCACTCGCGGCACAGCGTGATGGCGATGGAGGGAGCGATAATCTGCCAACGGTGATCATGGAGGCGATGGTCGCCAGCGTGCCTGTGGTTTCGACAAAAGTGGCCGGCATCCCGGAGATGGTGGACGAAGGTGAAACCGGCAGGCTTGTCGCCGAACACGATCCCGCCGCCCTCGCAGAAGCGCTCGCATTTTTCCTCACGGATGGCGATCTCGCCGCGCGTTTCGGTGCAAAGGGGCGTGTGCGGGCGGCGGAAAAATTTTCCAGCGCAAATAGCGCGACAATGCTCGCGCAACTGCTCACTTCACGCGCCGGCGTTCGTGCTCCCGCCACTGCTATCGCCCGCGATCCGAAGTTACAAATTCCATTCTGGCGCCGTTGTTTTTTGAGGTAAGATTTTTCCTGTTAGTAACCGATGGGACGTTGACAATCCACGGCTCAATCCGCACCCTGCCGCGTTCCAAACCCCTTTGCCGCAACCGAAAAATACTGTGCAAATGATTACCCAGTCGCCTCGCCGATTCCTGAAATATGTGGCGGTCACGTTCAGTGCCGTGCTTTTCATGCTGCCGTTCTTGCAGGCTGGTGACACGTTCAAATGGACCGTCCAATACCTCGTGGACAACAGTCAGGCGGTCTTTGGGCAATCGCAAAAAATCTGGCCGCGCCACAATCGCGGCATGGCGCTTTCCGCAGACGGAAAATCACTTTACCTCGGCTATCACCACGGCGCGAACGGAGCTGGGGAGGTTCGCAAGGTCGCAATCGGAATTACCGACGACTACACACGTGCGACGACGCGCGTTCTGCGCGGGCCGCTTGCAAAGGCCATCTCATGCGACGATAAAGGGCGCGTCTATATCGCCAACGAGGGCGAAATTCTCATCTACGACAGCGAGCTTCAGCGCGTGATGCACAGGATTGAAATTTCAATTTGCGAAGGGGTGACAGTTACGCGCGAGGGCAAGGAGCTTGTGCTTTATGCCACGGACCGCCAGCTCGGCGAGTTACAGCGTTTTGTGCTGGAGGAAAAAGGCGGTGAGATAACGGGGGATACGCTGTCGGGCCTTAAAGAGGGCGGCAAGATGGTTATCAACGGTTCGCTCAGTCTTCGCAATTGCAAGGTGGATCCGAAGGGAAACATCTGGATTGCAGACCACGACGGAGGGCGGGTTTTCCGAATCAGCCCCAATGGACAGAAAGTCGAATCAGCAGATGTGAGGTCGCCGATGGACATGGCATTCGACGGCAACCGTGCATACGTGAGTTGTGGTGAAGAACGCGTTGTTGCTGTGATGGAGACTGACAGCATGAAGCTCCTTGGCAATCTCGCCGTGCCGTGGGACGAACTCGAACTCTCGCCAAAAGGAAATAATAACCACGGTGCGCTCAGCGGGATCGTTGCCGTGCCCGGCAAGGGTTTCTTTGTCGCCAATGAGGGAGGGCAGACTGCGAACCAGCACAGCACATATGGTCGTGCTGACGAGAATACGGATTTCGTCCTGGGCAAGCTCTACCGCGATGCCTATCTCGACGACAACGAGCCCGTGCTTCGCGCACTCGAAGTCAACACGCCGTAAGCCGCGTCACTCTTCGCGCAG
>CAIYUV010000239.1 GCA_903929475.1 uncultured Spartobacteria bacterium
CGCTCTGGATGCGCAAATCGCAACCACGCCGCTTTTACCAAGACCCAGAGCCCCAGAACCCGATTTCGATACGATTCTACCCGGCGGCGACGGCATTTAGCCATTCAATCGCGGCGTTCGGGTTTAAGCTTTCATCGGGGTTTTGCGGAGTGCGGCGGCTCGCTTCAAGTGTTGCATCGTGTCCGTGCAGCGCGCACCGGGTCGCTTCAACACGATTATCCTCTCATTTTCTACGTATTCCTCCAGCGACACGCTTGTGCCGCCCCTTTGCCAAATGCCGCTCCCGGAGGTGGGGAAACCGAGGGCAAATTTCACCATAAAAACACACAAATCCAATGGCTCAAAACATCATACCAGTGACCTATGACCCGCTCGTGGCCCTCGCCCGAGGTTGTCGCAGGAATCATTTGCCGAAAGATACACGCAGCCAGTGGCAGTGCTGCGATTCCATGGATGAAAACCAAAACAACCATGAAAAAAATACTCACCGCCACACTCATCGCCGCCATCGTCGCCACCGCCTCGATCATCATTCAGGCCGAGGAAAGAACCTTCCCGGAAAAAACCCACGACGCGATTGAAAACGCCGTCGAAAAAACAAAGGACGCCGCGCACGACACGAAGGTCGTCATCAAGGACGCCGCCCGTCACGCCGGCAAATCCACACGCGCCGCATGGAGCAAGACGAAGGCGTTTTTCAGCGAAGACAAAACCGTCTATCATGCAGGCGCGGGAGCCACGCTCGCAGGACTCGAACGGGAAATCGCCGTGCTGAAAGCGCGCGCAAGCAGCGAAACGCCCGTTTATTTCCGCACCCGCGTCGTGGCGCTCACCGAGCAGCACGAATACCTCATCAGCCGTCTCGAACAACTGCTGGATGCCGAGTCGCTGAAAATCCAAATCTCCGGCCCGCGCCACGACTTCAACCGCTGCCTCAACGACCTCGAAGCCGCAATAGACCAGGCCGAAGACTGAGCCGACACCCTCGCAAAAATCGCGATCAAATAGGGGCATTGCCTTCACGCGTGTGTTGAATTGGATTGCTGGTTCCTAGCGATTCATACGTCGGCGAGCAGAAAAACCAGCACCCGTCAAAGCGCCTTGCACGGGAGGGCAAGCGTTGCGTTTTTGTATGCGGAAAGTTTCTCTCAATGGTGGTTTGAGGGTGTTTATGGGCGCGGAATTGAAGTTTTTCGCGAGCAGCATCGCGGAAAGAGAGCATGGAATCGAGCAAGGCGAACAAGCATGAAAAGCGGTGGACTTGTTTGCACTTCTGTTTGCACTCGGCCTTTTCACACTCAACGAATCACCCTCAAACCCGCATGAATACAAGAAAGGTGGCTGGGCCCGGAATCGAACCGGGGACACGAGGATTTTCAATCCTCTGCTCTACCAACTGAGCTACCCAGCCGTTGAGAGGGCGGGCAGAATGCACGCATGGTTTTTCTTGGCAAGCGGTTTTCCAAATTTCAGGTGGTGTCCTCATTTGAAAACCTGGAAGGCATTGGAAATGGGCACATCCCGCAGGTGCGACAACTTTCCTTTCATGGCTTCATCGCTTCCAAATTCAAAACAGGACACTACCATCCCGAGCGCCGCCGCATCGCGCACCCGCTGGATCATTTTTCACGAAATTTCCCCCGCCCCGCGCGCAAGAACCGACTATCTTGTTGTCTGATCCGGGGTGAAAATAGTGTCAGACAGATACTCGCTCAACACTCAGGCCGCCATTTGGCGCGTAGCGCCAACAACGATGGTAGCCGTGGGTGAAGCGCAGCGAAACCCACGGATCACCGTGGGAACGGCAAGCGCCGCGTAGTCGGCGCGACCATGCACGCTCCACCGTTTGTCGCACCGCATACGCGGTGCATGATGCTGCGGCGAATCCATGGGCTGCGTCGCTTCGCTCGCTGTCCCGCTTCGTGCCTTGTTTGCCGGGTTACGGGCAGGCGGGGGCGCGGTTCGATTTGATGAGCGCCGCATCGGCGTCACTCCTCGACGCGGTAAAGGGCGGTGCGGGTGCGGAGGTAGAGGGCTTTGCCGCTGACTGCGGGGGAGGCCATGAAGCCGTCGTCGAATTTTCCCTCGGCGATTTTCTTGAACTCGGGCGCGGCGGCGGTGACGACGACTTTTCCCTCTTCGCTGAAGAAATAGATGCGCCCGTCGGCGAGGAGCGGGGAGGCGGAGTAGTTGCCGCCGATGCGTTCGCGCCATTTCATTGCGCCGGTCTTTGCGTCGAGGCAGGAGGCCATGCCGTTGTCGTCGAGGACGAAGAGGAGGCCGTTGTCGAAGAGGAGGGAGGGCTTGGTGGGGGCGGCCTTTTTTTCGCGCCATGCGACGGCGGTGTCGTCGAGCAGGCCGCTGCCGCCGGGCTTGAGTGCGATGACTTGTTTGGTGCCGAAGCCGGGGACGAGGAAGACCATGCCGTCTCCTGCGACGGGCCTGACTGCGGAGCTGTGGCAGGCGCGTTCTTCGAAGCGCCAGATTTCTTTTCCCGTGGCGGGTTCGTAGGCGTAGGCGGCGTTTGCGCCGTGGGAGATGAGCATGGGCTTCCCCTCCCACTCGATGACGACGGGTGTGCCGAAGGATTTGCGGTAGTCGCCCTCGGAAGCGGGTTTTCCGTCGGGCTGGAGGTCTTTGAAATCAATGGAGCGTTGCACATTCCACACGGTCTTGCCGGTGGCTTTGTCGAGCGCGACGATGAATTGGTGGTCGCTGCCGTCGAAGGGGAGGATCATCAAATTCTTCCAGGTAATCGGCGAGCTGCCGGCTGCGCGGTAGTGGTTGCAGACGAAATCGCGCCGTTCCCACAGCACTGCGCATGTCTTTGTGTCGAGGCACGCAATCGCGGGCGAGCCCCAGCTTACGTAGATGCGTCCCTCTTCGATGACCGGCGTGGGCGAGGCGTAGCTGTTGAATTTGTGGCAGAACTGCGGCTTTTCGACGGTGAAGAGCTTCTTGTCTTGAAGCACTTTCCCGGTTGCGGCGTCCACGGCGATGATGCCCAATTCTTTGCCGTCTTCGCTCGCAGTGGTCATCCACACCTGCCCGCCCCACACAACTGGCGAAGACCACGCCTTGCCGTGCGTCGGGGTTTTCCATTTCACGTGCAGCCCTTCGCCCATCTCAACTGGCAGGCCTTTCGCATCGCTATGCCCGTCGCCAGTCGGCCCGCGGAACTCCGGCCAGTTTTCCCCGGCGTGGAGGATGAAGGCGAACGCGAAGAGCGAGAGGAGTGCGGTTTTTTTCATGGCGGAAAGTGACGCGGGCAAAGTGCTACGAACGCGCCTTGCACGGCAAGCACCCGGTTTTCCTCCGCCACTGAAAATTGCGGACGGAACTATTTCTTCTTCTTGGATGCCGCGGCTTTCTTCGCAGCCTTTGCGGGTTTCTTTGGCTTCACGGCTTTCACGGCCTTCGCGATTTTCACGGGCTTTGCCTTGGCCACCGGCTTTGCCGGCACGGGCTGCGCTGCGACTGCACGTCTTTCCTTCTCGGCTGCAAAGGTCGCGTTCTGCTCGGCGGCTGTCGCGAGGAATGTCGCCAGCGCACGACCGTCGCCCACGTAGTTGGTGCCGGCTTTTTTCACGATGCCAAGGCGCACGAAGTTCTGGAGTTTTTCGTAGGCACGCAGGCGGATCATTTCCTCACCGCCGCTGGTCGCATCCTTGGCGCGCAGGCTTTCATACACGTCCACGAAGAGGGCCTTGAACTCCAGCGGCTTCTTCTTGCACAGGACTTTTGCGATTTCCTCAGAGATGCGGTCGGGACCACGGCGGGCGAATGTCGAAGTTTTGCTCATGCCCTCCTTTAGCAGAACATTCCAAAAAAACGAGGGATACTTGCAGGAAGTTTGCAATTTTTTGCAAAACGGCCGTAACCCGACGGGATTTATAGGCAGCAAAAAAGGCGCATCACCCGAAGGTAACGCGCCCTTTGAAACGAATGAATCTGCTTACTTCTTCTTAGCGCAGCAGGTGCCGCCGGGCTTGCTGCATTTGTCAGCAGGCTTCTGGGTGCAGCAGGCACCAAAGGTGAAGCTGACGGTGACGGCGATGAGTGTGAGGATGTGTTTCATAGTATTGTTTTGTTTTTGTCTCCCTGACTTCTGTCGGGGTGCAGCGACTGTGATGAAACCTGCACCACTACGCAAGCTCCGGCTTTCGACGCATCGCGCTGCACAGCACCCTTTACCGAGCATTGATGCGCCGGTATCTACGAATGCCTATGACGATCCTCGACAACGAGCACACCGATCTCCCTACGCCGAGCGGGCCGATGCGGACACACATTTTCCGTCCTGCGGCTGCCGGGAAATATCCTGCCATCACGCTCTTCTCGGAAATTTTCCAGATGACCGGCCCCATTCGCCGCACGGCGATGATGCTGGCGGGGCACGGCTTCGTCATCGCGGTGCCGGAGATTTTCCACGAGTTCGAGCAACCCGGAACCGTGCTCGCCTACGACAGCGCGGGTGCCGACCGCGGGAACTGGTGCAAGGTGAACAAGCCGCTCGCCGCGTATGACGACGATATGCGCGCAGTGCGGGAGTTTTTGAAAAGCCACCCCGCCAGCACCGGCAAACTGGGCAGCATGGGAATGTGCATCGGCGGGCATTTGTGTTTCCGCGATTGCTTCAGCCCCGACGTGCTCGCCGGCGTGAGCCTTTACCCCACGGACATCCACAAACTCGAAGAACACAAGCGCGGTCTCGGACTCGGGATGTGCGACGATTCGCTGGAGCGCGCGCGACGCGGCGACATCAAGGGCGAACTACTCATCATTTGGGGCAGACAGGACCCGCACGTTCCCTTCGAGGGGCGGATGCAAGTGCGCCGCGCACTCGAGGAGGGAAACACATGGCATCAGACGTTCGAGGTGAATGGCGCGCACGCATTCATCCGCGACGAAGGGCCGCGCTACAATCCCGTCCTCGCGCAGCAGTGCTACGCGCTCGCCATCGAGCTTTTCAAACGCAAGCTCGGCGATGGCGATCTCTCGGCGTCGTTCGGCGCGACGGAAACCAAACACTGATACCGTCCGGCCATAATTTTTCGCCTGCCCTCACAGCGACGTTGATTTACAAAAACCCGCCCGCTACTTTCCGCCCACATGAAGCTCATCCGCTGGAAGCGATTTACCTGGGACCTTGAAAAACTCCCCGACTTTGAGACGCAACTCCCGTCGCATTTCAACGTCCGTGCCGCAGCCCGCGACGAAGAGAAAATCGTGCGCAGCGTCATCTTCACCGCGTTCAGCCTCGATACCGCATGGGGCGATTCCTTCAACCACGTGCGCCCGTTCATCGAGTCGCAAATCACCTCCAGCTTTCTCCATCGCGCCGTCCCGTGCCTCGTGATCACCCACGGCGTGCGCATTATCGCCGCCTCCGCGCTGAATACAAACGACGACGCAGCGAGCCACCTCATCTCCGGCCCGTGCGTGCTCTCCGAATACCGCAGCCGCGGCCTCGGCACAGCACTGCTCCACGAGTCGCTCATGCACTTGAAAACCGCCGGCCTCGCGCGAGCCTGCGCCGTCAGTAAAGAAAACGTCCCCGCCAGCAAATTCGTCTATCCCAAGTTCGACTCGACCGCGCTGGACTTCGACTACGAGGCGCTGATGTCTTCGATTTAAGGCACGTCCACTCGCAGACGGTAGAAGTAACGGCTCGCGGCGATATTGTCGCTCGCGCTCACTGTGCCATCGGAAGCTTCAGTCACAGTAAAACCCTGCGCACTGCTCCACGCCCCCAAACCAGTCGCCTGCGCCGATCTCCTCGCCCCCATCCACAACCGACTTGCTCACATCTCACAACAGCGCCACCGGCGTCCGGATTTCAGCAACGCTTCTTTGCTCGAGCGCCTCGGTATTTCACCACACGAAGCCGAAGTGCGGCTCTGAATCGCACAGGGCAAAGCAAACGCAGACATCGCTGTGATTCTCGATTGTGCGCACGCCACGGTGAAAAAACACGCCATTCACATTTTCGAAAAAATCGGCGTGGAGACCCGCGCCGCCGCGATGCTCATCGCCATCGAGGCATTGTCCGCCCCTAGCTAGCACCGCCTCATCGCTGCCTTCAGATCAGTCGCGTAGGACGGATTAATTTCAAAATTCTCTGCCTTCAAGTTATCCACCGTCACGCGCTCTTTCATCGAGGTGGTCTCCACGTAGCCGATGTCGAGGAGCGTGTTCAGCACATCGCACAAATCCTCTGGTGACATATGCGTGCGTTCCAGAAGCTCCTCACCGGTCACACCGAGGCCGAAGCCGATTGCCTTTAGCATACCGCTCTCGCGGCCATTGAGTTTTGGAGTTCTTGCCATGCCGTATTTGTAGCGGCTTTCATTCCAGCACCGCAACATTGCCCGCGCGGAATCGCCCGGCTAGCATCCCTCGCGTGAACACCACACCCGAGCACCTCAGCGACCGTGGCGAAAACCTGCGTTCCATTCGCGGTATCGCCCAGCGTGCACTCGCCCGCGCCGCAGGGGCGCCGCTCGTGCCTGGCAACGCCGTGCGTCTCCTTCTCGACGCCGAGCAGAACTACGCCGCGTGGCACACCGCCATCGCCGCCGCACAGCACACCATCTATTTTGAAAACTACATCTTCCGCCCCGACGCCGTCGGAAAAAGATTCCGCGATGCCCTCGTTTCCCGCGCCGAGGCTGGCGTGAAAGTGCGCGTCCTGCTCGACTGGATCGGCTCGCTGCGCACCACGCGAAAATTTTGGGAGCCGCTGCTGAAACTCGGCGGACAAGTCCGCTACCACAATCCCCCGCGCCTCGACAGCCCGCTCAGTTGGCTCAGCCGCGACCATCGCAAAACGCTCGCCGTGGATGGCACGCTCGGCTTCGTCTCCGGCATCTGCGTGAGCAGCACCTGGCTCGGTGACGCCTCACGTCGCATCGAGCCGTGGCGCGATACCGGCGTCGAAATTCGCGGCCCCGCCGTCGCCGACCTCATCCCCGCCTTCGCACAAGTCTGGGCGGAAAATGGAGAGCCCATCAGCAAGGACGAACTCACCTCATTCACACCCGCAGCGCCCGCTGGCGAAATCCCCGTCCGCGTCATCGCCAGCGCGCCGAACCTCGCGGGCATCTACCGCCTCGACCTCCTCATCGCATCCATGGCCGAGCGCCGCCTTTGGCTGACTGATGCATACTTCGCTGCGCTCCCCGCCTACGTGCAGGCACTCCGCGCCGCCGCGAACGACGGTGTGGACGTCCGACTCCTCGTCCCCGGCGGCAGCGATCTGCCGTGGCTCCGCCCGCTCACCACCGCCGGATACCGCCCGTTGCTCGAAGCAGGCGTGCGCGTCTTCGAGTGGAACGGCTCCATGCTCCACGCAAAAACCGCCGTCGCCGATGGACGCTGGGCGCGCGTCGGCAGCACGAACCTCAACGTCGCAAGCTGGATCTCCAACTACGAACTCGACGTCGCCATCGAAGACCCCGGTTTCGCCAACGAAATGGAAACCGCCTACGAGCGCGACCTCACCCACTCCACGGAGGTCGTCTTAAAAAAGCGCCGTCCTAGGCGTCTCCCATCGCTCGGCGAATCACGCTCCCGCCCCGGCGGCGGCAGCCTCGCACGTGCGACCGCTGGCGCGATCCGGCTTGGCCGCACTGTCGGCGCAGCCATCACCAACCACCGCGTCCTCGGCACCGCCGAAGCCTTCCCGCTTTTCTGGATCGCCATCGTCCTCCTCGCACTTGCAGCGCTCGCCGTTTTTCTTCCGCACGTCGTCGCATGGGCGGCTGCGTCTTTTTTCACACTTCTCTCGCTCATGCTCCTCCTGCGTTCATGGCGGCTCCACCGCGCGGGCAGAAAATTCAACTAAAGCCTCGCGCAAAGGCCCAAAGGATCATGCGAACGACGCACTCTCTCATCATTAAACAATGCATTGGTGAAATCATTGATGATACGAGCCAAAGCGCAGAAAAGCTGAGTGTATTTCTTTGATTACAACAACCGCCCGAGTTCGATATTCAGCAGCCAGTGGCTCCGCATAAAACGACTCTAGGAACGATTTCGCCCACACAGCACCCACATCGCGGGCGATTTGTTTCGCTATCCTTCCTCACGTCCGGCAATGTGTCTGGATGCAGAAATTACCATTTACCGAGCTGGGCTTGTCGCCAGAATTGCTCAAGGCCGTCGCTCACGTCGGCTACGAAGTCGCGTCGCCAATCCAGAGCGAGGCGATCCCCATTCTGCTCAGCGGTCGCGATGTGCTCGGCCAGTCGCAGACCGGCTCCGGAAAGACGGCGGCGTTCGCCCTTCCAGCCATCGAGAAAGTGGACGTAACACTGCGCGCTCCGCAGGTGCTCATCCTCTGCCCGACCCGCGAACTTGCGATGCAGGTCGCCGAGGAAGTCGCACGGCTGGCGCAGTTCAAACGCGGCGTGCGCGAGCTGCCCATCTACGGCGGCGCGAGCTACGAACGGCAGTTCGCCGGGCTGCGCGCAGGCGCCCAAATCATCATAGGCACACCGGGCCGCGTGATGGATCACATGGAGAAAAAATCCCTTTCGCTCGACAAAGTGAAGATGGTCATCCTCGACGAAGCCGACCGGATGCTCGACATGGGTTTCCGCGAGGATATGGAGACGATTCTCGCGAAGGCGAATCCCGAACGGCAGACGGTGCTTTTCTCAGCGACGGTGCCGCCGCCGATTCAGCAGATGATCAAGCGTTTCACCAAGGACCCGGTGAGCATACGCATCGCAGATCAAAAGCTGACGGTGCCCGCGATTGACCAAGTTTATTACGAAGTGCAGCGCCGCTCGAAACTCGAAGTGCTCTGCCGCATCATTGACCTTCAAGATGTGAAATACGGTATCATCTTTTGCGCCACGAAGATGATGGTGGACGAACTCACCGAGCATCTCGTCGCGCGCGGTTTCCTCGCCGACAAACTGCACGGCGACATCGCGCAGGCCGCCCGCGAGCGCGTGATGCGCAGGCTGCGTGAGCGAAAGATCGAATTCCTCGTGGCGACCGATGTCGCAGCACGCGGGCTCGACGTGGACGATCTCGAAGTGGTCTTCAACTACGACCTGCCGCAGGACGCCGAGGACTACGTTCACCGCATTGGTCGCACAGGCCGTGCCGGTCGCACGGGCCGTGCAATTACCTTCGCGGACGGACGTGAAGTGTGGAAGCTGCAACACATCATGCGCTTCACGAAAGCGCGCATCCGCCGCGAAAATGTGCCGACCGCCGAGCAGGTGGAGGAGCAGCGGAGCAACGCGCTTTTCGACAAAGTTCGCAGCACGCTCGAAGGCGCGGCCTACAAACGCTACGATGTGTTCATCGATCGCCTGCTCGACTCCGGCTACACGCCGACCGACATCGCCAGCGCGCTCTTTTTCCTTCTCGAAGGCGACGGACCGAAGCCCGCGATGATCGCCGAGGATCGTCCCGCGCCTACGCGCCGCGAATATCCCAAACAGGAGCAGCGTGGCGCACCACGCGGAGATCGTCCGCAGCGTCAGTTTGAAGATCGTCCACCACGGCAGTTTGAGGATCGCCCGCAGCGTCCGCCGCGCGATCAGGTCGAACCCGTTTCACACGAGCCCGGCATGGTGCGGCTCGCGATGAATGCGGGCAACGACAGCATGGTGCGCCCGGCGGATGTCGTCGGATTTCTGCTGAACGAAACCGCGCTTCCACGCGAGGCGCTCGGCGCGATTCACATTTTGCCAAAGCACACGCTGTTCGATGTGCGCGAGGAGTTCGCGCGCGACATGGTGAAAGTGCTGCACGGCGCGCGCTTCAAAGGCCGCAAGCTGATCGTCGGCGTCGCAAAGGTGTAATCAAGGAGCGGCGACATTCCTGTCGCCGACCTCACATCGCGAAGCACCATTTTCGCAGCCTCACTGTAGAGATCAGGCACTGCGTGCTGTCGTGTTCGGCGACAAGAATGTCGCCGCTCCTTGGCTCGCCTGCTGCACTATTTTAGTGGTCGTCCTACGAGGATTCCCGCGTCGCGCTTGAAGTGGTCGAGATACTCGATGAGCCGCATATCCACGACGACCTTGCCGTGATTGATCGGCGCGCTCGCGTGCATGAAATGCAGCGCGCCGTCGTTCGTGCGAAATGCGAGACCGACGTGCGAGGTGCCGTAAGCGTCACCGTCGTGCGCGACGATGCCGACGATGTCGCCTGTTTGGATTTTTTCCTCGATGGCCGGGATGTTCGCCTTTGGAATAAAGACGAGCGGCTCGCGGCGGAGTCGCGCTTCGAGTTGCGAAATGCCGACACGATATTCGGCGTTGTTCTTCATGTAGCGATAGCTCTTCCAATTATTCGCCATCTCGGTTGCCGAATTTGGAAAACCACGTCCACCGAGCGTGCGCGTGAGGTCGCGAATGAGGCCGCGCTTGGCATTGTCGTGGAGCCAGTCTTCGAGGTAGTGCAGCCGCGAGAGATAGGTGCCGTCGCACTTTCCACCCCAATAACGATCCATCTCGATGTAACGCAGCATCGTCTCCGGCGTCCAATTTTCCACCGGCTCCTCGACCATGCGCGCGAGTGCGAGCGAGACCTCGAAGAACGTCCAGCAATCGAGTCCGTTGAGATTCACGGATGGCGCTTCGATTTTGTCGTCAATCTCCAGCGTGAAACCCTTGTAGGGAGTGCCGAGAAAAATCTGCCCGAACCACGCCAAACGCTGTCCGATGGGAAGCGCGCGGATTCGCTCCGCCTTCGGTTTGATTTGCGCGACGAGCGCATCGAAACGCTCGCGGCCTTTAAAAACCGTATCAAACGGCAGCAGCCCCGCATTCGCCGGAAGCAACGGCGCGGTGAGCGCGGCTGCGAGCGTGGTCAGAAACTGGCGGCGTGTGTGCGTCATTGCGCCGACCAATAGCGGTAGTGGCCGGTGAGTTCAAAGTCGAAGAGCCGGTCTTCGAGTTGCGCGCCGCCGCCGATGTTGTGGATGACTTGCAGGCGCTTCGAATCGGTGGACGACGGCACATCGCTCACGATCATGATGTGCGGCAGGTGCGGCGGAACGAGGCACGTCACAAGGTCGCCGGGCTGGTAGTCCTCCGGCTTTTTACTCACGGCGATTTTCTTTCCGCTGCGCTCGAAGAAGCGCATGAGATTCGGCACGCGGCGGTGGTCAATGTTCGTGTCCGGTTTCCGCAGCCCCCATTGCTGCGGGTATTTTTCAAAGGCGCGCGCCATGTCGTCGTGGACGAGTTGCTGGAGGTCGAGGCCGGCCTTGCGAAAGGCGCGAATCACCACGTCCGTGCAAACGCCGCGCTCCATCGGCACATCGCCACCGGGGTAATCGAGCTTCGTGTATGCGCCGTCGTAGGACGTCGTCACACCGATTTGCGTTTTCGCCGCAGCCACGAGCTTCTTCGCCGGCTCGGGCGATTGTGCGAAAACGCTGACTGCGAGTGCGAGGAAAGTGAGGATGCGCATGGGGCGTTCAGACAAACTCCACGCTGCCGCGTTCACTTGCCGATGCACCACAGCTTGTCCGTCGTGCGGATGAAAAGCTGGCCGTCGCTCACCGCGATGCTGCTGCGTGCGCCTTCCTCACCACCCATCGCGATGACGGAAATCTGCGAGCCGTCGCTTTCCTTTTGCACGACCACCGTGCCGCGCTCTCCGAGGCTGTAAATTTTTCCGTCCACGACCGTCGGCGATGCGCGGAAAATTTCCCGACCCTTGCTCTTGTCGAGCGTGAGCGCAACCTGCCAGGCCTTCGCGCCGGATTTTGCATCGAGGCACGTCATCACCTGCACGTCGCCATCGAGAACAAAGAGTTTCCCATCGTGATACGCGGGCGTAGTGCAATCGGGAGTTTTGCGTTCATCAAAAGCCCACGCCTTACCGCTCTCGGTCACGTCGCCTTTTCCATCGGTCTTGAAAGCAATCGTCGCGCTCTGCTTCGGCCCGCAGACCACGGCCACGTCGCCCGCGCTCACGGGGCTGGGGACGATGCGCATCCATTCACCGCCACCTTTGCCCTTCTTGTTGTTGATGCCGCCGCCTCGCCACAACTCCGCGCCAGTCTCCGCGTCGTGGCCGCTCAGCACGTCGCCGCCTGCGATGAGGATCTGCGCTTTTCCACCCTGCGTGTGCGGGATGGGCGTGCTGTAACTTTCCATGCTCTCCATGATCGCATCGCTCGGGCGGATGTGTTTCCAAAGCGTCTTGCCGCTCGCCGAATCAAGCGCGAGCACGAAGCTCTCGCGGTCGCCCGCATCGGCCTTGCCGAGGCCGGGGTAATCATTCGGCGCGGGCGTGCGCTGGAGCACTTGCACGTAGAGTTTTCCGGCGAAAAGCAGAGGGCTGCTGCCGTAGGTCCACATGATGGCAAATTTGCCGTGATCCTTCGCGAGGTCGCGCGTCCAGAGCTGCTTGCCGTCCATGTCGAAAGCCGCGAGCTGTCCCGTGCCGACGAGCGCCCACACCGACTTGCCGTCGGTGACTGGCGATGGCGAAGTCGAGTTTCCGCGACCTTTCTCCACCATGCCGCCCGCGACGCTTTGCTTCCACAGCACCTTGCCGTCCTTGCGGCTGATGCAGATGAGCAGTTGCTCCTTCTGCTTGTCCGGGCTCATCACAAAAACGCGATCCCCCCACACCACCGGCGTCGCCCCCGAAATGCCCGGCATATCCACGCTCCACTTCACGCCCTCGGTCTGGCTCCACTGTGTCGGCAACCCTTTTTCATCCGCAGCGCCGTTGAAATTCGGCCCGCGCCATTGCGGCCAGTTTCCGGCATCGGCAGAGAATGAAAGGGCAAGTGCGAGTGTGAGTGTGGCGGTGAGTGCTTGGAGTTTCATGGGAAAAAATTGGCGGCGCTTGCCATACACAAACCACCAGCGACTTGTCACCTTAGACCGTGCTCGGATTTTGATGCGACAGAATTTAATGTTTCGGGGCTTTTTCACTTTTTGATTACAAGATACAGACTGGTTCTGCATATCACACACGCACCCGCTCACTCGTGAGCGCGACAAATTCATGCAGGCTGAAGTTTTTCACATCCACCACCAAGGCGAGCAGCGCGGACCATACACATCGCGCCAGGTCAATCATTTGCACAAATGCGGCTACATTGACGACGATACGCTCTACTGGCGCGAAGGGATGGAGCAGTGGCAGCCCGTCACGGAAATCGTCGAGCGGCGGCACCGGCGCAACCGTGTCATCGTATGGAGCATCGCTCTGGGCTGCGCGGCGGCGATCGCACTTTTCGTGTGGCTTTTCGGAGGAGTGACTGCGGAGGCTTGGCGCGAACTCACCGCCGGGGAATTCAACGAGGAGTCTGCATGGTGGCGTGCGCGCGGGCTGGTGCGGGCGCAGCTTTCGGGTGGCGAAAGTGTCACGTTCGACACGATGGAAAACGCGCAGATCACACTGCATAATCACAACGCTGCAACCGTCGTGCTCGGCGGCGATCTTTTGAAAGTGCACAAGCACGCATTTTGGCGCGTCCGTCTGCGCTACGATGCCGAGCGCGGTCTCTGGCTGCCTGCACCGCACGAAGAACAACCATGAAACACATCGCCTTCCTCATTCTCGCCACACTGCTCATCGCCTGTGAAAAACCGAAGCCCGCGCCGCAGAAAAAAGTCCAAAGCGTCGCAGACATCGAGCCCCCGCACGACGTGCCGCCGCCAGTGGAGACAAAACCTTTTGAAGAAGGATATGACGTCGGCGTCGCCGCAGGGGAAGCCGTCGCAAAAGCGCGCGACCCGCAGCATCCCAAGCTCCGTCCGAAGCTTCCCAACGAGGATGAACTCAGTGTGCTCGCCCTCGACGCCGCCGGGGCCGATCCCACTCGCGCACAAAAATGGCAGCGCGGTTTTGTGAGCGGATTCAAGGACGGCTTTGCCCGCATCGCCGACAGGAAAAAGTAGCCTTGCCAGCCTTGCCAATCGCGCCTGCGCTGTCTCTATTTCGCGCCCCGATGAAACGCCTGCTCCTCATTTTCGCCACCGCTGCCGCCTGCGCGCAAACCATTGCGCCTCCCTCCGCTGCGAACGTCGGCGAGGCCGAGGCGCAGAAAGTGGAGGATCGCATCGCCACCGTGCGGCGCGATCTGCTTGGTAAATATGAAACGGCGCTCGGCGATCTCCAACTTCAGTTTCAAAAGGCAGCCGACCTCGACGCGGCCCTCGCCGTCCGAGCCGAGCGCGGACGCCTGCAAACGGAAATGGCGCTTTCCGAGCGAAACTACGTGAACGAACCCAAGGCCCTCCGCACACTCCAGCAAACGATTTCCACCAAGATGCAGGACCTCGTTTCGGGCGTCGTCGCGGACTCCCTGCCAAAGCTCGTCGAATTCAAAAAACAACTCACCGTGGACGGTAAACTCGACGAGGCATTGTCCGTAAAACGCGCCATTGAGCGCCTGCAAAATGCCAATGTCCCCATCACACGAGCGGAGGCCGGGAGCATCGTCGCCGCCGAGACATTGCTGCAAGCCTACGCAGCCGACCGCGTTCGCGCCGACAAGACCTACAAAGGCGTGCGCCTCGCCGCCCACGGCACCCTCGCCGGCTATCGCATAGACCCGGGCGACGCGAAAACTCTTTCCGTCTATCTCTCGGCTCTGGGCACCAGCGGCTGGGTGCAGTGCAATTTCAACCTCACTCAATGGCGCTACCGCGAAGACAAACTCGCTGCCGCCACCTACCTCGTCCTCATCAACAAGGACGGCGGTGAAGTCCGCCTCGGCAAAGGCCTGCTCGTGGACATCCTCGGCGACTGCACCGGCTGGGATGAAATGGTGAAGCTCACCAAGTGCGATGTCTCGCGGTAGCAGGTCGATGCTTTTCCACCTGCGGCAAAGCATCGTTTTCAAAGCGATATCGAGTGGATGACTTGTAGTTCGTCGCCGAAAAGGAGCGTGACATATTTTTTGTCGGCGACGACTGCACGCGGGCGGCGGGGCTGGAACCATTTCCACATCATTTTGCCGTCTGAGCGCTTGAGTTTGTATATTTTTGTGCGGGCCTCGACGACTTTGCTCCGATCAAAGACAGCGTTCTGAAAATCAGCGGCATTGTGAAGCTCACGGAAGGCATACACGTCTTTACCGGAAACCCACACGTCCTGGTATTTGTCAGCCTGCCACAGGATTCTGCCGTCTGGGGCTGAGACTTTCATCACAGAGGGGCTAGCGAGGGAGGAGTCGGCATCGAGTGCGTAGTAGAGGGAATCGGCAGGGAGATTATCGCACGCGACGTAGAGATTACCATCCGCGTCGAGTTGGAGCTTGCGGATGCCGATACTTGGCAGGCGCCATTGCACGCGACCACTCGCAATGTCAAACGAGGTGAGGAAGGCTCCATCGGCAAAATAGAGCGTCGAGCCCGCTTCGAGCCACGGCTCGCATGGATGTTCCGCGTCACATTCGCGGATCGCAAGCGGAGCGCCAAGCGTGGCCTCCCAGATTTTTTTGTTGTCCGGCGTGAAAGCAAACAACTGCGTGCCTGCGGTGAGGAAATTGAGGTGCGGTTTGGAGACGATCTGCACGCGTCCGCGAAGTTGACCCTTCCATGCAGGGGCGGCGGGATCGAAGGGATTGCGCAGGGTGACTTCGTAGGTGCTGTCATCGAGCATCTCCCTACCCTCGCCACCCATGAGTCGCTGCGCATCGTTGGCCATCAATTTGGATATGGCGACAAGCTCCTCGTTCGAATTTCCGGCGGACTGTGAAATGGTCTGCGTGAGCTTTTTTTCCGTGACCGGGTTCACCGTGTCGCGTGCTTTCAGCCTGCGTTCGAGGAGGCGGATGTCCGCACGCACAAGCTGGCCGCCGAATTCCGCGCGGAAAGTCTGCACGTTTGCCTCTCGATCTCCGCCGGGGCTTGTCAGAAATGCGCGTTCCTTGCGCCCTGTTATTGCATAGAGCGATTGCGGTGCGGCTCCCGATGCGAGGCGCGTAATCTGGCACGCCTCCGCGCCGGCTTCCGCCAAGATAAAGGCGCACGATTCCCCGCGGAACATCTTCTGCGCTAGCCCGGCCAGCGGCACATCCTGTTTCACTTGCCCGGTGCTGCTTTCCAAAGCGACCACATGTGCGCCGTCCGCAACCCACACGATATCGCCAATCAGCATGGCCTGTGGTGGCATTCGCATAATCGAAGCAAGCAATTGAACGGCAGGCGGCGGCACATCCGGTTGCGTCTCCTCGGCAGTCTTGGGTTTTGCACCGGGCTGGAGTTTGGCGAAGGTATCTTCGTCTGCCTTTTGCTCGGCAGTGATTGTCACAAGCCGCTTCTCATCGTCTTTCACTGCGTTTTTTTGAAAATCCGTCTTCGCCGCCGTGCGCTTGGACTCGATGCTGGCGGAAAAATCTGCAATTTTTGTGGCGCGCCTTTTGATTCGTTCCTCGATCAGCTTTACATCCGCAACTACAGCAGAATTCAGCTTGTCCACCTTCGATCGATCTCCGCCAAATACATGAGCGGGTTCGACCGCCGCCGCCGGACGAACTGCCGGCACTGCCGGTGCGGGTGCCTGCTTCGGTGCCGCCGGCTGAGTCGCAGCAGCGCGAGCGGCAGACAATTCGGTCTGATATTTGACAACCTCATTATTGAATTGCAGCGTCGCCTCCTGCGTGGTGAGCACACTTCGTTTTACGGCCAGTTCCTCCGCCCATTGCTGAAGTTTGGAAAAACGGGCGTTGAGTGCGTCGCGCCTTTGCACATCCACCACAGGCTCGGGAGGAATCTGCACGCTCCACTTTTCGGAACGTGTGCCAATATCGCATAGCTTCACTTCTTTACCAGTGACTAGCAGGATTTGCCCCTCCCCCGCCGCCCAGCAACCATTCGTGCGCTCTGTTTCCTTGAGGGGGACCGTCATCACCACGCGCGGTTTTCTTCCGAAGAATTGATACCAAAAACCTGCCGCAATCAATGCAAACACCAGCGCAGCGACGATGTATTTCATCCTGCTTTTCCTCTCCCCCACATTCTTGGGAAAAATCTCTTCCGATTCTTTGCGCAGTTGCATCGCCTAAGGATTCAGGAGCACGGTGCCTGGCGGCAGGGTTAAATCAAACGGAGTGGCCGTGCCGAACGTTTCCACATGGCCGTCCACGAAAAGCACATTGCCTCCGCCGGCGGCGTGATTGCTTCCCGCGCCCTTGCCGTCCGTGGAGAAAAGCGGCGCGCCATTTGACTTGAGCGATGTGTTCACTTGCGAATCGGAGGCCAGCATCTGTCTGCCATCCGCGTCTTTTTTCAAACCGGAGACATACGCATAGCCAAAGCCCGCCTTTGCTTCCGGGCACGAGAGCAATGCGGGATCACTCGTGTATTTCGGCACCAGCAAGCCGAGCGGCTGCGCGGAACTCTTCGCGTCGGGCACCGCCGGGAATGCACCATCGTGTTCGTTCGCATAAAGTGTGAGCGCGAGATGCAGCCTGCGCATATTTTCCGCGCAGCGGGTGAGCTTCTGCCCACGCAGGTAGGATGCAGTCGGACCGACGACGACGCTGTAGAGCACCACGAGGATGAGCATCACGACGAGCAACTCGACAAAAGCAAAAGCGGATTCGCGGCGGAACGCGGACATAATCTGAGATTAGCACCTTCAGTGCCCTGAATTGGACGTTGAGCCGGAACAACAACTCGGTTATCTGTCCCTGCGATATGCCGAACGCCAAAGACAAGCCAGCTCAGGAGCACACTTTCGAGACCGCCCTCGGGCAGCTCGAAAAGATCGTGCGCGACATGGAGTCCGACGAAATGCCGCTCGATCAACTGCTCGTCGCCTACGAGGAAGGCACGAAGCTCGTGAAAGTCTGCCAGCAAAAGCTCGGCGAAGCGGAGAAGAAGATCGAAATCATCCAGCGACGCGCAGCAGCCGATCCCGAGCTGAAAGAATTTGACCCGGCGGCCAAAACTGCGGCCAAAGGAGCTGCACTTTTCTAAAGCGCTCCATTTTCCATTCCTCATCCCTACTCTGTAATGCCCGACAACATCCTATCGAAGATCCATTCCCCCGCCGACATCAAAGCCCTGCCCGAAGCCCTGCTGCCGCAACTCGCCGAAGAAGTGCGCGCAGAACTCATCGGCGTGCTTTCCGAGGAAAATCCGAAATCCGTCGGCGGACACCTCGGCCCGAATCTCGGCGTTGTCGAACTGACCATCGCGCTGCACCGCGTCTTCGATTCCCCGGCGGACAAATTCGTCTTCGACGTTTCGCATCAGGGCTACGTCCACAAAATTTTCACCGGGCGCCGCGAGCGATTCAATACGATGCGGCAATACGGGGGGCTGAATGGCTTTCTCCTCCGCACCGAGAGCGAGCACGACTGCTACGGCGCAGGCCACGCGGGCACCGCGCTCAGCGCCGCACTCGGTTTTGCCGTCGCACGCGATATGCGCGGTGGGAACAATCACGTCGTCTGCATCGCGGGCGACGCGGCATTCACCTGCGGCGTCAGTTTCGAGGGGCTGAACAACGCCGCCGAGCAAACCAAGCGACTCATCGTCATCCTCAACGACAACGAGTGGAGCATCGATCGCAACGTCGGCGCGATGGCGCGCTACTTCAGCCTCATCGCGACGAACAAAAACTACACGTGGCTCCATGACCGCGCAGCGGCGCTCGTCGAAAAAGTCCTCGGCAAGCGCGTGAAAGATTTTGCCCACCGCGTCGAAACCAGCGTAAAGGGACTCATCGCTCCTAGTGTGCTCTTCGAGGATCTCGGCTGGCGCTACTACGGCCCGATTGACGGACACGATCTCCCCACGCTGATGCGCACGCTGGAGTTCCTGAAAAAACAGGACGAGCCGGTCATCCTCCACATCAAAACCATCAAGGGAAAAGGCTACGCGCCCGCGCTCGAACAACCGCTGAAATTTCACGGTCTTGGCCGCTTCGAGCCAAAGACCGGCGCGACGAAAAGCACTGCCACGCCGACCTACTCCGAGTTGTTCGGCAGGACGCTTTCAAAGTTTGCCGACACGAACAACAAGCTCGTCGCCATCACCGGCGCCATGCCCAGCGGCACCGGCCTCATCTCCTTCGCAAAAGATCACCCCGACCGCTATTTCGATGTCGGCATCGCCGAGGAACACGCCGCGCTCTTCGCCGCCGGTCTCGCGTGCGAAGGATTCGCGCCATTCCTCGCGATTTACTCCACCTTCATGCAGCGCGCCTACGACATGATCATCCACGACATCGCGCTGCAAAACCTGCCCGTCCGCCTTTGCATGGATCGCGGCGGGCTCAGCGGCGACGACGGCCCTACGCATCACGGACTTTTCGACATCGGCTACCTCCGCCACATCCCAAACCTCGTCCACATGCAGCCCAAGGACGAAGACGAATTCTGCGACATGCTGTGGACGATGGCCAACCATCACACCGGCCCCATCGCCATCCGCTACCCGCGCGGCATCGGCACGGGCATCGCGCCAAAAGAAACGCCCCGCCTGCTCGAAATCGGCAAGGGCGAAGTCGTCAAACACGGAAGCGTGCAGCCGACGCGCGTCGCCATCCTCGGCCTCGGCGGAATGTGCCAGATGGCAGAGGCCGCAGCCGCGATGCTGGAAAAACAAGGTATCTCCACCGCCGTCATCAACCCGCGCTGGATCAAACCGCTCGACACATCGCTCATCGAATTTTTCGCGCGCAGCGTGGACATGCTCTGCACCATCGAGGATCACGTTGTCACCAACGGCTTCGGCAGCGCCGTCCTCGAACATCTCTCCGAGCAGCGCATCAGCACCCCACTCGTCCGCATCGGTTGGCCCGATCAATTCATCGAGCACGGCACCCCGGAAATCCTCCGCGCCAAGCATGGCCTCACCGCCGAGGCTGTGGTCGCAAAAATTCTCGCCGCACTGCCTGCGACAAAGGATGTTGCCAAAGGCGTGGCCTAATGACTCTCCCCGCGATGAGTCTCCACACTTGCCATGCTCTTTATGCCCGCTAAAAACGCGCTCGTTTCCGCGAACTAATTTTTGATGAGCACTCTCTTTTTGAAGCGATTTCTGAGCAACCCTTTTCAGGTCGCCTCCATCGTGCCCAGTTCCAAGGAACTCATCCGCCGGGTATCCCGCAAACTCGATCACAGCGGCCCGCGCATCATCGCCGAATACGGCCCCGGCGAAGGCTGCCACACACGCGAAATCGTCCGCCGGATGCACCCGGAGTCGCGCCTGCTGCTGTTTGAATTGGACGCCGATCTTTGCGTGCATCTGCAAAAACAATTCGTCAACGACAAGCGAGTCAGCGTTCACAACATGGACTGCGCGCGGCTGCCCGAAGTCCTCGCGGAAAAAGGGCTCACGCACTGCGACTACGTCGTCTCTGGGATTCCATTCAGCATTTTGGAAAAGGCTAAGAAGCGCGAAATCCTCACCAACACCCACGCCGCGTTAAAGCCCGAGCCACACGCCGCCTTCGTAATTTATCAGGTGACGAACGAACTGCGCACGCGCGGCCACTGCGACCACTTCGCACACGCCGAGAGCGAATGGTGCTTCATCAATCTCCCTCCGATGTTTGTGACCAAGTTTTTCAAGAGTGCGAACGGCCACGTGGTGAATGGCAAAAACGGCCATCGCACGAACGGAAACGGCGCACATTAAGCTGCCATGCCAGCGCGCATCTGGGTCGCACATACCGCCGAGGAAATTGCACGCTGCCTCCCCGTCATCCGCGAACTGCGCCCGCACCTCGACGACGAGATCGCATTTATCAAACGTATCCAGCGCCAGCAGCGCCACGGCTACCGCCTCGCAGCCTTGGAAGTCGGCGAGCAAGTCCGCGCCGTCGTCGGCTTCCGCATCAGCGAGAGCCTCGCACGCGGACGCCATATCTATGTGGATGACCTTGTCGTCAGCGCAGCCGACCGCTCGAAAGGCGCTGGCAAACGGCTTTTCGAATGGTTGCTCGTTGAAGCGCGCGACAACAGTTGCACACAGATCCACCTCGACTCCGAGGTGAAGCACCACGACACGCATCGCTTTTTTCTCGCGAGGAAAATGGAAATCACCTCGCATCACTTCGCACTCAAACTCTGAGCGCCGCACTTTTTCCTTCATCCTTTCCCCCGCTTCCTGCATCCCTCGTGCATGACTACACGCATTGAAAAAGACTCCATGGGCAACATGCAGGTGCCCGACGACGCACTCTACGGCGCATCCACCCAGCGCGCCGTGCTGAATTTCCCCGTCTCCGGTTATCGCTTCGGGCGCGAATACATCCGCGCACTCGGCGCTGTGAAATGGTCCGCCGCGCAGACGAATCTTGAACTCGAAAAACTCCCCGCCCCGCTCGCCACGCACATCCTGCGCGCCGCCGAGGAGGTCATGGAGGGAAAACTCGACGCGCACTTTCCCATAGACATTTTCCAGACCGGCAGCGGCACCTCCACGAACATGAACGCCAACGAGGTCATCGCCAACCGCTGCTCGCAATACGCAGGCAAGCCGCTCGGCTCGCGCGACCCCGTGGACCCGAATAACCACGTCAACATGGGCCAGTCGTCCAACGACGTCATCCCCACCGCCATCCACGTCGCCGTCGCCGAGCAGCTCGCCAAATCCGTCGCGCCCGCGCTGCAAAGCCTGCACGCCGCGTTGGAGAAAAAAGCGCAGGAGTTTTGGGACATCATCAAAATCGGACGCACCCATCTCATGGACGCCACGCCCGTGCGACTCGGTCAGGAATTCAGCGGCTACGCGCGCCAGTGCGAACTCGCCGTCGAGCGCACACAGCGCGCCATCGCAGCCGTCGCCGAGCTGCCAATCGGCGGCACCGCCGTCGGCACCGGACTCAACTGCCACCCTGATTTCTCCGGCATCGTCTGCCGCCATTTGAGCCGCATCACCGGCACCGAATTCCGCGAAGCCAAGGATCACTTCGAGGCCCAGAGCGCAAAGGACGGACTCGTCGAGGCCAGCGGCCATTTAAAAACCATCGCCGTCTCGCTCACCAAGATCGCCAACGACATCCGCTGGCTCGGCAGCGGCCCGCGCTGCGCCATTTCGGAAATCACCCTCCCCGAAACCCAGCCCGGCTCCAGCATCATGCCCGGCAAAGTGAACCCCGTCATGTGCGAAGCCGTCATGCAAGTCTGCGCCCGCATCATCGGCAACGACGCCACCGTCACATGGGCCGCCGCCACGCTCAGCAACTTTGAACTCAACGTCGGAATGCCCGTCATCGCCCACGCCATCCTCGAAAGCTGCCGCCTCCTCACCAACGTCGTCGAAATCTTCCGCACCCGCTGCGTCGAAGGCATCAAAGCCAACAAGGAACACTGCAACGAACTCATCGAATTCAGCATGGCCATGGTCACCAGCCTCGTCCCGAAAATCGGCTACCTCGCCTCCGCCGAAATCGCCAAGGAAAGCGCCAAGACAGGCCGCACCGTCCGCGAACTCTGCGTGAAAAAGAAAGTCCTCCCCGAAGCCGAACTCGCCGCCGCCCTCGATCCCATCGAAATGACCAAGCCCGGCGGCGAAGGCGCAGCTGGCGGGTAGGCAAGGGAGATGGCAATGTCGGATGCGTGCCTCGAATGCGGCACCGCGACTTACTTTTTCACCGCCACCTCGATCACCTCGCGGAGTTTCACAGCCTTCTTAGTGTCGGGATGCTCCGCTCCGAGGGCACTCGTCCGCCCCTCCCCCGCGCGCTTGGCCATCTCCAGCGCTTCGGGAAATTTATTCTGCTCCTTCAAACACAGAGCCAGATTGTAGCAGGATTCGAAGACATCCGGGTGCCTAGGCCCAAGCACCTCTTCGCGCAGCGCCAGCACGGCGCGATGCTCCACCTCCATCTCCGCCCACTTTCCCTGCGCCTGAACAGCCTCGGCAAGGTTGTTGCGGCAGCTAAGGGTATCTGCATGCTTCGCGCCGAGCACGCGCTCCATTCCCTTAAGCGTCGTGCGATGTTCCTGCTCTGCTTCTGCGTGCTTGCCCTGCGCATTTAGCCAGTCTGGCGTGAACGCCGCCAGCGGGCTTCATCGGTTTGTCTCTTGGCTCCACAGCGCCACTCGGTGCCGTTCGCTTTCTCAGCCCGCATCCACAAACCAAACTCCATGAAACCACACTCGCTTCGCTTCTTCACGCCGCTGAAAGCCACCCTCGCCCTTTGCGTCATCATCGCGGGGCTGCTCTACATCAACTCCGCTCAGGCAGCCTTAATCATTGGTTTTAGCTTCACCGGAGATCATGATAGTGGCCTGCCAAATTCCTTTGCCACGGTGACGGGCCATGTTTACGGGTTAGTCCCCGGAGCCATTAACCAGTTTGCGACCTCCGTGGTGTTGGACGCGGTGCCAACCGGGTATGGCTCCTACCCAGCCCCGTTATCGTTGAATACGTCATCGTGGAATATCCCAAATTACAATGGTAATTCTTGGGACATCGACGCCGCGGGAAATGTTATCAAGTCAATATACGGGTCAAGAGATTTCAAGGATGGTTCCAATGCGGTATGGGATCTCAATTGGAGCAACGTCCCCAATCAAGGTGGTTACGCGAACTTTTATGAGTATGAAGAGCCGACTTTTACCTTCGGTGGTTACACCAGTCGGAACGCTCCGATCACGTTCACGCCGGACCTCCCTGAACCCTCCTCCGCGCTGCTGCTCGGCTCGGGAGCGATGCTCCTGCTGCGGCGGCGTCGCGCGGCGGCCCGGTAAGCCGGCGCGCGTCACCCAAACGCGAGCCAACGTGACGACGTTCATCGGGTATCACGGCGTGACTCTCGGACGACAACTGAATTACGGCGGCTTGGCCGTTGATCCCGACACCCACCTGCTCTACTCACAGGGATCGATCACGGGCGCTACATCGGGGTTATACACGGTGAATCCAACGACGGGCGTGGCATCCCTGGTGGGGCAGTTTCCTTCCACCTATGACAACACCGATGGAGGCCTGGCGTTCGTGGGAGTCCCCGAGCCGGGCAGCGGGATGCTGGCCGCGATGGGGGCGATGCTTTTGGCACTTTGCGGTCGCACGCGCCGGCGGCTTGTCCCGACTGCGAGCGCGTAGGAGAGCGGCTGGCATCATACCTGCCTGCACACGGGGCATGTCCTATTACTGCAAGGAAATTGCTTTCGCGCCCGCCGCACCGGAAGCGGACAGAACGCGGACGGGC
>CAIYUV010000240.1 GCA_903929475.1 uncultured Spartobacteria bacterium
ACTTGGCCCGAGCCCGAAAGCGGAGCAAAATCTATGTCAACGTTTTGTGCGGCAGGCGGAGTGTGGAATGTCTTCACAAACTCCCATACCACCGTCCTCGCCGCGCAAAACGCCTCTATTCAATCGCGGCGTTCGGGTTAATATCACTCCTAAGCAGCACTTCACTTTCCGCAGTATGATACGAACTCGCGAAGAGTATTCGGTGAATTTCCGTTGGCACGCATTTGATCGTCGCGACAACAAATATGAATAGCAAAAATACCAACGCGATTTTCATTTCAGAAAGAGCGAAGCCGTTGCCTCATAAAACAGATTTGAAATTTGTGCTGAACAAACCGCAGTCGCGATGAAAATATTGTGCTTCAGCTGTCATCACTCGTCCTGTCTCATCGTATCTAATCATGAGTTGCCAATAGCTCGAAATCCCCAGTGTCGTCGTATCGTAAATGAAGAGGTCATATCCTTTGAGTTCAAGCATATCGCAGTGTGTTCCCGTGACGGCTGCAAGCACGTCCTCCCGCATCATATCTGAGTGAAGTCTATGCCATGTGCCAGGCATCGCTGGTGCAAAAGCTTTGCGTCCGACTGCAGCAAGAACAGCCAGTAAAACCAACGCGACAATAACTCGAATGGTGATTCGCCTGTATTTACTCATGAACGCAAAAAGAAGGATAACATAAGAAAGCGGGGAGTGCGTCAACGTGTGACTCTGGTTGCCTCTGCAAGTCCACAGCACTTTCCATTTGTGCGATTCCGCTCAAGCCTCGCGCTCAGTTTGATTCGGGCGACGGTGAATTGGCACTGCGGGATTGCTTTCTGGCGTGAAAACGGCATTTTCCAACCCCGCATGGCCAAAGAAGACTCCATCGAAACCACGGGAATCGTAAAAGATGTGCTGCCGGGGACAATGTTCCGCGTGCAACTTTCCAACGGACACGTTTTACTAGCGCACATCTCGGGAAAGATGCGGAAGAATTTCATCCGCATCGTGCCCGGCGACAAAGTAAAACTTGAAATGTCGCCCTATGATTTAAGCAAAGCCCGTATTACATTCCGCGAACAATGAGCGACACCACACAACCCAACGGCAATCAAGACCATCTCGAAACCTCCAAGGCACACGCGCGCGCCGCTGCTGCGGAGATGCGTGATGCCGCCGCGGAGGTGGCGCGCGAACTCAGGGAGCGCGCTGGATCATTTGCTGGGGAGTGGAAGGACAAGGCCGGCGAGATTCACAAGGAGGTCGAAGCCTACGTGCGCGAGAATCCCACCAAGAGCGTTCTGGCCGCGCTGGGTGTCGGCTTCATCATCGGCCTCGTGCTTCGCCGCTGATGCCTGCGGACGAGCCAGCGCCAGCGGGGGAAAATGCCGGCGTGGTTTTTCAGGCGCGCGCCTTTCTGGCTGCGTGTGCGCAATACGCGGCGGCGCGGTTGAAACTCGTCTCGCTCGAAGGGAAGGAGGCGACCGGTCATGTGCTGAAGCTTTTACTGCTGCTGGGTGTGGCGCTCATTTTCGCGGTGTTCGCGTGGTTATTTCTTTGTCTCGCCGCAGTGTATGTCATCGCCTATATTTTTGGCGGGGGGAGTGCATGGCTCGGGGCTTCGCTCGCGATGGCGGGCGCGCATTTTGTCGGTGTGATTGTGTTGGGGCTCGCGCTAAAATCGAAAATCAACACACCGATTTTCCCGCTAACAACGGAGGAGCTGAAAAAGGATCAACAATGTCTGGAGACTCAGAAAAAGCAGAATTGATCGCCGAGCTTGCCGCCGCGCGCGAGCGACTCGCGAAGACAGGCCGTGCATTGCAGGACGCAGGCGAATTGCTCCGGCAGAAGCTCGATGTTTCGGCGCGGGCGAAGGAAAGTTTTGAGAAGCACCGCCCCGCATGGCTCGGCGGCGCAACGTTGCTCGGCTTGTTGTTGAGCAAACTCCCATCGCGCAAAAAAACGGTATTCGTCGAGCGCAGCACGGGACAGTCGCTCGGCATGGCGGGAAAACTGGGCGCATTGTGGAGCGCGGCGAAATTCGCGGCAGGCATCGCGAAGCCGTTCCTCGGAGAAATTGCCGGACAGCGTCTCGGCGAACTGGCGCGGCGCTTCACCGGTGGCACAAAGGAAAACGAGCAGGTGAAGACTGAGGAAAAGCAGGGCTGACGCGCCTGCTATTTTTTCTCGGGATTTTCCGTTGCGGACGGGGAAGGTGCGGAGGAGGAAAATTCCTTTTTTAATTTCTCAGACATCTCGCGCATCAAAGTCTGGCGGTGCTCATTTTCGTCCTTGCGCAATTTTTCCTCGATGGCGCGGCGCTCCTCGAAGTAGCGGTGGAAAAACTGGTGTTTCTTTTCGTCGTTGATCTGGATGCCGTTGTCTTTCAACGCCTGCTCGATTTGTTCGCGCATTTTTTTCCGGCGGTCCTCCTCCTGGCCCAGCAGCATCTGGCGTTTCTCGGCTGGCAGATGCAAAACGGCCCAGACACAGCGCCACATCTCGGCACGCTGCTCTGGCGTGAGTTTCTGAATTTCACGAATCACGCGATCCCGTGCTGCGGCGGAGTCAGGCCCCTGCTGTGGTTCTCCATGCGCTCCGGGGCCACCTCGCCAGTCAGGTCCGCCCCGACCCTCCTGCCCATGCCCGAAAAATGGACGGCGTTGAAAATTTGGGCGCTGCTCTTCCTTCGGTGGTTCAGGTCGCTGTCCATCCGAAGGAGGCGGTGGCTCCTGCGCGAACACTGGAACGCTGAGCGCGCTGGAGACTAGTAGAGCGAAGAGGGATCGGCTTGCAGCCATATGGAGTGATCCTCGGATGCGAGGAGTGAGTCGAGCGACTCGGCAGAGTCCTCGGATTTTTCGACAAATGCAGCCAGCTCAGTCAGCGGGTCCGGGGCAGCGTGCTGGTTGTTTTGCGCAGTGGGCGTGCGCATCGCGACGAATGTGGCAACGACTGCACACGCAGCCGCAGTCGCTGGGACGAGCCATTTTCTACGCAGCCAGACGAAGAAACCGGCAGGCTCCGGCTCTTCGCGGATCGCGCGCAGGACTTTGCCGGCGAAAAACGGCGGCACTTTTGGCTCCCTCGCTTTGCCGAGCAATTTCCAAAGCTCGTCTTGTTCATTCTGATTCATGGCTGTTGAAAAAACAGCGTTAGCTTCCGGAAGTTGCAAAAATTTTCAGCAACCGGTGTGGCTTCTTTTTCCAAGCAAGGGTCGGACTACGTCAGCTTCATGTCCGTCGCTTCGAGGAAGCCCTCGAGCTGGCGGATGCGCGTGGGGTGGCGCATTTTGCGGAGTGCCTTTGCTTCGATTTGACGGATGCGCTCGCGGGTCACTTTGAATTGACGGCCCACTTCTTCGAGCGTGCGGCTGTAGCCGTCCACGAGTCCGAATCGCTGCTCCAGCACCTGACGTTCACGCTCGGTGAGCGAGGTGAGCACGTCTTTGATTTTGTCCTTGAGCAGGGAAATGGCGGTGACATCCGCAGGGTCTTCAGCCGTCTGGTCGGGGATGAAATCACCGAAGCTGGTGTCGTCGCTGTCGCCCACGGGCGATTGGAGCGAGATGGGCTGCTGCGCCATTTTCAACACGGCGCGGACGCGCTCGACGGGAAGGTTGATTTCCTCGGCGACTTCCTCGGGGGTGGGCTCGCGACCGTAGTCCTGCACGAGCTGTTTCTGCACGCGCATGAGTTTGTTGATCGTCTCGATCATATGCACCGGGATGCGGATGGTGCGGGCCTGATCAGCGATGGAGCGGGTGATGGCCTGGCGAATCCACCACGTCGCGTAGGTGGAGAATTTGTAGCCGCGGCGATATTCGAATTTCTCAACCGCCTTCATCAGGCCCATGTTGCCTTCCTGAATGAGGTCGAGGAATGAGAGGCCGCGGTTCGTGTATTTTTTCGCAATGGAAATGACGAGACGCAGGTTCGCCTCGACCATCTCGGTCTTTGCGCGGAGAGCCTTTCGGAGCCACTTGCGCAGTTCTGAATATTCCTTGAGGAAATCCTCGGTGCTCATCCAGACGCGCGTCTGCACTTCCTTGAGCTTGGCGGCGTAGTCCACCTTGGCTCCGCCGATGGCGCGGGACTGGTCGCGCTTTGGCTTGTGCAATTCGTGCTGGAGGTTGGTGATCATCCGGTGCTCGTTTTCGCACAGCGTCACGAAGTCCTCGGTGACTTTCTGTTTGAAGAAAAATTTCGGGAAGTGCTTCTGCACGTTGTTGTGCGCCTTCACGAAATCCTGATAAGTCTTGCCGTCCTTGTTCGTGCCGCCGTGGGCAAGGAAGTTTTTGTAAGTCCTCGCCGCCTCGTTCATTGAGTCTTCGAGCTGCTTCATCAGACGCGGGAGCGCCTTCATGTATTTGTCGCGGCTCTCGATTTTTTTGTCGAGGATCACGCGGTCGAACCGTTCGCGTCCGTCCATGAGCTTCTGCCCCAGTTCGAGGTAGGCGCGCGGGATGAAGCCGAAGTGATTCACGTGCTTTTGCACGTTGAGTTCCGCCTCTTCGATGCGCATCGAAATTTCCACCTCCTGCTCGCGTGTGAGCAACGGCACCTGTCCCATTTGCTTGAGATACATCCGCACCGGGTCGTCGAGAATGTCGAGTTTCTCGTTCGGCTTTTCCGGCTCCTCTTCTTCCTTTTGGTTTTGCTGGTCGTCCGTCTTCGGGCCGATTTTGTAGCTGTCCACCTGCGAGGAATCAATGATGTCAATTTCCATGCTGCGCATGCGCACCATGATGGCTTCCATCTCGTCCACGTCGTTGACTGAATCGGGCAGATGCTCGTTGAGGTCGTCGAAAGTGAGATAGCCCTGCTCCTTCGCGAGCTTCACGAGTTCGCGTAGCTTCTCAGCGCCCTCGGGCGTTTCGAGGATGCTCTGGCCGGGCTTCAACGCAGTTTTTGCCGGTATTTTGAGCAAAGCAGCGAGTTTACTGCTGATTTTGCCGTTTTTGGATGAGCCACTGTCTTTTGATTTTTTCGCGGCTTTCTCGTGAACCTTCGAACCCTTCAGTTTTGTATGGGCAACCTTGGATGCTTTTTTTGGCTTGCTGGCTTTTTTCGCCGCCGGTTTCGGCTTTGAACCGGCTTTTTTTACGGGTGATTTCTTGATGGACTTGGCGGGTTTCGAAACGGCTTTCTTTTTGGTCTGTGGCATATTTCCGCGAAGGCTGGTTAAAAAAACCTCTTTCCTCACTGGGGCAATCAAACGCCGCCGCTCAATGGGAAAAAGGTCGCGGACTATCGAGAGTGGCTTCGATGCGGGCAAGTCATTTCTCAAAAAACATTAAGTTTTTTTTGCGCAGCCCGGCTTTTGGCCAAAAATCGGGCGAAGGCACTGTTTGGTTTTATTGATTTGGGACACGGATGCGAATCCCTCCATTCTCACATAGCTTGGGCACGAAGCTGAAGGCTATGGCACATTTTTTCAGGGCACACACTCATGGCTGTTTGCGGAGTGCTTTACTCCGATGCGTTCCTCTTTTAGTTCCCTCGCACTGATTTCATCGCACCTATGCTCCGCGACATTACCCGCCATCTCGACGAACTTCTCGATCACGCCCGCGTTGCCGATTACCCAGGCGCGATGAACGGGCTGCAACTCGAAAACAGCGGGCGCGTGGCGCGGGTGTGCTCGGCGGTGGATGCTTGTGAGGCGGTGCTCGTGGAGGCGGCGCGGGTGCGGGGCACGCTGCTGCTGGTGCATCACGGAATGCTGTGGGGCGGGGCACAGCGGTTCACGGGTGCGCTGCGGAGGAAGTTGCAGGTCGCGTTCGATGGCGAACTGGCGGTGTATGGCTCGCATCTGCCGCTCGATTTGCACGCGAAGTTCGGCAACAACGCGTTGCTGGCGAAGGCGCTCGGCTTGCGGAAATGCGCGCGGGCTTTTGAGGCGAAGGGGCAGCTCATCGGTCTGGTCGGTGAGGTGAAAACGACGCGGGTGGAGTTTGCGCGTCGCATCGAGCGCGCGGTAGGCGGGCGTGTGCATCTTGCGCCGGGCGGGCCTGCGAATGTGCGGCGCGTGGGGATTTGCAGCGGCGGCTCGGGCGGCGAGGTCGCGACGGCAGCGGCGATGGGCTGCGATGCGTTCGTGTGCGGGGAGGGGCCCCATCATACGTTCACGCTGGCGGAGGAACTGGGCGTGAATCTTTTCTACGCGGGGCACTATGCGACGGAGACTTTCGGCGTGCGTGCGCTCGGCGAGCATGTGGCGAAGAAGTTTCGCATCCCGTGCCAATTCATCGCGCATCCGACGGGGCTGTGAGCGACTTTCTGCCACGGGAATTTTTCATGCGCGACCCGGTGACGTGTGCGCGGGAGTTGATCGGTTGCACGCTCTTGTGGGGAAAATGCGCGGGCGTGGTCGCGGAGACGGAGGCTTACAGCGCGGTGGGCGACGAGGCGTGTCACACATGGACGCGACCGAGTGCGCGTGCGTTTGTCGCGGCGCATCCGCCCGGCGCGGCGTATGTGTATTTTAACTACGGGATGTATTGGATGCTGAATGTGCTGGTGAAGGGCGGCGCAGAGGAAGGATTCGTGTTGCTCCGCGCGCTGGAGCCAGCGACCTGCCTCGCTGCGATGACGCGCCGTCGTGCCGCTGCGCAAAAGAGCGCGAAGACTTTGAAGCCGCACGCACTGTGCAGTGGACCGGGAAAACTGGCGCAGGCACTCGGCGTGACGGGGCGCGATCACGGTCGCGATTTTTGCGCAGGAAAGGGTGCGTCTTTTCTCCCGCCGACATCGTCCGTGGAGGTGCAGACGGATGCGCGCATCGGCATTTCGCGAGCGCAACATTTGCCGTGGCACTTTCTGCTCGCGGGGAGCGCGCACATTTCCGTGCAGCCGGGGAAGTGAATGTGCAAAAGAAAAGGCCAGACCGACGAGCGGTCTGACCTTCTAAAATCCCTTGGTTGGGAAGTGGGACTACTTCTTGTAACCCTTGGCTGGAGCTGGAGCGGCGCAATGGTTGTCCGAAGAGCAAGCCACGAAGCCGAACGTCATGGCCGCGAGTGCGATGAGAGCGAGAATACGCATGTCAGTGTGTCACCTCCTTTAGTGCAAGTTGCATATGAGTGTCCACATAGGCGGGTTTGATGAAATGAGACAACGCAAATCTTTGTCATGTGATCAGAGTGGGTCGCTGATGGTGACTTTCATGCCGACGGATACAGCATCGAACAGCTCGATGATGTCCTGATTTCCCATGCGAACGCAGCCGTGGCTCGCGGGGATGCCGAGGCGCGATTCGGCGTTGGTGCCGTGGATGTAAATGTAGCGCGACTTGGTGTTCGCGTTTTTTTTGTCGAGACCGTCGAGCCATAGGATGCGCGTCTGCACGTGATCGGTTTCGTCGTCGTCGCATCCGATTTTTCGCGTGGCGACGCGCGATTTGAAAATGATGCCGGGCTTTGCTCCGTCGCCGATTTTTTCCGCGATGCGAAAGCGTCCCGTCGGAGTGCGATTCGAACCGGGCTCGAATCCGATGCCGAATTTCGAGGTCGAGCACACGTAGCGTCGGAGGAGCGCGCCGGAGTCAGCGAGCAGGTCGAGCGTTTGCGAGGGCACATGGACGAAGATGCGCATGGGTTGCAGTGCAATGGGATGAGGCGTGTGCGGCAAGCGAGTTTTTTTCAAGCGACACGGGAGATGGATTGTAAGATCGCACGGTATGCGCAGGGTGGAGGGTGACATGAGATGCTTCGCTTTCATCGCGCTTTGTTTTTTCGCAGCGACGGGTTTTGCCGTGGAAAATCCGCTCGGCATCGAACTGGTTTCCGAGGTGACGAGTATCCAGCCGGGCAAGCCGTTTTACGTCGGGCTGCATCTGGTGCATCCGCGCGGGTATCACACTTACTGGAAATACACCGGCATCGTCGGCATCCCCACCGCGATGGAGTGGAAGTTGCCTGAGAGCTGGAAAGCCGGGCCAATCGAGTGGCCGGAGCCGGAGCGGGTGTTCATGTTTCAAATCAAGGCACAGGGTTTTCACGGCGAGAAGTTGCTGCCGATGCTAATCACGCCGCCGAAGAATTTACAGCCGGGAAAAGTTATAAAGCTGGAGGGAAAGGCGCGCTGGATGTGCTGCGGGCGCGACTGCAATCCAGGTTTCAAAGAATTGAGTATCGAACTGCCGGTGGGCGATGGCGGGGTTGCGCACGACAGGCGATGGGCGAAATCGTTTGAAGAAGCCCGTCCGAGCGTGGCGAGGAAATCGAAAGATTGGGCTGTGACAGCGGCGCATAAGGACGGCGAGATCGTGTTGCGCATCAAGCCGGTGACGGCGGATGCGAAGGCGCATTTTTCCTCGGTAAAAAACGTGTCGTTTTTCACGGAGGACGGGATCATTGATCCGAACAAACCGGAGTCTTTGGTGAAACGAGATGGGGAGTTCGTGCTCACGCAGACAATTTCCGAATATTTTCACGGGCCGCTCCCGAAGCGTGTCGTCGGGATTTTGCAAACGCCCGAAGGCTGGCTACCAGTGGAAAAACCAAGGTCCATCCACATTTCCGCGCTTTTGCAGGAATAGAAAAACTTACCGGATTCAGTGCGCGCTGCAGCCCGAAAAAATAGAGTAAAAATCCCGCCACATGTGCCCGGAAGCTGCTTTCCCAAAGCTGCTCTGTGCCTGAACAATTACTAACCAGCCTGACCCCGATCCCGTTTGAAGCCCGCATACCCGCGGCGGAAGCGGAATCCCGTGTCCCGAACGCACCCGCGCAGTTGGGCTTCGACGAGCTTTTCGGAAAGGCCCTGCTGCCGATGTGGATTTTCGACACGGAGACGTTGAAGTTTCTCGCGGTGAATGAAGCTGCAATTGAGCGGTATGGCTGGGCGCGCGAGGAGTTCCTCGAAATGACGGTGGATCAAGTTCATCCCTCATCGAGCCTGCCTGCTTTTCTCGAATATCGCCGCCGCGTGGAATTCGGCACTGTTGCAGGCTTGAGCACGGAGTGCGACTGGCAGCATCTCACCAAGAAAGGTGCGGTGGTTGCGGTCGAGACGGCATGGCAGACGATCAATTTCAACGGTCGCTCTGCGATCCATATCACCATTATTGATCGCACGGAGCAGCGGCAGGCCGAGGAGGAAAGCCGTGAACTGACACACGTGCTGGATCTTGCCACGGACGCAATCATCGTCTGCAATCTGGAACGCGAAGTTTTGTTTTGGAATCAAGGTGCCGCCAAGCTCTACGGCTGGTCTGCGGAGGAGGCCGCCGGAAAAAAGGTCCACGAACTATTCAAGGTGGAAATGGAAACTGTTCTGAAGTGTATGAGCGGCCTTTTGGAAAAGGGCGACTGGAGCGCCGAGATGCACCACGTGCGCAAGGATGGCAGCAAAGCTGTGGTGAATACGCGATGGACGCTCGCACGCGACGAAGTTACGAAGCAGCCCAAGGCGGTGCTGCTGATCAGCACGGACATCTCCGAGGCGAAAAAATTCGAGTCTCAGTTCCTGCGCGCTCAACGGCTGGAAAGCCTCGGCACGCTGGCGAGCGGAATTGCGCACGACCTCAATAACATCCTTTCGCCCATTCTCATGGCGAGCGGAATTTTGCGCCAGTCGCTCGGGTCAGACGATCAGAAGATGCTACAAATCATCGAAAGCAGCGCGGAGCGCGGTGCGGGGATTGTGAAGCAGGTGCTCACATTCGCCCGTGGCGCGCAGGGCGAGCGCGTCCTGCTCCAGCCCAAGCATCTCATCTCGGAAATGGCGAAGGTGATGGTGCAGACGTTCCCGAAGAACATAGACATCCAGACGAACTTCGCCGTCGAGCCGTGGCTGCTTGTCGGTGACGCTACGCAACTTCACCAGGTGCTGCTCAATCTCTGTGTGAACGCGCGCGATGCGATGGGGCCGAAGGGCGGCATTTTGCGCGTGGCATGCGAAAACATAGAGGTGGACGAACATCTCGCGCGCATGAATCCCGGCTCACAGCTCGGCCCCCATGTATGTTTCAGCGTCACGGACACCGGCGAGGGAATGACGCCGGAGGTGATGGAGAAAATTTTTGACCCGTTCTTCACCACGAAGGAGGAAGGGAAGGGCACCGGGCTTGGTCTCGCCACAGTCATCGGCATCGTGAAAGGTCACAAGGGCTTCATCACTTTGCAGAGTCAGGTTGGTGTGGGCACGACGTTTAAAATTTTCCTTCCCGCAAATCGCGAGGCGAAAACGGAGGTGAAAAAATCCGAGGATGCGGCTTTGCTCCGTGGTAATGGGGAACTGGTCCTCGTGGTGGACGACGAAGCGCCCATTCGCGAAGCCATCGTGGCCACGCTCGAAGCGAACAACTACCACTGCTACACCGCCGAGGACGGCACGGATGCGCTCGCGCTCTACTTCGAGCGGCGCGCGGCGATCTCGGTGGTCGTCACCGACCTCCACATGGGAATGATGGACGGCATCTCGCTCGTGCGTTCACTGCGCAAGCTGGATCCGAATGTGAAAGTGATCGTCTCCAGCGGTCACATCCAAAAGGAAAACCTGACGATTCTGAACAGCCTTGGTGTGAAAACATTTCTCGAAAAACCCTACACTGCCGAGAAGCTTTTGCGTAGTGTGAAGGCCATGCTCGCCCCGTCGGATGAGCCGGTGAAAGTAGGTTAGGGCTTGTTGAGTTGCTTGAGCAGTTCGCCCTGCGTTAGTCCGTCGGCGAGCCAGTAGTCGCCGCGTTTGCGGAAGAGCACGTAGAGCGGAACGCCTGCGCGGCCGCTTTTTTTTAACTGCGCATCAATCAGCGCGGGGCGATTGGTGTAGTCGGCTCGGATGGTGACGACTTTCTTCGCCTTGAACGCGGCGGTGACTGGCGCGGTGTTGATGACTAGATTTTCGTAGGCTTTGCAATTGAGGCACCACTTCGCGGTGAAATCCACAAACACGGGCTGGCCCGCTTCGAGCGCCTCGCGGATGCGCGGGATGGAGAACGGTTCCCAATTCACGCCATCGGCATTCGCTCCCTCGGCGGCACCGATGTCGGCGGCGACGTTCACTTTTCCCTGCACAAAAAGAAACCAGCCGCCGACAGCGAATGCGATGGTGAAAGGCAGCGTCCAGCGTGAATCGTGATACGTGCCGAGCAGCCAAGCACCGAAGCCGAGCACGAGGAGAAAGGACGCGGCCATGACGATGGCGGATGTGGCGGGCAGCGAGCCAAGCAGCCACACGACGAGACCGAGCATCACGAAGCCGAGCACTTGCTTGAAGCGCACCATCCATGTGCCGGGCTTCGGCAGATAGCGCATCCACGCGGGTTTCCACGTGAGCAGAAAATACGGGAGCGATAGTCCCGTAGCAATGGCGGCGAAGAGCGCGAACACCTCCGTGCCGGGGCGTGTGATTGCAGTGCCGATGACGGGGCCGACGAGCGGCGCGGTGCAACTCGTGCCGAGCAGCGTGGTGAAAAGTCCGTGCAGAAATGCACCGCCGGGGCCTTCCTTCGAGGAGAGTTCGCTGAGCTTGGACGATGCGCCGCCGCCGAGTGTGATCTCGAAAACGCCGAGCAGGCTCAGGCCGAAAAGAAACACGACGCCGAGCATGGCGGTGAGCAGCAGCGGATTTGAAAACTGCTCGCCCCAGCCGAGTGTTTTTCCAAACGACGCGAGCGCGACGATGGCGACGGCGAGCAGCATGAAGAACGCAAAAACGCCTGCGCAAAATGCAAGTCCGAGTTTGAAAACGCGGTCTTTCGCTTCACCTGCCTGCTGGAGAAAACCAAAGATTTTCAGGCTGATGACGGGCAGCACGCAGGGCATCAGATTCAGCAGCAGGCCGCCGAGGAATCCATTCAGCAGAAGGACGAGCAGGCTTGTGTTGTTGGGCTTGATGTCGTCGAAGGGATTCCAGCCGCCGTCGTCACCGATGATTTCCTCGGATTTTTTCTGTGCGGTTGATTGCGCGCTGCCAGCCCCGGAGTTTTCGCCGCAGACATACCAGCCGCGGCGCACGCCGTCCGCGCTCTTCACGACGAGCAGGCCGCCCCAGCCGGGCAGGTCGCTTTCAAATTTGTAGGAAAATGAGCGCGTGCCGTCGGCGTTGGTGTCGCTCGCGGGCTTGGAACCAAAGTCGAAGTTGCCGGAAAAATTCGCGGGCGGCAGAGGGAAAAATTCCACGCCGAGAGTCTTGTCGAGACCGCCGACACGGACGCTGAGCTGCTTGCCGTTGGTGCTGACTTTCACATCCTGCGTGGGAGCCGGGCTGCTCTGCGGAAGCTGCGCGCTCCATTTTGCGAAAAGTCCGGCGTTGGCGGGAGCGGGAGTGCCGACGGGCAGTTCGAGCGTCACATCGGCTTTGCCGGGGACACATTCTTTTTTGCAGACGAGCCAGTCGAGCTTCGCGGTGATCTTTGCGCTTCCGTTCGCAGGTTTTTCGCCGGGCGTGATGACGACGGGGATGACGACTTCGTGTTCGTAGCCGAAGAATTTGTTGTCCCATCCATCCACCAGCAACTCGGGGAGTGGCCATTGAATGTCGTCAGCTTTCCAGCCATCGGGCAGTTCCCATTCGATGGTGAGCGGCTTGCCGACGCTGCCGGGCCATCTCCAATAAAGGTGCCAGCCCTCGGCGAGTTTGAAATGAACGCCGACGGTGAATGTCTTGCCCGGCGCGACGGCAGTAGTGTCGGCGACGATGACAGGCTCGGAGATGATCCTGCCTTCGGAATCTTTCTGCGCGCTTGCGATGACGCTGAGAAGTGCGGTGAAAAAAAGGAACGTGATTCGTTTGAACATGATGCTTGGTGAAGTTGTGTGCGTCTGGTTTGCCCGGTCAGCGCGAGGCCAGAAGGATGTGTGCGTGGATTTGCGAAGTTGTCTTCGCGGTGGCGGTGAATAGTTTTTCCAAATCCTCCTGCCCGACTTTGCCAATGAGCATCATCGCGACATCGCCCTCGCTCCAGCTTGCGGTCATGTAGCCTTTGATCGTGGCGTATTCGGGATCGCCCTGCGGCGGTGCATCGGGGAGGTTTTCGATGGAGACGGTGACGAGATGGACTTCGCGCCCGCCGCCAAGGTCGAAGCACACGATGCTCATGGGCTGTCCGTGCCAGTCCATTTTGGCGCAGCCAAAAATGGGAAGTCCCCGCACTTGCGGAGGCAGCGTGGCGGGAGCGGGGCAGGTCTGGCCGGCGAGCCACTTCCGAATTTCGTCCATGTTGCCCACGACATGATCCAGATTGCGCTGTGAACTTTCGATGCACGCAACTTCGAGTGCGCCTGCGCTCTGCCAGTCGTGCGGCTCGTTTTTACTAAAGAGGATCGCGACTGCGAGGACGAGCGCGACAGCGACGGCGGCGACCATCTCGCTGTTGGTGAAGTTTCTCCACACCTTCTGCTCGAACCACGCGCGCAGCCCGCGACGGCTGACTTTTCCGCCAGCCAGAATCGTTTCACGCAAACCAGCAGGCGGCTGAACGCTGAGAAGTTTGAGGGCAAGGGCAGCATCGGTGCGCTGTTGTTCGTCCGCCCACGCGGAAAGGGCGGGGTCGGCCTTGGCGCGTGCGAGTGCTTCGGCGATTGCGGGGTCGGTGTCATCGTGGCCACCGGGCCGGCGGGCGCTGAGGAGGAGTTTCGTTTCGTCGCTCATTGTGCGGCTCCTTTCGTGGGGAATTGCACGACTTTCTCCGCAGTCGTCGTGCGGCCTTCGAGAAGAAGTTTGCGGAGCTGCTCCTTGCCGCGCGAGAGGCGTGACATCACGGTGCCAATGGGCGTTTCGAGTAATTCGGCGATTTCTTTATAGGAGAGCTGTTCGATGTAAAAAAGCGTGAGCGGTGCGCGGAAAACTTCATCCACACGTGTGAGCGCGGCGACGACTGTGGTGCCGTCCATTTCATCGAGCATGGCAGGCTCGATGACCGGGAGATCGCCGGTGGAGTCGTCGAGTTCGATGTGTGGAAATTTCACGTTGCGTCGGTAGGTTGCGAGGTATTCGCGATAGAGCGTGGTAAAGAGCCACGACTTCGCTTTCGTCGCGTCGCGGAGTTGATGGCCCTTTTCCGCCCAGAGATAAAATGTCTGCTGCACGAGGTCCGACGCCGCATCCGCGCTGCCGCTGAGGCTGAGCCCGATGCGGTAGAGCGCGGCGTAGTGCCGGTCCACGAGAAGCTGGAAATTGATATCGGGGTTCACTGCGGGTGGGAGCGTGCAGGGCGGGGGATATTCCCGGCGAGGGAAATTTTCCGCCGCCGCCGATGTTGAAATTGGTGGTTGGAAATCGGGCGGTGAAAGTCTGATGTTCACCGCCATGTCGCAAAAGCTCCTTCATGCCATCGCACCCGGCACACGGCTGCGCATCGTGAATGCGCTCAAGCGCACGCAAGGTCTCACGGTCACGGAACTCGCGGAGACGCTCGGTATGTCCTATATGGGCGTCAAAGAGGTCTGCGTGGAACTGGACCGCCGCGGACTGCTCGCCACATGGCGCGAGCCAAAGCCCGAAAGCTCCACCGGCCGCCCGAGGATGCTCTACCGACTCACGGAACGCGCCCACGATATTTTCCCCACAGCGAGCAACCCGCTCACTCTCGAAATCCTCGATGCCTCGAAAAAACTTCTCGGCCCCGCAGCGCCGGAAAAATTGCTCCTCCTCGTCTGGCAGCAAAAAGCCGCAGCGCTCACCCCGCACATATCCGGTGAATCGCTCACCGATCGCGTCGAGTCACTCGCTAAACACCGCGACAACGAAGGCCACATGGCCGTCGTAGAAAACGGGACGTGCATCATCGAAAACCACTGCCCATTTCTCGACGTGCTCCACGCCTACCCGCTCGTGGCGAAATTGGAAGCCGACCTTTTCACCCGACTGCTCGGCGTTCCCTTTCGCCGCAGCGAGGCAAACGCCGCCGGCCTCTACCGCGCCGAATTTTCCCCTCTATGACCCTGCCGAATTTCCCTCGAAAAAGGAATTGCCAAACGGAGATCGTCCCCTAATGTCCGCCGCCCCATGCCAAGAGCCATTGCACGTCGCAAGACGAAGAAATCAGCATCGAAGCGGTTTAAAGTAACCGCCACAGGCAAGATCCTGCGCCGCAAGCCAGGTCTGCGCCACCTCGCATCGAGCAAAAGCTCGAAGCGCAAGCGCCGCCTGGGCAAGGTCGGCCTCGTCCACGAGACGATGGTTGACCGCATCAAAGAGTGCATGCCGTTCGCGTAAGCGAAACGGAAGCACAAGTCCGGAGCGCCTGCTCTCTCTTTAAGTTAGAGAGCAACTCGGCAGGCGAGGCGCACCGGACATTCACCACAAGAAACAGCCCGCCGAAAGAAACCAAAAAACACAATGCCAAGAGCAACCAACGCCCCCGCATCACGTGAGCGCCGCAAGAACATGGTCGACAAGGCCAGAGGCTTCCGCGGTCGCCGCAGCAAACTCTTCCGTTACGCGAAGAACGCCGTCATGAAAGCCCAATACTGGGCCTACCGCGATCGCAAGACGCGCAAGCGCATGTTCGGCAAACTCTGGAACCAACGCATCAACGCCGCCGCCCGTGCGAACGGCCTCACCTACAGCCGCTTCATGGAAGGGCTCAAGGACGCAGGCATCGCGCTCGACCGCAAAGTGCTCGCCGACCTCGCCGTCAACGACGAGCAGGCCTTCGTCGCACTCGTCGGCAAAGCCAAGGCAGTCCTCGCCAAAAAACCGGGAGTGACGCTGAAAGCCGCGTAAGCAACCAGACCAACCAATCTCACAAACCGCGAACGTCGGAAACGGCGTTCGCGGTTTTGCTTTGTCTGCATTGCCATGGGCATTCCTTGTAAGCGGAAACGTTCGCAATAGCCCCAAAGTCCCACCTCATCCCCGTATGTAACACTCAAAAACAACAATCCAATTCTAACTTTTCCTACGCTTCGCCTTGACTCCTTACAGGAGGCGTTTTGTCCATTTGTGTGGCGTGCACGACGAGCCAAGTAAATCATGACACCGATGGCAAGGAGAGCAAGAGAACCGGGTTCGGGAACAACTGAAGCTTGCAGGTTGAAGCCGTCTTCCTGGACGCTGGCCGCAGAAGTCCATGACAACTCGCTGAATGCCCCAGAGAACAACAGCGACCCGCTCGCATCGTGGCCGATGCCCGCCGCGCCCTTGATGGCGGTGTTGCCGGAGAAGGACGTCAAAAACCCGTTGCTGCTCAGGAGCACCTGAACCCCGTGCCGGGTTCGATGCTCAGAAGTAACTTGGCAAAGCGCAGAGGTCGTGCAACTGGTGCGGCGGACACAAGCGCAGCAACACCTCGAGACGCCAATGGTGGGCCCGGGGCCGCAAGGCCGATGGGCACCCCGTTCAGGAGTATGAGGCCGCAGCCGTGCGACGATGCTTTTAGTGGCGGCACCTTTCCGCAAGGAAAGTCGAGCTGACCCTGTTTGAGAGACTGACCTATCCATTCTTGCCGCTGCGGGCACTTGTGTCCACCCGCCCTCCGCGAAAAGACCGCCGCACTTTTTAAGAAAAA
>CAIYUV010000241.1 GCA_903929475.1 uncultured Spartobacteria bacterium
CCGGTCTGTTGCGTGATGGCGGGGCGCCCGCAGGCGAGGTAGCAGGCGGTGCGGTCGCTGAACCAGCCGGTGTTCAGCCGGACGTATTGGTCCTTGGCAGCTGTGAATTCGCCGCGCGAATTTTGCAGATAGGAGCGATACAAATCCCACTGGATGCTCGGCTGGTCGGGTTCGACGAGACGCCAGCCGTTTTGCTCGAAGCGTGAGCGGGTGGCGGGGTCGCCGATGTTGGTCGCCATTTCAAAAGTCTCGCCGCAGCGCGCGGGGGCTTCGACGAATTTCAGAAACTCCAGCGACTTGCTCCAGTGATATTTCTCGCCGCGCCACTCGATGTCTTTTCGTCCGCTGGTGTTCCAGTTTGCAACGGTGGTGAAAACGGCGTCGCTCGCTGCGGGCGCGTCCATTTTCCAAAAATTGGTGACGACCGGCTGGCGTGTGGGCAGCCAGCGTGCGCCGTGGACGGGCACGGGGAAAAGCTCGGTGCCGACGTTTTCGCCGAAGGTGAAAAGTGCGCGATGACGTCCAAGATACTCGCGCGTTTTTTCGTCGCCTTTGTCCACTTTGATCTGCTCCACGCCGGGATCACTTTCGACGTAGAGGATGTTTTGCGAGACGAGCAGGTCGACGTTGAATTCCTGCGCACCGCAGACGTTGAGGATGGCGTCGGCGGTGCGGTAAAGTTCGCGCACTTTTGCGAGCGAGAGTCCGGCCGTAGGTTCGTCGGGGAGAAAACGGGCGCAGTAGCTCCAGCGGCCCTCGAAGCCGAATTGCGTGGCGAGTTTTCCGAGCACCTCGGCGGCGTAGGTGTAGTTCTCGTTTTCCTCGTAGGTGACGGGATTGTAGGGATAGCGCGCAGAGTCCTCGATGTAATACACGTCGTGCCCGAGTCGTTGGAGGCCGACGATGTAATGGATGTGCTGCCAGATGACTCCCGCGATGGGGCAGCCACCCATGAATCCCATGACGACGATGCGTTTTTTGCTCATTAAAGCTGCGCGATGATTTCTGCGGGGATGATCCCGCGCATGGATGGATGGACCTCGGCAATGCGCAGAAGATCCAGCTCGTCCTTTTTCCGTTTTGTCGCGCGGCGATTCGGATCGCTCCACGCCCAGACTTTTCCGCGCACGAGATTATCGAGCGTGGCGACTGGCACTTCGATTCCCAGCACGGAACGGCGTTCGGTCTTTGCGATGAAATCCTGATAGCGCGTGTCGGTGCTGAACTGGATGCTCAGATCGCTCGCACCTCTTCGTGCGTTGAGAGAATGCGGGAAGGTCTCTGTTTTAAAACCGAGTCGCTCCAAATCGGCACGGATGGCGGGCAGGGCATGAACGACGACGACGATGTCGGCATCGAGTGTATAGACGGGATCGACGTAGGTATTCACGGCAAGGCCGCCGATGAGGCACCATGGGCCGTGTGCCGCGAGCACCTGCACCACATCGGCGAAATCATTGCCGCCTCCGTGGGTGATTTGTTCAAACGCATCCATCGCCGTCATGCGCACATCCTTTCAGCCGCCCTACGCGTCGGCAAGCACGTTGGAGATTTCATCACTCGGGCACTCGTTTCGCAAAACGGGCGGGATTGCCAGCCACGATTGTTCCGGGCGGCACGTCTTTCGTGACTACGGCACCGGCGGCGATCACGCAGTCGTCGCCGATGGTTACGCCTTTCAAAACGATCGCGTTCATTCCGATCCACACGTTGTTGCCGATGCGGACAGGGCGCGATCGCACGGCTTCGAGCGGACGCTCGGGCTTGCCTTCGTAGTAGGGCGCGAGCGCTTCGGCGTCCACGCGGCGGGCTGCTGCGGAGACGGGATGAAAGTCGCTATCCGCGATGCCGACGCCCCACGAGATGAGGCAGTGCGAGCCGATTTCCACGCTTGTCTCCGCAGTGATGAGCGCGCCGACGAGCAGCGTGAAATCGCCGATGCGCACGTGGGCATCCTTCGCGACTGCGAACTGGCAGGCGGCATAAACGCTCACGTGCTTGCCAATTTCCACTGCCGGACTGCGCGTGCCTTTGAAATGCAAAAAGCACTGCGCGCTCTCGCAGTAAAATCCCTCGCCCCACACGATTCCCTCGGGAATTTTGCGTGGCGACCAGTCATGCTCGATGGTGCGGTCTGCGCGGACGTTGCTCATGGCGTTAGAAAACGAAAGGCACACCCAGTTTGGCAAACTCCGACTTTTGTTCCTTCAGCCATTTGTCGGCGAGCTGGTCGAACACTCCCTCCTTCCGCAACTCCGCGAGCGCGGTGTTCACCTGCGTGCGGAGCGGGTCGTTGCCTTTGCGCAATGCGATGGCCCACGCTTCCTCTTTGAATGGTTTCAGCACGGCGCGCGTCTTGTCGCGGTTGCCGAGCCAGTTTCGCAGCGTGGACATTTGGTCGTAGATAAAAGCGTCCGCCTTGCCTTGCGTGACTTCGAGCACTCCGGCGGTTTCTTTCGCGAGGACGAGCGGCTGCGCCTGTTTGAGATTTTGCACCGCCCAAAGATGACCGGTGGTTCCTTTGATCACAGCGACCTTTTTTCCCGCGCGGTCGAGGTCGGCTACGCCCTGGATGTCGCTCGTCGCGGGCGTGAGCAGGCAGAGGCCGGTGCGCAGGTAGGGCTCGGAGAAATCCACGCTCTGCGCGCGCTCGGGCGTCGCCGTCATGGAGGAAAGAACCACGTCAATGCGGTTGGTGCGCAGCGCGGGGATGAGGCCGTCGAAGGGCATGTTCACGAATTCCACGGGGCGTCCGATTTTTTCGCCAAGCGCCCATGCTAGGTCCACGCTCACTCCGGCGGGCTGTCCTTTTTCATCGCGCATTTCAAAGGGCGGATAGCTCATGTCCATGCCCACGCGCAGAGGCTCCGCAGCGATGAGGCGGCACGCGAAGAGAAGCAGGAGCAGCGATTTCATACCGCTGAGATGCCGCAGAATGGGCGGATTGGGAAGCTCCGCCTCGTCGTCAGCACACTTGGAAATTTGCTCCCTTGCCAACGCGCGACCATTTCCGCATCGTTTTCCGATGAAAATTACACGTCTTATTTGCGCCCTCAGTCTTGGTCTTGTCAGTTTCCTGCGAGCTGAGGAACCAGCAGCAGCAGCGCCAAAGCCCGCAGCCCCGCAAGCCGCGCCACAGATGTTCTTTTTCCTCGGCGACAGCATCACAAAGGCGGGCGGCTATGTGAAAACCATCAAGGCGGAGTTGATTAAACAGAACCCGACCAATCCACCGCAGATTTACAATTGGGGGCACATGAGCGAGACGCTCTCGAACTTGAGCGAGGCGTATCATCCCGGTCGCCGTCCATGCGCGCACAACTGGGTCGGCAAGTTGATCGCCGAGGAAAAGCCCACGTGGGTCGTCGCGTGCTACGGCATCAATGACGGCATCTACCACCCTTTTAACGAAAAGCGTTTTGCTGCGTATCAAGAGGGCGTCCTGTCGCTGGCCAAAAAGACGAAAGACGCTGGCGCGCACTTGATTCTCCTGACGCCGCCGCCGTTCGCATCGGCTGGCCCCGCATTGCCGGAGGGATTGGATGCTGCGGGCAAGGAGGCGTTTTATGCGAAGGCAAATGCGGAGGCGGAAATCGAGGCGGCGAAAGACCCGAACAAATTCGGCTACCGCACGGCTTATCCGTATTACGATCAGGTGCTCGCGAAGTATAGCAAGTGGCTCCTCTCGCTCGACGGCAAGGACGGCGTGAGCGTCGTGGACATCCGCACGCCGATGCTCGCGCGGATCAAAGAAACCCACGGCGGCGATGCCATCCACCCGAACGGCACCGGACACGCCATCATGGCCGAGACGTTTCTGAAACGCTGGCCGGAGATTCAGGCGAGATTCAAATAGTGCCTGCGAGGAGCGGACGCGAGCAGCGCAGACGCGGTTGGTTTTAACCACGAAGAACACGAAGCGCACAAAGGAGAAATGTGACTGCTGCACTATCCTGTAAATCCTTCCAATCCCGATAATCCTGTCACTCATTGTTAGACAGGATTCACAGGATTTGGATGATTCACGGGATATTCCGTTGCCTCTCCATCTGGAAGATGCGCTGATTTTTTAACTACAAAGGGCACAGAGAACACGGAGATGTGCGATGCAGAAGCGGATGGACACGATGGACGGCATGGACGCTCCAATCACCAATCACCCGTTTGTCTTTGCGATTGCCCACAGCCCCATCTCCACGCTCGTATGCGTCGAATGACATTCCACTCCGCGTTCCGGCCCTCGCTCGTCGTGTTCTTCGCACTGACGACATTTGCCTTTGCGCAGAAAAACACGCCCGCACCATTGCCGCCACCGTCGAATGGTAACGAGATTTCACCTCCTTTCAGCCTCGTGTGGCACGAGCCATCGGATCGCATGGAGAGCAAAATCAGCTCGGCGAAACTGAACATCATCGAGCGCCGGAAAGTCGGCCCGCGATGGGCCGTGACGGTGACAGGGTTTAAAAAACCGGACCCCGCCGACAAAACCGCCCCCAAGCCTCCGGAACTTCGGCGCGTGATGTTTTACTTCCTCGGCGGCCAGCTTTCCAAAGACAAAGCCAAGGACGGAAAAATCGTCGAGCGCCTGAGCGGCGGCCAGCTCGTGGAAGTGGAACTGCAATACGAACAGGACGGCTGGGACGAAGAACGCTACGGCGCCTGTCTCGGCGAAAAACGCCAGATGCTCGAACGCCTCTACGGCCAGGGCCAGCAGATCGTTCGCAGCACCGCGCCGACTCCCGACGGCAACGCCTCGCAAACGCTCGTCGGCTACAAATGGAACAAGAACAACACGGCGGTGGAGCTGATCTATTTCAACGTCAGCGCAAACACCGGCGACCAGACCTTCCACACCCTGAGCCTGCACTACAAACGCTCGTAGCAAGCGAAGGAAAATAGGGAGCAGGCCAAACGCAAAATCCAGTTCTCTGATGTCAGGAGTTGAACACTCACCTCTATTCCCCTCCACGACACCAAATGGCCGGGCCGCGACCAAGGCAGGCGGAGCAACGACATGTATCGGTTGCCCTGCAACGTGGGATTTTGGCAATACTATAGAAATAAACGTCTTTTCTACACCTCGACTAAAGCTGTGGCTTCAAAACCGTGAGTATTACTTTCGTGATATTCTGCATGCTGTTTTTTTGCGCTTTTCAGCACGGATCCGCTTTTAAAGATTAGGTCAATCTTTGGGCGACACAGAAAACGGGCGCGAATCTTTCAAACTCTTGATTTGCGGCACACTCCATGTGCATTCGACGAGTCCCTCTCGCTTCATCGCCATTATCACCGGTTCTGCGTGGGAAGGAGTCATTCCGCCAGAGATACAAAACCGATAAATATCCGCCTCTGTGCAAAGTCGTCTCGCGATGATGCCGTTGCGGAGGTCGGCCTCGAATGCCGTGACTTTGGTCGGACGCTCGTTGAAAAGCGAGGGCTGCTGAGCAGATAACCCTTCACGGTTGATGTCGAAGTTTGCCTCTCCGTTCAATTGATCCTTTTTCCATGCGACTCGGAGGAATTTTTCCATCCCGAGTGGATGTCCTGAGCCGAACACCAATCCGTAAACATTCGCGCCCTTTTTGATCGAAAATGGGGCGAGGTAGTAGTCGGTGCCCGCAGGGATCCAACGACGAAAATGATCCGCAACCGCACGATGCGCTTCGTAAGAATCTTCTGGTTTCCCGAGATCAAGGTATTTGCGAATACAGGGCTGATCGCCAAGCCGACTGAAGATGGCTGACGAAATGAAAAAGAGGAAGTCGGTGCATGGGCATCCAACAAGAAATTTAAAGACGTCTTCGGAGACATCCTTGATTCCGTATTGATCGAGAAACACAAGGCACGCGGTGCTTCCTGAGCACAGCAATGATTTCGCTTTCTCAAAAGTTTTTGAAAACTCGCCCGCTTCGATAGTGAAATTCGCTCCGAGCACGTTGAAACCACGTTGCTCAATTCCCGCTTTGAGGTCGTCAATTTTCTCCGATTTCTCGTCGAAGAAATGAACGGTCGTAGAAACGTCGCGCCGCGCGAGCCACGCCGGTTGTTTCGCAAGCTCTTCGAGAATCCTCAGCGGACTGCCCGCGATGCCTTTGGAGTCGGTGCCTGAACCGCAGAAGAAGTCGAACAAATGCACCTGCGGCCAGACGATCTTTTCTCTCGCGAGAAAGACCGGAAGCCACTCGCGAACATAAAGCTGAAAAATCTCTAGCTTTGTCAGTGTTCCCTCATCGAAGGGCTTTTCGTTGATGTCTTGTCGTGGCATCGTGATCTCTTACGCGGCGTTCAACTCCATCGTCTCCTTCTTGCGGGCATCTCGCTCGCGCAGCGAGGGCACGCGCTGTTCGCGTATCATCGGCAATTCATCGTAAGTGCGGCCATGTAGTATGCGTCCTGTGCGGCTCTTTTGAACTCCACCCCATTGCTTGAAGAAGAACGGGATACTTCCGCGATTACACTGGCGGTGAATGTTTTCAACCCACGCTGTTTCCATCGGTCGTGCGCGCGGGCCGCTTTCGCCGCCAACGATGACCCAGTCCATCCCTTTGAGATTGATGCGCCCGAGGTCTTCTAGCAGCGGCTCGATAGAGAGGAACTTCACAGTCGCCGCAGATTCGCGAAGCACTTCGATGCGGGGCACGCCGTGCGTCCGATTTTCGACGCTGACTCCCCACCAAATATGCGCGGCTTGTGCAGCTTTCGCGAGTTTGCCCCGCAGAAGGTGCTGGAGCCGATCAGGCCGCTTGGTGAGCACCTGATAGACATGCCAATCCGCCTCCAGCATTACGGCGGCAACGGTTTCAATGTATTCGTCAGGCACAGCATCATGAAAGAGATCGCTCATCGAGTTAACGAATATGCGTTTCGCTGTGGCCCATTGAAACGGCTGACTCAGCTTGTCATGCACGAGTCGCAGATCGAAGCCGAACTCAAATGGGTGGCCAGGAACGCCGCGGAAACGCTCTGCAAAAGTCTCCGCGTAGCAGTGCTTGCAGCCGGGACTGATTTTTGTGCAGCCACGCACGGGGTTCCATGTGGCGTCAGTCCATTCGATTTTTGAGTTATCGCTCATGTGTGAAGCAGGTTGTTGAAAAACAGTATCTCACCAATGTAATTCGACTGCACGCTCAGAAATTCCACCGCTCGCGCTCCCAAGCACAGTTTCGTGCGATCGGGACGAAAGAGTGGATTTATTGGCTGAGAATTGGGGGAAAATGTCAGACTGATTATTTGATTTCAGAGACTCAAAAAGCGCGGCGGGATGTCTCCCGTGTTTGGCGGCTTGGCGGCTTGGCGGGCTTGGGTGGATGAGAGGCGTCATTTTTTGAAAGATTTTTGAAAGAATCGCGAAAGGGACACGTATTATCCCTATGTTAAGAAGCAAACCAACATGCAGGACGCTGGCGGCGGGAGGGACGAGGAGCGTTCTTCGTTCAAAGGGGCTTCGTGGCGGTTGGTGGAAGTGTGGGCGGCGTGAAGGGGTGGGTTCGGGCGCGGGGATTTTTGCCTACTGCCCTCTTTGTGCGCTTGGTGCCTTCGTGGTGAAAACCAAGCGGTTTTGCGGGGTGGATCGGGGCGGAAAAATTCACCCAAAATGCGATGACAGGTTGCCTCCGTGCAGCGCGCACAGACCCCAACCGCTATGCCGTCCTACCTCGTGCAGCGTGCACAGACCCGGACTTTCATGGTCAACGCCTTTGTTTTCAGCACTTTCCTCCAGCGGCAGAGTTTGCCGCCTTCCTGCAAAAAAGCCGCATTGGGACTGGAGAACCCAGGGGCAAACAAAACCTACAAAATACATCAAATAACATGGCACAAAATCCAATACCTGATCCATTCGACCCGCTCGTAGCCCACGCCGAGGATTCTGCGGATGGGGCAAACCAGCACGGGGCCTCCATCGGCCTTTTGCAAAACACGGAAGCCGCAATCCGCGCCGACATCACGGCGCTGACTTCTGCGGAAAACACGTTTCAAACCTATCTCATGGCAAAAAGCATGGCGATGGATGAGCTTCAAACGGCAAACTCCAACGGAAAGGCGTTTATCGCGCTCTTTCTGCGCACGGGAAAGACAACCATCGGCACCAAATGGAATGCCGTTTGGAATGCGGCGGGGTTTGCCGCAGGCTCGCTGTCCGTCCCGCGCTCGCAGGATGAACGTTTCGGTCTCCTCGGATCGATCCGCGATTTCCTCAGCAGCCATCCACAGTATGAATCCACGAATGCCACCCACCCGGAGCTGGATGTGACGGCCGCGATTGCGACCTCGCGCTACAGCACCATCTCCACGGTGCGCTTCAACGTGAACCAGGCCGAGACCAACAGCGGCACCGCCAAGGACGCCCGCGACCTGGCTCGGAACGCACTCCACGCACGCCTCACCGGCCTGCGCGAAGAACTCGGCCAGCTCCTCGACGACGACGATTCGCGCTGGTATGCGTTCGGGTTCAACCGACCCGCCGACCCCGAGACGCCCGGCGTCCCCGACGGCCTCGTGGTGACGCAAGGCGTGGCAGGCAGCGGCACGCTCATCGTGGACTGGAACGATTCGCGCCGCAGCACCGGCTTCAAAGTCTATGCGCGCATCAACGGCGCACAGCACCCACTGGAGTTCGGCTTCTTTGAGGACAGCCAGGCCGTCATCACCCTCACGCCCGGTGCCGTCGTGCAAATCACCGTCGCCGCCCACAACAACCACGGCTACAGCGCCCCGAGCGCCCCGGTGAACGCGACCGCGCCGTAGGACGCCGCAGCACACCGCCCGCAAATCACCAAGCCGCACGGCCAGCGCTGTGCTGCTTTGGTTTTTGGGATATTTGCCAGTGAGCGTGCACAGGGGAGCAATCAATCATTCCCTCGGCGCTAACGTCAGCGCAACCTTTACGCGACACCGATAGTCGCACCGCATACGCGGTGCATGGATGCCTGCGGCGATCCGTGGGCTGCGTCGCTTCGCTCCTTACGCACGGCTACCGTTGTCGCTGGCGCTACGCGCCACTGACTTCGGGTAAAGCATGATTGTAGAAACCGTATGCGCCAGCCGCTCCGGAAATCTACTTCCACTCGTGTTTCGGGTATTTTCGGGAAAGCTCCTGTTTGATTTTCGGGTAGCTCTCCTTCCAGAAATTCGCGAGCGATGTGGTGATTTGGATCGGGCGGTAGTTGGGCGCGAGCACCTGAATGACGAGCGGGATTTTTCCTCCGCCGATGCGCAGGTCGTGCGTCACGCCGTAAAGATCCTGGATGCGCGCGCCCAGCGTGGGCTGTGCGTTTTCTGCGTAGGTGATTTTGGCGCGTTTGCCGTTCGGTAGTTCGAGTCGCTCGGGCGCTTGATCCTCCACGAGTTGCTGCTGCATGGGGGAAAGCCACGATTTCACCACGGGCCACACGGAGCGTTCCTTGATGTCGCGATAGCCGCTCGCGCCGAGGCAGAGTTGCTCGACGAGCACGTGGCGGTCGGCGGGCGTGAGCTTCGGCAGTTCGTATTCCGGGCACCAGTCGGCGAGTTGGTTGAGTCGGAGAATCCACTGCTCCACGTCGTGATTCCAGTTTTCCAATTTCAGTCGTCCGGCCTCCACTTCCGCAGCGAGAATGGCCGCTGCCTGCTCGGTCGGGACGTTCTCCGTGCGCTCGGCGCGGATTTCCAGATCGCGGAAACGCGTCACCTTTCTCGCCATCACGCGCCGCTGCGTGGTGTCGTAAAAAACCTCCGTCTGCTGGCTAAACGCCTCGGGGAACATTTCGCGGAGCCAGTCTTCCTGCACGGCGGTCGCGAGCGTGAGCAGCGTCTGCACATCGTCGCGCGACTCGACCTCGCGCACTTCGCCGACGACGAGCAGCGTGGCATCCTGCACCATGCTCTCCCGCGCCAGCACGCCGCGCCGTCCGTGGACGAGTTGCACACGGAGCGTCCCGCGATCCAGTCGCACACCGACATGATCCGGGAAACCGGCGAGGATGCAGCGCGCGAGTGCTTCGCTCGATGTATCGCGCGGCTCGCAATCGAGGCCTTCGTCTTTCGCGATGGCGCGAAACTGCTGGGCGAGCGCACTGGCCTCGCGTGCAGCGATACCGTTCACGCCGAGCGGACGGAGGCGCTGGGGATTAAAGCTCGCCTGTTCCGCGTGGCGCAGCGCGCGCAGGAGGACGAAGAAATCGCTCGTGGCATCGCCGCCGAACAAATCCTCGCGGTCGGTCTGCTGTTGCTTGCCCGTAGCGCGCGGGAGCAGCGATTTTCCCTGCGTGAGCGCGGCGACCTGACAAATGGCGGGCACGCAGCCGCGCTCATGCGCAGCGAGCAGCATCCGCGCGTAGCGGGGGTGGGCGGGGAAGGCCATCATGCGCCGACCGAGTTCGGTGATTTTTCCATCTGCGCCAATCGCTCCGAGATCGAGCAGTAGCGTCTCGGCGAGAGCGAGCGATTTGGGATCGGGCGCTTCCAGCCAGCGGAATGCGGCGACGTTTTCGACTCCGCTCGCCTTGAGCGTGAGAACGACTTCCGCGAGATCGAGGCGGCGCACTTCGGGTGTTTCCTGCGCGGGGCGGTTGGCGTGTTCGTCCTCGGTCCAGAGTCGCAGGCAGACGCCAGGTGCGGTGCGGCCTGCGCGGCCTGCGCGCTGGTCGGCGCTCGCGCGGGAGATGCGCTCGATGAGCAGCGTGTTGATGCCGCGATTGGCATCGAAGCGCGCCACGCGGGCGAGGCCGGCGTCTATCACCACGCGCACGCCGTCAATCGTCAGCGAAGTCTCCGCCACGTTCGTGCTCACGATCACTTTACGTGCATCGTAGCGTGCGATGGCGGCATCCTGCTCGCTCGCGGGCAATTCGCCATGAAGCGGGAGCACGACAAATTTTCCGCCCAGCCGTGCGCGCACCGCACTGATGGTCCGCGAGATTTCATACGCGCCGGACATGAAAATGAGCACATCGCCCTCGGTCGTTGGTGCGAGTCGTTCCAGTTCCTCGGCGGCGGCGTCCCACACGGGATATTCGTCGGCGCGCAGTGACTTCGGCAGGTATTCGATCTGCACGGGAAAAGTCCGCCCAGCGCTCGTGAGCGTGTCGCACGGCGCGAGATATTTTCCGAGCGTCGCAGTCTCCAGCGTGGCGGACATGACGACGAGCCGGAGGTCGGGCCGCGCGCGTTCCTGAAGTTCCAGCGCTTTCGCGAGTGTGATGTCGCCATACAGATGCCGCTCGTGAAATTCATCGAAAATAATCACCGCCACGCCGCGCAGTTGCGGATCATTGAGCATCTGCCGCAGCAACACGCCCTCGGTCACAAAGCGGATGCGCGTCTTCGCCGAGCACACGCGGTCGAGCCGGATTTGGTAGCCCACCTCGTCGCCGAGTTTGCATTTCTGCTCAAAAGCCACGCGCTGCGCGAGCATCCGAGTCGCCAGCCGGCGCGGCTGGAGCACCACGATTTCGCCTGCGTCCGCGAGCCCGTGGTCGAGCAGCATCTGCGGCACCTGCGTGGATTTCCCCGAGCCCGTGGGCGCTTGCAGGATGAGGCGGTTGCTCTTTTTCAAAGCGGCGACCAACTCGTTTTCGAGTTCGTAAATCGGCAGGTCAGTATTCGGCACGCGCGGTGTGTAGCGGCGGTGCGTGGCTTTGCAAAGCGCAGTGCGGTTGACGCGCACTTTTCCCGATGGCAATGCAGACGTGTGGGAAAGACCGCAGACGAATTTCAGCAAGTCACGCCGTCGCTCTATTTCTGGCAGGCCTACGAGCCTTCGGTGAAATGCGACCTCTCATCCTGCGCGCTCATCACACCGGCGGGGATGGTATTCATCGATCCCATCCCGCTTGCCGCGCCTTCGCTGAAAGAACTCACTGCACTCGCGAAACCAGCGGCCATTTTGCTGTCGAATGGCAATCACACCCGCGCCGCCGCTGACTACCGCTCGCGCTTCTGTGTCCCGATTTTTGCACACGCGGAGGCCGCACAGGAAATCGGTATCCCGCTAGATGGCACGCTCGCCGATGGCGATATTGCGCCCGGCGGTATGCGAGTGGTTTCGCTGCCCGGCGGCGGTGCGGGGGAGATTGCGTTTGTTGGCGAGGGTGTCGTGTGCGTGGGCGATGCGCTCATTCACGTCGAGCCAAACGGCTTTGCGATGCTGCCCGCGAAATACTGCGCCGATGCGAGGCAACTGGCGCTTTCGCTGAGAAAACTGTTGTCATTCGATGTCCGCATCCTGACTTTCGCACACGGCACGCCGCTGACTGCAAACGCGCAGCAACGGCTCACCGCACTTCTCGCATGAAAATCATCACCGCATTCATCCTCGGCCTCACCATCGCCGCCCACGCTCAAGCGCCAGCCAAAGCCGCGCCGAAGCAACCCGCGAATCCTCCCATCATCAGCACCGAAGCGCCGATCGAAGCCGCTGCCGAGGGGGATTCGCCGGATAAAATCATGTCGCGCTTTTTCGCCTACCTCCAGCGCCGCGAGGTGGATCAAGCCTACGACCAGCTCACGCGCGGCACCAAGATCGCCGAGCGCGCCGAGGATGTGAAAATGCTCAAATCGAAAACGAAGGACGCGATTGCCGTGTTCGGCGCGATGAACGGGCATGAAATCGTGACGAAGAAAAGCGTGGGTGACCGGCTCATCAGCTACACCGTCATCTCGCTCGGCAAGGACTTCCCGCTCCGCTGGCGCTTCTATTTTTACAAGCCCGTGGATGTCTGGAAGCTGATTGATTTACGAGTGGACGACCGGCTCGCCGCGATCTTCGACGAACCCGAGGATCCCCGCGCCCGCGAAGGCCAGCCGCAATTATAGGCGACGCCGGAGTTTCGATGATTGCCGACGCACTGCGCTTCATCCGCTTTTCACACACCGTCTTTGCGCTGCCGTTTGCGCTCGGCGCGATGCTAGTAGCAGCGGACGGATTGCCTTCGGCAAAATTGTGCGGGCTCATCGTGCTAGCGATGGTTTTCGCGCGCACTGCGGCGATGCTTTTTAACCGGATCGCCGACTGGGAAATGGACAAGCGGAACCCGCGCACCGCCGGACGTCACAAGCTCCTGCCGAGGCCCGCTGCGATTGCGCTGCTCGCAGCGAGCACGGCGGCTTTCGTGCTCACGGCATGGCAAATCAATCCGCTCTGTCTGTATCTTTCGCCGGTCGCGCTCGGGATGATTTTTGTCTATTCGCTCACGAAGCGCTTCACGCACTACAGCCACTTTTTCCTCGGCTTCGCGCTGGCGGTCGCGCCCGTCGGCGCATGGCTGGCGGTGAAGGGTGCATTTGCGTTGCCGCCGCTCGTGCTGGCGCTCGGCGTGGTGCTGTGGGTCGCGGGGTTCGACATCATCTACGCCACGCAGGATCACGACTTCGACCGCGCCGAGGGGCTACATTCGCTCGTGGTAAAAATGGGCATACCTCGCGCGCTCACGGTGGCCAAAGTTTTGCACACGCTCGCGTTCGCGCTGCTCGGCGGTTTCGGCTGGTTTGCAGGTCTCCACGCCCCCTACGCCATAGCACTCGTGCCCATCGCCGCCGCGCTCGTCTACGAGCACCGCAGTGTGCGCAGACTCGATGTCGCCGCCATCAACCGCGCCTTTTTCCTCAGCAACGCCTTTGTCGGTTTAGTCTTCGTCGCCGGTGTCGCGTGCGACGTTTTCCTTCGATGAGTTACGCGCGCGTTGTCTCCACGCGCACAGTGGCGTTGTAGTCGGGCACGCCGCCGCCAGCGTCCACGACTCCGCGGCGGATGATTGTGTTTCCCTCGGGCCACATGACCTGCAGGTTGCCCGATGCGATGTCGGCGAGAAAGACGCGGCCTTCGTAGCGACCGAGTTCGTTCACGAGCGCGATGGGGTCATTGTTTTTCACGCCGAGCTTGGTCGCGTCTTCCTGTGACATGAACACAGCGTCGCGATCCGCGCCGGTGAGCGGGTCGGTCTCGGCGTAGATGAGCGTGTTGAATTGTTTCCCGCGACGTGTGCTGACGTGGAAGCAGCCCTCAGTGTGACCCGCCGGGACTTCCGGCGCGCTGAGGTGCGCCTTGTGATCGCCCGTCTCGAAAACGCCGCCTGCGCAAAGGTGCGCGCCGCCGTATTGGAAGGAGTCGCCGATTTTTTTCAAATACTGCACGCCATCGTAAAACGGCACGACGCGCGCGATTTCCTCGCGCATGGCTTGTCCCGTTTCG
>CAIYUV010000242.1 GCA_903929475.1 uncultured Spartobacteria bacterium
CCCGCGAACTCCTCCGCACCGGATTGAAGCAGGTGTTTGTTTTCAATGGCGGCTGGAAGCAATGGCACGAGGCGGGACTACCGGAGGAAAAGAGCTGATGCGCCCATTGCTTTCCACATCGTTCGTGAGCACCGCCATCCGCATCGTCATCGGCGGCATCTTCATCTATGCGGGCATTATGAAAATGAGGGATCCCGCAGCCTTCGCGAAGGCCATCGAGTCCTTCCGCATGGTGCCCCACGCCTTTATCCCCTCGCTCGCCATCATCCTCCCGCCCCTCGAAGTGCTGGCCGGCGTATTGTGGATCGTGAATCGTGCATCGGTCGCAGCAGCCACAACCATCCTCGGGCTTTGCGTGCTCTTCGCCGTCGCCCTCGGAACCGCCATCCTGCGTGGTCTGCCCACGAATTGCGGATGCTTCGGCGCTGCGCTCGACGGCTCTTCTCCGAAAGTCGCCCTTCTCCGCGACATCTTCTTCACCCTTGCCACCGCTTACTGGCTCGTGCTCCAACGCACCACGTCATATAAGGCTCGCGCAGATTGAGAAGTGGTATCGCCATGCAACTTCGGATTGGTTATACCATCTTGCTATTGAGATCGGTAAAATGGAGCGCGGGCGTCAAGGAGCGGCGACATTCCTGTCGCCGTCTATTTATGCGCGTAGCGCCTCACTTTTCCGGCGTGGCGCACGGGAAGAATGGCGCTTCGCGTAGCGAGGTCGGCGACAGGAATGTCGCCGCTCCTTGCGCAAGTGCCGCCGCCGGATTCCACCGACCTTCTCACACAATTGGTATTACTCCATTCTGCCTCTTCGCCTGCCATGCCCCGGGACGTGTCTAGTGCCTCCACCCACCTAGCCCGGGAAGTCGCGCGTCTCACCCAACGTCGGCAGTCCTCCGGCTGAAAGATGCCTGATGCGGGGTGCCCGATTGGGGGGACTGTGCTGGATGTGAATGCGTGCCGCGACAGTGGCTTTTCTTGCCTCACTTGGCAGAGGAGCCAAGTGCATCCTGCATGGACGGAGCGGAGTGCAGTCAACGGCCCGTGCATTGATGCGTTCGGATGAATAGAATGATGCGGCACCTGCCTCGGATAAGGCCCAAGTCGAAGACAAACGCACAGCGTTTGAGACGAGGAGCGTAGCGACGTAGCCCGAAGGGTGAGTAAAACGAATCAACCTCCACCGCGATTTCACTTTTCGTAATAGCTGGCACGCGCTCGCTATTGACTGCCTCTATTTTTATCCCATGATCATCAGCCTCGACTGCCTTTCATGTTATCTGTCCCTTGTTCCTTTCTATTCTTCATCGGCTGCCTCTATTTGCCAGCCGCCACGTCCTGAAGTGCTCCCGTTGGTTTGACCACGATTCTCACGCCCTTCTGCTGGCCCAATTGTTTCAGGGTTGGAACGGCGAGCTTCTTGCCGGAATCATTTGACACCTAAATCTTGCATTGCTCCAGTTCGTCGGACGTTCAGACTGAACCCTCGCCTTTGGGCGAGAGATTCCAATTGCGAAGCATTGAGTTTACCTCCCAAGTCAACCACCGCAGGCCACTTTAGGTTCGCCTTGAACTTACCAATCAACCTTGCGACATCTTCTTGCGTCAACGACTCCGCAGGAAACGTAAACGACTGGAGAGTTTCCGATTCAGCCAATTTGAGTAGCCCAATGACAGTAAGACTCGAGCAATTGGCCACGTTCACGCCGGTCAGTTTCATGTTTTTCGACATGATTTCGAGCGATTCATCTGTGATAGAAGTGCCCTCCAATCCGAGCCACTTGAGTGACGCAATCTGCGAAAGATGGCGAATTCCCTCATCTGTAACCTTGGGACAGTTCAAGAGAAGAACGCCTTGGAGATTCGTAAACCTTACCTTCGAGAGAGCCCGGAGCTTTTCATCGTTGGCTCCAGTCCCGTCGGTTGTAAAGAAGCTGACATCTTTGAGCTTTTGAAATTTGGCGAGCTGCGGATAGTCGCCGACTGGCAGTAAACCAATCACGATTTGCTCGGTATCCTTGGAAGCTCGGGAGATGTCCCCAGCCGAGGTCAGAGGAGTCGGATGTGTGCCACAGCCGTTTGCAGCCAAGGCATAAAGAAGAATCGTCGTTGCACGACCAAACAAAGCAATCAACTTGGGCGTCTTCGTCATCAAGGTGCATTCCCCGGCTTGATCCCGCTTTCCCAGCAGTCGGCAGGGATCTTATTCCAATCATCAAAATACTGGCCCGCGCTTGGCCCATTCGGGCAGAACCATTCTGGTCCAGTGGGAGGGTTGACGCCCGAAGCACAGCGGGCAAAGCAAGCTAGGACATCGTTATTGCACCCGGTGCATGGATGGCGGCCACATGCCCAAGTGAGCAGAGTGCCGCCCCAACTTCCGCCGATGAATCCGACAACTTGTCCGGCGTTCAACGCCCAAGAAGCTGCCGTGCAACGACGGTTTCCATATCGAGCAGTTCCATTTCGAGTAAAATAACATTGGTCGTGAGCGGCGCAGCATCTGCGGTAACAGGCGGCATTACGTCCAGTTGGTTGCACCCAACTAGGGAGGTCGCATCCAGGATTGTCGAGGCCCAGATAGTCCCAGTTCTCAATTGAGTTATTTTCAACGAAAACATACATTTGTGCTTCATGCTTCGTCGTCGCCTTACGCTTCGTTGCGGTTTCTAGGCGGAACCCAGGTTCACTCAACGGGTCTCTGCTCAGCCACCTCCCCGTAAGCGGATCATAGTAGCGGTAGCCGTAGTAATACATCCCCGACTCCGCATCGAGATACTTGGTGGAGAAGCGGAACGGGAAGGAATTGTGAAGCGAGCCAGCCGTGCCAGCGGGCGTGATGTCGTTGCCGAAGGGGTCGTATTCATAATGCGACTGCACCGCGCCGGAGCCGTCCAGATACTCGGTCACATTCCCGTTCCCGTCGTAAGTGGGGTAATAGGTCGGTGCCCCGCTCACACTGTTGAGGCAAGTGGCCAGCAACCCGCCCACGCCGCCAGCGCCCTGCGCGCTCCCGCTCAAATCCTTCCCCCATGCGTGCGTGCGTTGTAGGGTGACATTTGGGGCGGCCCCGGTGGTGTGAACCGGCCCGGTGTATTCGCCGAGGAGATTCCAGCCGTCGTAGAAGAAGTAGGTGCGCGTGATGACGCCACTGTGGTTGACCGCCTTCAACACCCTACGTCCCATCGCATCCTGGAGATAGGTGGCGCTGTCCCCGGTGGGCGTGACGCTGATGAGACGGTTTTCGCCATTCCATGCAAGGGTCGCATTCACATCCGGCGCGATGGGCAACGGCCCGGCGGTCATATTCCCATCGAGATCATACTCAGGGGCCGATGTCGTGCTCGGCACCGCTGTGTATTGATTGAGCGCGTTGGCGGTGTAATTATCCGAACCGGGCAGCGTCGTCGTGCCTTCGATGGATTTCTTGCGGTTGCCGATGGCATCGTAGAGATAGGCACGATCCGAGGTATCCACACTGTCATTGGCTTCCTTCACCTGCCCAAACGCATCATAATCCCACGCCGTGCTGTTGGTAGCCGCGCCCGTCCGTGTCGCATTGGTCCGTTGTCCGATGGCATTCACCGTGTAACCAATGCTCGAAATCACAGAACTATCACTGACTTTCGCATTGCTCTTGGAAGCCAGCACATCGCGGTCGGTCTCCCAAGTATTCGTCACCGTATGCGCCGGCCCCGTCACACTCGCGATAAGCCCGTAGCTATTGGCAGTGTAGCCGTAGGTGAAGACGTTGTCCGCTCCGTTCAATCTGGCCGTGGCTGTATTCAGACGTCCACTCGCAGAGTAGGCAAGCGTGCTGCCGGTCACCAGCCCGCTGTTCGCGGCGGACGTCAGTCGCAGATCGGCCCCTGCATTCCTCAAAGTATCATCCATCTTTCGATGCAACACACGCTGGATGGAAGGCTCCACCGTCCCCTCGGTCACACTGACACCGGAGCCGTCCACCGAAAAGGTCAGATCAGGATCAATAGTGAATGCCTCCTGCGATACATTGAACGCTGGTGCGGTGTAGGTGTATTCGATGCTCGTGCCCGGCTGTCCGCCGATGGCGGCAGTAATCATCCGGGTGCGCTGCCCGAGCCGGTTGTAAACCATGCCGACATTCGGAGTATCTGTATCGGAGATGTTGTCCGTGTTGTTCGTAAAATACCGCGTAGCCGCCAAGCGCCCGTTCACGTAATCATACACACAGTGCTTCCCGCGCGCCCAAGTCCGCGTCTTCAAGCGTCCGGCGTTCGTGTGGGTGTAAGTCGCCCCTTTGTCATCGTTATCACGCTTGCTCGTGAGCCATCCCGTGTCGGTATCATAGTTCCATGTCGTTACAGAGCCACCCGCATTGGTCGGCACCCCACCGGCAAGTGTGGGATTGGTGCGAAGTGTCTTGATCCGATGCGCGTAATCGTAAGTCGTGTAAGTGGGATAGGTCTGCGAACCCCACGATGCGACAGCCTGACCGCTCTCATCGTAAGCCGTGTTTGTCACAGTGCTGTCCGGAAGGGTGGTGCTGACAGTAAGACCGCGATGGTCGTAAGCATAAGACACCTTCTGGCTGACCCCGGCAGGCGGGGTGACGGACTTCACAACATCCGAAATCACAGACTTGTATTCCGTCGTGGTTGCCCCGGTGCGTGAATCCGTGCTGGTGATGGGGCGATTGAGCGCATCATACCCATAAGCCGTGGAGGCAATCAGCGTTCCTGCACCGGCTCCATTGTCGCGCTGCTCCACACTGGCCAGCAAACCGGCAGTGTAGTTGGACACACTGCGCGTGCCATCGGGACCAGTGCGGGTTTCGGTCCAGCCTCCAGAGCCACCGAGAACAGTGAGCGAGGATGAAATCGCATTGACCACCGAGGACGATGTTGTGGAATAGCCGGGAGTAATCGCCCATGAACGCAGTCCGTCCGGTGTCTGATGCGAAGTCGAAACCGTGGTGGCGGCATTATTGCCCGAAGTGGCGTAAACCTGAGTGGTCGAGGTGACGACATTGAAACCTCCATAACTGCCGGGAACCGTTTCAGATTTGGTGATCTGATCGACATTATAATCAATGGTGCCGCTATCATCGAGATCGAGCGCGGTAATAGTTCGTTCGCCCTTGGCATTGTAGGCGTAAAGTGTTGTGACACCATCGGCATCGGCCATGCTGAGGAGACGTCCCGTGGGGCTGGCTCCGGCGTCATCGTATGCGTAGGTAGTCGCTGCGGTGCCGAGCGTTTGGACAGTAGTCCTTTCTGCCCAGTCTGTCTGCGAAGTGCTGGTTTCGCGGAGATTGGCTCCATCAATGTAGGAACGGCTGTTAAGCAGGCCGATAGCATTGACTGCGTAGCTGTATCGCATCTGTGGCGATAACGCGCCGGTGGATTGAAAAGTCCTGCCGTCCAGATAATGATCTTCCGTCTGACTGGCCGTCACGGCCCCTGTCAGTGCGGCTGCGGTCACAGTCCTAGCGCCAATGCCCGCTGGCAATCCCGCTGCCACGCCAGCAGGATTGAGATAGGTGGTTGTTCGGGTGGAAAGCTTCTCCAATGCCCCGCTTTCCGGGGACGGTCCCCAGCTTTCACTCACAGTGCCCGAAAGATTGCGGACAGACTTGGCGATCACGGTTCCGGCACGGGAAGTGGTGTCCGCAAACAAACCGCCTCCTTGATCCACATTGTAAGCCATGCCGCTCACAATCTGGTGGGCTGTGCCGGAATACTGCGTGGTCGAAACACGACGCTTGAGATCATCGTAGGTGTAGGTGGTGAGGTTTCCGTAACGGTCGGTTTCCGATGCTATGCCGCAGCAGTTGTAGCTCATCTCGATGGTCCATGGCGGGCCACCGCCATTGAACGGGAAATATTGAATCTGAGTCGGTCTCCCCAGCACATCTATCGAATTTGGAACCGCCAGCGAATGATTGGTGATCGTTTGTTCCGTGGCTGTAAAAAGAGTGCTCTTGGACTCCAATGTTTGCCCCTTGGAGCTAATGCGGGTGACAGTTTCCGTGCCTTCGGAGACGGTCGCGCCAGAAGCGGCCCCGGTCTGGGTAGTGACACTAAGGTCGGCAGCGCCGCCGCCTGCATAGACATAGGTGGTGATGGTTCCGTCGGGATGGGTGACGAGTTTGGGTTGGCCTCCATTGGCTGGATCTACATCGGGATCCACGTAAGTGGTTGAAGTCGTCAGAAAATGACCGGCATCCATGTAGGACTTCATCGTCCTCGAATTTGCCCCGTAGACCGTCACCGTTTTGGACAGAAAATCACTACCAACCTGTTCTGTCACGGTCTCCGTCGAATTGTCGTTGTCCCTAATGATTGCTTTTTCGAGAAGGGTGCTTCCATCGGTGAATGGTGAAGCAATGGTGTGACTATACGTATTTTCCACCACATCGTAGGTATGCGTTTCATAATATCCGTCCGGTCGCACCATGGTCGCGAGCAATCCGGCACCCGCACCTGCTCCGTGATAAGACCACGTGGAAACCAATTTTGCACCATCAGGATCCACCTCTTCACGAATCAACTCCCAACCCCACGCGAAGAGATGATAAGTCCGCTTCACATCGGAAATGGTGACGCCACCCTCCTTTGTGATTGTCCGTTCCTCGTGGGTGCTTTGATCCAACGCAGTCTTGGTGTTTTCAACCTTCGAAAGACCGTCGCCCGCACTGATACCTGATGCGAAACCCTCGGTGAACGACCATTTGATCGAATTGACTGATAATTGCTCCCTCGTCCATTTGAACACCCGGGAGTCTGAATGCACGATATCATGATCCGTGACCGTCAACGAAGTGGCATCACTATGAAAATCGATCTTGCGAAGATTGGGTGGAGCACCGGCACCGATGTCCGGGGTCCTGATCTCGACACTAAAATCGCTGCCCGCCCCGTCCACGAGCTTCGCAATGGACGAGTCCGTCGTCACACTGTCCAGTTTGGTGACATCACCAACGGTGGTTTCAGATGCAAGGGTGTCGCTGGAGGCCAGCAATTTCATGTCTGAACGGCTTGCCGGCAGATCCGACAAATACATGACCAAGCTTGCTGGGCGCCTGCCATTGCCGGATGAGCCGACAGGAATGGAGATACCCACCCCAGGGCTGCTGCCGGGCGAACCAGCTCCACCAACACCACCACTCCCGCTGCCGCCTCCACTGCCGCCTCCACCGGTGCCATTCCCTCCGACACCACTCCCCGGCGTGCACGACCCAGACGGACACAGCGGAGATCCCGATGGAAAGCCGTAGGGGCTGGATGCCTGAACACCATGGCTGGCACCACAAGTCTTTAAGCAGGTCGGGCTTCCGCACACTAATTTAAATTGGACGCAATCATATTGGTAGCCATCCGTGGTGCTCACTTTCACGTCTGCCGGAAGCTGGATCTCGCTTGCTACATACGAGAAACTGAAACTGCTGCCAGCCGCCGTAGTGCTCATCGTTTTTCCATTGATGGTCACGACGATTCCCGGGGGCGGCGTTATGCAATTCAATCCCTCATCCGGAGTTCTCGGGGGCATATACAGGCTCAAGCGCACCCGTCCGTCTGCGTCTGGTGTCACAGGGAGTGATCCGCCGTTGCCCACAGTCAGTGCCGAACCTGCCGCCCCGTTATTTCGCTGAATACTCAGCGATGCACACTTGGTGCAATAATGCTGGTCGCACGGACATATCACCGGCACGTTGAGTAACGAGTTGATTAACGACTGGGCGAAAAGTCTTTGAGGCGGTATCAGGGTGATAATTGAAGCCAGCAGGCCGAGGAGGACTAGGAAGCGTGTGATTTGTTTCATGACTTTTATAAGATGCTGAAATTTAACGGGGAGAACGGCTGTTGACTGCAGTGCGCAAGGCGGCTGCGACGCGCATGTCATTTGGGGTCATCGCGGCAAGGGCTGGCATATCCGCCGGGTCGGTGATTTTGCCCAAAGCGGCGGCTGCGGCCATTCGGACCATGCTGTGCTCCCCGGGATCCTGCATGGCAGTGAGCAAGGGCTGGCGAAAGGCTTTGAGGCCGCGCTCATTGACGATGCGCAGAGCGGTCATCTTTGTGGGGAGATTGCTGGTCGAAGTCTTTTCGGCGAACGTCCGTTCAAGTATCGGCAAAAAATAGGAGTCCGGGATCTGGTAGACAGGCGCGATATACAGCGGCGAAGCAGCCTTGGCCGCCCCCTTGGCCGGGCTGTTCGGGGCGCTTTGCGGTGTGATACGCAGGATGTGCAATGAAAGAAGTCCGGATGGGGCAATCATCGAGTTGCTTTCTGCGAATTCATGGAAAGTGGCGACAATGGATGCACGAAGCGTGGAATCCCTGGCGGCATCCGCCCAGATGGTGCGCAAATGCTGAATCGCGTAATCACGAGTGTTGCCATCCCGTTGGGTGTCACGGGCGAGTGCGGCAAGGGCGCGCGCGAATCGCTCGCGGATGTCCGGATACAAATGCAGGACGCAGGCGATCTGGTGCATGAATGCGGAGTGAAGGAGCGTTTGCTCCTTGGTGGGAAGCTGCACCATCGCTGCAAGCATCGCGTCTATTTCCACCGGACGCAGAGAACGGACAGGCAGGGCACGAATGATATCCGTCCGATAACTGAGCGGGGCAACCGTGCCGAGTGCTTCCTTCAGCTCGGGCCGGATGAGTGGATCCGTCAATTTCGGCGGCGGCGGAATCTCGAAGCTGCCAAGCACGCCGCCGGGCGAGGCGGGGGCTGACGCCACGGGGGACGTCTCTTTTTTGCGGGACAGCATCAGCGCAGTAGCGCCAATGGCCGTAACAGCGACCAGAATGACAAGTGAGCGGCGGAGTTGCATGGTGAAAATTCCGTGGCGGGGTTATTGTTGAGGCACGTAACCGGCGTCCCATGTCATGTCGCTGACGCCGCCGACCCAGGTGCCGTCATTGTCCCTCGTCTGGCCGGTGAGGGGGATGACATCGGTCACTCCGGTGCCCGGATCTGCGTCACTGTCCTTCGCATCGCTGGAGCCTTGATTACCCAGCGTGAGCACCCGGTTTCCGGGGCCTTGAACCGGGAAATGCAGCCGGTAATTGCCAGGAGGCAGGCGGTCAAAGCGATAGTTGCCGCCGGCATCCGTCACGGTGCTCTGAAGGAACGTGCCGTTTTGATCGAGCAGTTCCACCGTGACATCAGGCAGGCCGGGTTCACCGGTGTCCTGAATGCCGTTGCCGTTGTCGTCCCTCCACACACGGTCACCGATGCTGCAACCCCAATGCGGATAGACATTGTGGCAGACCTTGAGTCCGTTGGCACCGGGCACCGCATAGAATGTGATCTGGGTTTCGCCGCGTGAATTGAAGCTGGCGGCGCTCAAATCCATCGAGGTGCCCCCGTTGAAAAATACGGCTCCCTCAACGAACATCTCAAGACGAATCGAAAGGTCGGCCGGAACAGGCCCGTCAAGGACATACCCGATTGTGATCAGCCGCGTGCCGTCCGGTAGAGTCTGGACTACTTGATAGTCGCCAGTCTCGTCGGACAGAGCCAGACGGAATGCATTGATGGTTGTTGCAGCTGCGATGGAGCCGCCGTTTGGCCCTCCATTTTGCAGACGGGCAAGCACGCGCGGCGTGGCGGCGGCGGCGGCCGTATAGCGGGCATTGAACCGGCGCGAGAGGGAGGGATCACGGGCGATTTCCTCCAGAGTCAGCCCTGTATCGTATTGAAGATCGACCGATTGCGGAATCCCCGGCAGGTCCCAAATCCGCGTGCTGAGGCTGGTCGTGACAAGGGAGAATGCCGGGCCGAAGTCAGCCTCCACCACTTCAATTTGAACGCTGGCCTGCTGTGTATCGCCACCAGTCACCGCGCTGGCGGCCAGTGTGAACGTGCCTGCATTGTTGAAAGTCACAACACGCGGCACCAAGGCGGGGCCCGCCGAGCCAACCGCAGTCCCGTTCAGTGTGACGCTGGAAGTCGTCTGCTGACCATCAAGGCCATCCGGCACCGCAATGACTTTCAATGAATCACCCAAGCGCACGCGAATCGTCGCTGCAGGCGGTGTGAAAATATTGGTGGTGGTCCAGTGCAGCGTGTGTTGCTGGCTCAATGAACCGTTCTCAAACGTCGTGGTGATGACCGTGTCCCCCGTGGAGCTGAGAGGGACGTTGGCAAACCAACGACCGACAAGCCCGGCGGAGGTCGGAACCACCGTTTGCCCCACAAAAACCCTGGCATCACCCGCAAGACGTTCCGCACCCTCGATGCAGAATGGCGAGGTCAATGAATCCGTGAAGCCCGCGTCCAGATGTCCTTCGTCATTGAACCTCGATTCCAGCCAGTCCGGTATTCCGTTTGAATTCGTATCCGCTCCCTGACTCCGGTAAATCGTGATGGATGCGATGCTCAGTGAAACTCCCGTGCGCAGATTGCGATTATCAATCGTAACCGTATGCGTTCCCGCGCTGAGTCGCTGGGTGAGCCAGAGATGGTCGGAGAAATATGGCAGCACATCGCCGCGTCCCACCTCCGCGCCATCCACCCTCGCGATGACTGGAATGTGCGGGGTGTAGGGATCCGCCGGGAAGGCAGAGGCCTTGAGTTCAATCACATAATTACCTGCGGTTGCTGCATCAAATGTGAAATTCACCGGCCCGCGACGGGCAATGGAGCGCAACGTGCCGTCCGCAAGTTGTGTCCATGTTCCCGGTGACGCTTGGAAATTGCCGAGCGGGAGATCGCCGATTTTCACATTGGAAGGCGGCGTCCCGGAGCCGGGGTTGACAGGATCCCTGCCCAAAATCTGCACCGCATACACGGAGTGACCGTCGTTGCCGTGGAAGGTGAAGGTGCTGCCCGAAGCCAGTCCCGTGAACTCATCACCCGACCAGTAATTGGTGCTGAAC
>CAIYUV010000243.1 GCA_903929475.1 uncultured Spartobacteria bacterium
ACCTCAAGGCAAACAGATAGGCGCGGCAACCCGCTTCGTCACTGAAGCGCCGTTCCAGTTCCAGCAGCGTGCGTGGATAATCCTCTGTCATCGCAGAAAACACTACCACTGGGGGTCGGTGGAGTCATGTCAATACCCACAAATGCCATTGAGATGGACGCAAATGCCATTGGGAGGGACGCAAATGCCATTGGGATGGACGCAAATGCCATTGAGAGGGACGCAAATGCCATTGGGATGGACGCAAATGCCATTGGGTAAGTCGCAAATGGCATTGGGTAAGTCGCAAATGCCTTTGAGAACTTCCTTATGCCACAAGCAACCTTCTCGAAGCCGTATGTTTTGTTCACGTTGAATGAAGCGAGTGGCATAGAGGCTAGTGTGTGATGACATTTCCACAAAACTGGAGTCATCAAGCCGTAAACCACCCTCTTTTAGAGCCTTGATGCTCTACATATCCCTCACGCTTTCATAAAGCCGCCACCCGCCTCGCCCCCGACGCGACCACCCAGAATCCCGCCGAAGCAAGAAACCTTGAAAACCCCGTCCCTCTCTTAAGACAGGATTCACGGGATTTTGAGGATTGACGGGATGGGCCGCCTGTCACGGGTCTTGAATATCCTGACGGACATTCCGGCCCTGATCATCGCCATCTGGAGACGCTCGCTAAACTGCAAGGCGAAGTTCGAAGCGGTGTTTGCTCTTTTTATTCTGCTCGCCACGGTGACTTCGCCATGTGCAATCAGCTATTAAAGGAAATATCCCTGCTTTTCAGTTTGCCAATGGAGCCCCAAAGTGTTCCCATCCGTCCGATTCTGGACATTTAATGCCTTGAACTTATGAACAAACTCAGACTGGCCCTAATAATCGCTGCAAGCATTCCGATTTTCGCCATCGCCTCTCCTCATGCCGACAAAGAACACAATTTTGAGATCGATGTCCCAGACAACTGGCATGCCATTAAAAAACCACAGCCGGCGTTTAATATTATCGCCGTTCAGAGCCCAGATCAGCAGAAGATACTTTTGGTTAGCAGTATGGACATTCCGCCATCCGAGCGATTTTCGTTCTCTCGTGGTATGTTTTCAGGCGTCAAGGAAGGTTTACAGAAAGCCTCCTGGCACCTTACGAGAGAGGAAGAGGTGAAAATAAATGACCTTACATTTCACTCCGTGCTTGCACGCGGTGAGGCAGTAAAAACTACGGCTGCATACGTTACGTCTGCAGGCGAATATGGTTATTGTCTGCAGATTTATTCCGACAAGTCTGAAGCCAGTAATGATGCAGAGCTTCAGTCCGTCATTAAAAGCTTTCGTCTTCTTGCTTTCCGACAACCCAATGAATCAACTGCTTATGACGTTGGTTTCTTTATAGGACGTCATCTCGTCCTTTTCGCCGTTATACTTCTGGGATTTATCGGATTTTTATGGTTTATTCTTCGCAAATGGCGAAAGCGCCGAAACGTTGCGCGAAGTGGCTTTCCCCGGAATGCAGGAGGGGAGTAAGTGTGAGCAGGGGAGTTGCGTTGGCGTGCAGTCGCCCTTCCCGTCGTGAACTCCGTGAATACCGTGCGAGGCAATCAACCGGCCCCTTTGCGCCTTTGCGCCTTTGCGCGAGGAAACTGGATCGTTGCGCGGGGAAACGTGTGCCTTTTTTGCGGCGGGCAACTCTCCACTTGCACGCGGGGCGCGTGAACGCTGATAGTCCGCGCCTTTTCTATGAAACAAATCGGCATCGGCCTCGCAGGCTTCGGCACCGTGGGTGCGGGGGTTTTTAAAAATCTGGCGAAGAACCGCGCTTTGCTCTCGGAGCGGCTCGGCGTGGAGCTGGCGGTGCGGCGCGTGGCGGTGCGCGATTTGAAAAAGGCGCGTTCGGTGGAGGCCCCGGCGGATCTTTTCACCGATGACTGGAAGAAGGTGGTGGATGATCCCGCAGTGCAGATTGTGGTGGAGCTGATGGGCGGCATTGATGAGCCGCTCGCGCTCATCACGCGCGCAATCGAGGCTGGAAAGATCGTGGTCACTGGCAACAAGGCGCTGCTCGCCGAGCACGGGAAGGAAATTTTTGACCTCGCTGCGGCGAAGAATGTGCCGGTGTTCTTTGAGGCGGCGGTGGCGGGCGGGATTCCGATTATCAAGGCGGTGCGCGAGAGCTTTGTGGGCAATCACATCCTGAGCATCCACGGGATCATCAACGGCACGACGAACTACATCCTCACACGGATGACGGATGCGGGACTTGATTACGCGGAGGCGCTCGCCGAGGCGCAGGCGCAGGGCTACGCGGAGGCGGACCCGACGCTCGACGTGAATGGCTGGGACGCCGCGCACAAAGCGATCATCCTCGCATCGCTCGCCTACGGCACTTGGATTTGTCCGAAGAAGGTTTTTGTCGAAGGCATCGAGCACGTGACGGCAAGGGACATCGCTTTTGCGAAAATCCTCGGCTACCGGATTAAATTGCTCGGCATTATTAAAGCGGACGCTTCCGGCGAAATCGAAGTGCGCGTGCATCCGACGCTCATCCCGGAGAAACACGTGCTGGCGAGCGTCAACGGTGTCTATAACGCGCTGTGCGTCCACGGAGATGTCGTGGGCGAGACGCTTTTCTACGGTCGTGGCGCGGGGCAGGACCCGACCGCAAGCGCAGTCATCGCAGACCTCGCGGAAGCAGCGTGCGCATCCGCCACGCGAAGGGATTGCGGTTTCATGCCGCACGGGCTTTACGGCGATTGTAAGGCGCTCGATGCGATCACGTGCCAGTATTATCTGCGAATCCCCGTGGACGACAAACCGGGCGTGCTCGCCCAGGTCGCTGGCGCGCTCGGCGCGAGCAATGTGGGGATCAGTTCGATGATTCAGCCCGAGAGCGCAGGCGAACAGGCGGAACTCATCCTCATGCTCCACGACGCCACGCACGCACAAGTGCGCAACGCCATCGAGCGCATCCAGTCCCTCGCCTGTGTGAAGGGCGCTCCGCTTTTGCTCCGCGTCGAAAACTTCGCAGCGTAGCTGACAAACGCCGCAAGTCTGTGGCACAAGCGCGAGGTGTTCGCTGTCTGGCTCCATCATCTCGATCCCTTTGTCTTTCAATTTAACGGCATCGGCCCGCGCTGGTATGGGCTTTCCTACCTGCTCTCCGCCCTCGCCGGATACCGGCTCTATTGCTGGCTGGCTAAGCGTGGTTACACCGATCTCGCCGTCGCGAAGGTCGCGGATTTCATCACGTGGATTGGTTTGTTCGGTGTGCTGCTCGGAGGGCGCATCGGGTGGATTGTTTTCTACGGCTTTGGCGAAAGTCACGACTCCCCGTGGTGGTGGTTGCAGGTGTGGAAAGGCGGGATGGCCAGCCATGGCGGCATCCTCGGGATTGTCGTGGTCACTTTCATCCTCTCCCGGCGCTGGAAGGTTTCGTGGACGAGCATCGGCGACTCGCTTTGCGTCGTAGCGCCCGTCGGACTTTTCCTCGTGCGCTGCGCCAATTTCATCAATGGCGAACTTTACGGCCATGAAACCCACGCCGCGTGGGCAGTGCAATTTCCCACGGAGATGAACGACTCGCGTTTCGCCCCGGTCGCCGACCGCGCTTACGCCGCGCTCGCTCCGCTGAGCGAGACAATCGCCAAATACGGCGACCCGAAGAGCGGATGGATCGATCAAACCATCGAAGCCGCGCGACACGAACCCGCCGTTCGCGCAACGCTCGCCACCGTGCTCACGCCGCGCCATCCCTCGCAGCTTTACGAAGCGTTTCTGGAGGGAGTGCTTCTTTTCGCCGTGCTATGGCTCGTGCGCACGCGCTGCCGCGTCCCGCGAGGGATGCTCAC
>CAIYUV010000244.1 GCA_903929475.1 uncultured Spartobacteria bacterium
CCCGCGAACCCGCCGCGCTGCGCGACGCATTACTGCCACTCGGCATCACGATGATGAGCGCAGGCAGTCACACCGAGCCTGGCGGCTACACGGGCGAGGGGAAAAACGACCTTCATCTCACGGTGCGCGGTCGTCGCGTGGAGACAGACGGCTGCGGCCACGATCAGAACGCGACGGAACAATTTCAAATCGCCGACACACGCACACCTGCGGAAATCGCAGAGCTGCTACGCGGTCGCGGCTTCGAGGCCGTGTGGAAGGACTGGGACCAAGCCATTCTCGCGCCGTGAAAATTTTTCTGAACGGCCAGCCGCGTGAAATCGCTGCTAACGATGTCGCTTCTCTCGTGGCGGAACTCGGTTTTGCTAATGGCACTGTTCTCATCGAGCGCAATGGCACCGCGCTTCGCCCCGATGAGTGGACACAGCCGCTCGCGCCTGATGATCAGATCGAGCTGCTGCGCATCGTCGCGGGCGGGTAGCACCGTGGCACTGTGGATTACGGGGATGATTGACCACGGATGACACGGATTTTCACCGATAGATGGGCACGAGTCCGAAATTTCATCCGTGTCCATCCGTGTTATCCGTGGTTAAAAAAAATCCGAGGTTTTAGTCCAAGGTAACGTGTTTGCTTCATGCCGATTTCCCGGCAATGTGACCGCGATGTTCCGGCTGCTCACGTTTCTCTTTGCACTGCTGACGCTTCCCGCGATGGCGGTGGATGTGCCGTTCAGCGTGGCTGTCGCGCAGAAACAACTTCGCGCGGAATTCACCGGCAACGGACGCGACACCGTCACGCTCAAGCTCGCCAATCTCACCAATGAAAAGCTCCCCATCACCATGCCAGCCGGGATCGTGCTCGCTGCGGAAAATGGCGAGCGTCAACTGCTGCTGCGCGCACTCACGATGGAACTCTCCGCGAACGAAGAGACGGATGCCATCCTCCCAGCCGCTGCACTTTCCTCGAAAAACACCGACACTCAGCGCGCGCTGAAACCTGCCGCCGATCTAGAGCCGCGCCTGGCAAAATTGGTCGCGCTCTTTGAAAAACAAAACGACCTCCCCCGCCCCACGGCGCAACTTGCCGTCTTCATCATGCTGGAGGATTTGAAATTTTCCGACTGGCAGAAATGGCTCGCACCAACTTGGGCACACGAAAAGCCGCCTAAGCAACACCCGACTCCCGCCGAGATCGCACAGGCCGTGGACGCGCTCGCCTTCGCCAAACTCGCTGCACCCGAACGCAAGCCCGCCCTGCTCGCCGACGAAACTCTCAAGCGCCTCGCACTGCGAAACCCGTGGGCGCGCGGCAAGGCGATGGCGCTCTACGGCCTCACCGTGGACGATGCAGTCACCGGCGACCCGTCGCTTCCGCCCGACCTCGGCACACTGCTGCACACTTCGCCGAACGACAACTGCCCCATCTGCCGCCAGCGCGCAAAAATGCAGCCGGAGATTCCATAGCGGCGGACGGGGCGGAGATTAAAGAAATCTTCATCGTCGTTTTATGCCCTGCTCATCTGGAGACGGGAGTGTTGCCGTGAAATCAAAAGCAACAAAACACTATGAAACTCCCACTCCTCCGCTCACTGCAAAGAATCACGCGAACCGCTCTGGCGACCATCGCTGCAACGTGCGTGCTCGCCCTCAAGGTGAGTTCCGCGCACGCCAGCATCGCCTACGGCAGCATCAACAACTTCGACACGGTCAATGACACCGGCGTCGAAGCGCATGGCTTCGAGATTGAACTCGAAGACATCCACAGCACGGACGTCACCTACACGTTCGACTGGAATCACTATGGCAAGGCGAGCATCTCCGAGGACAACTCGGTGCAAGCTCATCCTAAAGTGCGGGTGCGCTGGGAAAGCGGCAAGAAGCCGGACGGAACATGGGCCGCCTACACTGCGATCCCCGCAGGACCAATCGCGCCGACACAGGGACATCAATTTACCGACCCGAGCGTGAATTTCGGCGGCGAACATTTTGGCACGGGCTACACCGTCCAGCCCACAGCCGTCCGCTATCACTGGCTGATTGATAATGGCGCAGGCGTTCTCATCGCAGGGCCGCCAGTGCAAGTCGCAACGCCGACTTTCACCTACTAAACCCGCCAGTTGCTGCGGCTCCCGCACAAGTGCAGGCAGTCATTGCTCCGCCAGTGCCTCCGGTTCCACCGCCACAACAATTTGGCGAGGCGATGTGGGTGAAAGAAATCCGCACACAGACACACAATGCCAACAAGGTGGAGCTACGCGACCTCGTGTCCGATGATCCTGCCGACGCCAACGACAAAAACTGGCGCAATGGCGAGCCGGATGAAGTCGAAGTGGAATGGCGCATTTTACAAAAGAACAACGGCGCGCCCGATGGCGGCGTGAATAACCAACTGGCTGCCGCGAAAGAAAATTTGCCGAACGGCAATGAAGTGGTGACCCGTCGCTACGAGTTTTTCAAATACGTCGGACCTCTTGATGCAGAGACCGGCGAAGCCATGGCGGATGCCGTCGGCGCTGATGGCACCCATGGCAGCGGAAGTGCGACCTATGCCGACCATCTCGATCAAAGTGGCGAATGGGTCACGGTGACGACAGACTTCTCGGCACTCGTTGTCGTCGGCGATTTCACCGGCGCTCAAATGGCAGCCGTGGATGTGGACGGAAAAGTGGGATTGATTGACCACCTTCAGGATGGAGAAATCAACGTCGCCTATCCCTCACGCACTGTCGTCGTAACGGGCAACGCTCCATTTACCGCGACAACGTCGGGCGCGCTTCCAGATGGAATGAGCTTCGATCCATTCACCGGTGTCGTGTCGGGCACACCCACCGTGAGCGGCGACTTTTCTTTCACCGTGAACGCCGAGGATGCCAACACGCCGGTGAAGACAAAGACCTATACCTTCACCATCGCAGCGGCAGGAGCCGCGCTGCCTCCAAATGTCATGGTGGATACGAGCGCATCGCCCGTCGGCAGCGGAACGACCAGCGGAGATGCCTCCTACGCGATTGGCGATCTTGCCACCGTCAGCGCCACGGAGTTGCCGGGTTACGCATTCGTGAATTGGACGGACAACGGCAAAGTCGTCAGCACTTCTGCAAGCTATCAATTTACCGTGGATATCAGCCACTCTCTTGTGGCTCATTTCACACCAGTGTCCACCTATGCGATTGTGACCAGTCCGGCTCCGGCCAATGGCGGATCCACTGCCGGGGATGGAACCTACAATAGCGGCGTGGATGTATCGCTCACCGCGACAGCGAACGCAGGCTACGCTTTCGTGAACTGGACGGAGAACGGCGCGGAAGTGAGCACTTCTGCAAGCTACACCTTCACCGCTGCTGCCAACCGCACTCTGGTTGCGAACTTCAGCGCCATCACCGCAAACATTCCCACGAACGTCTCGCCTGCAAACAGCGCGGCGAATCAAACGCTCAGTCCATCACTCCAGGCCAGCGCCTTCGTTGCCTCGTCTCCCGGCGCGACACAACTGGCCAGTCAATGGATCGTGCGTCGTGTATCGGATGCCTCCGTGATCTTCGACAGTGGAACAGACTCCATGCACTTAACCACAACGCCACTCCCCTCCCCGCTGGCCTACTCGACAAACTACGAATGGCAGGTGCGCTATCAGGACAGCGTCGCTGGTTGGAGCGCCTACTCGGCTGCGACAAACTTCACCACACAAGCGCAGCAGCAAGTCATCACGTCATTCCTTAACTTCAAAGGAACCTACACCGGTCTGACAGATGCCAACGTTCCTCAGCTCATCGGCTTCGGCACGCTCACGCTGGGCAGCAAGGGCGCTTTGTCAGCATCATTCAATCTCAATGGCAAAGCCTACAAAGTCAGCGGCGCAATGAGCAACAATGGTATCTTTACCAAGTCCATTCCTCGCGCAGGACATACCAGCCTCAGCGTCAATCTGCTGCTCGATGCCACCAATGGCACAGACCAAATCACCGGGAGCATTTCCGATGGCACCACCACCGCGAGTGTTCTGCTGAATCGCTCGCCATATTCAAAAACCAACGCCGCCCCCGCTGGTGTGGTCGGCTATTACACCCTGCTACTGCCGCCAGATGCGACGCAGCCAGAGGGCACAACCCCGCAGGGATTCGGCTATGTAAAAGTCACTGTGAAGGCCACTGGAGCAGTCAGCCTCAACAGCGTGCTTGGTGATGGCACGACCGTGACTCAGAGCGCCCTGCTGTCCCAAACGAACACAGTGCCTTTCTATGCGGCACCCTACAAAGACGGCGGCAGCGTCACAGGCTGGCTCACCTTCCGCGACACACCCAACACCAGCGACCTTGATGGCAATCTGCATTGGAACAAAGAGCCTGTCAGTGTTCACAAGGCGACCACCAAGTATCCTGCTGGCTTCACGGCGGAAGTTGCCGCAGTCGGCTCCAAATACACCGTCCCATCCGCTGGTGTTCGTGCCATCAGCCTGCCCGACAAGACAAACAACGCCACCGTCGAAATCAGCGACAGCAACCTCGCACAGCCGATGCCGACCCAGACTATCACACTCAGTGCAAAGAACGTCGTGACTGTGGCACCCGGCAGTAGCTTGAAAATGAAACTCAACACCACAACCGGGATATTCACAGGCTCATTCGTGCCCGTCGGCACCACGAAAGCCATTACCTTCGCAGGCGCCCTGTTTCAAAAACAGGACGGCGATGGCTACGGCACCGCTGCCGGCCTTTTCACCAGCAATGGAAAGACAGGGTCCATCGTGCTGGCACCAGCACCGTAGGCCCTTCCAACTCGAACCATAAAAAACTCTGTGATGCCGAGGCTCGTCAATATCGGCGCGGCATCACAGAGTGATTTTATGAAACACATTGAAAAACATTTTTCGGGAGGAGAGACCGTGCGTGATGTTGTCATCGGCATGGCAGATGGCCTCACAGTTCCATTCGCTCTTGCGGCGGGAATTTCTGGTGCCATTGCCTCCACGCACATCGTGGTCACAGCCGGCCTGGCGGAAGTCGCAGCAGGCTCCATAGCCATGGGGCTGGGTGGCTACCTCGCAGCAAGGGGCGATGCAGAACACTATCAAAGTGAACTACGCCGCGAGGAGCGGGAAATTATTGAAGTTCCCGAGCGCGAGGAGCAGGAGATCATAGAATTATTCGGAGAATACGGCCTGACAGTTGGCGAGGCGACTCCAGTCGTCGAAGCTTTGAAGCGTCAACCAAAGGCGTGGCGCGATTTTATGATGCGCTTTGAACTCGGACTTGAAGCCCCCGATCCGAAGCGCGCTCTGCGAAGCGCCTTCACCATTGCAGGCTCCTATGTCATCGGGGGAATGATTCCGCTCACGCCATACATGTTGGCAGCGAATGCTCAGCGGGCACTCACCATTTCCATCATCGTCACGTTATGCGCGCTGACAGTTTTCGGCTTCGTCAAAGGGCATTTTACAGGCGTCTCAAAACTCAAAAGCGCATGGCAGACCGCACTGGTCGGCAGCATGGCCGCAGGAGTCGCCTTCGCGATTGCAAAAGCGATCTCATGATTTCTGAGCTGAAGCCCACGTTTGAGCCTTTCGGGGATGGTGCTTCTTTGAAAGATAAGGGCGTGCGCCTCCTCAAAATCCTCACCTACCCATCAGTTTGCCCGCCTCGGCAAGGAACGCGCGCCAGTCTTTGTGGGAGAAGTAGTCAGATAGGCATCGACTCCATATCACTCATATTTCTAGCCTGTTTTTGTGATATTTTCGCAAAATTTGTCTTTTGTTTGCACGAAAGCTGCCTTTAGTCCGCCCGTGCTCATCGAGTTCAAAGTCGCCAACTATCGTTCCATTCATGCCGAGCAGACACTCAGCATGGTGGCCAATGCAGACAAGGAATTGCCGCAGAATCTCATTTCCTGCGACCATGTCCCCGGTCTCAAGGGCACTAATCTCGTCAAAGCTGTGGCCCTCTACGGTGCCAACGCTTCCGGCAAAAGCAACGTCGTTGCCGCCCTGCGTTTTTTCGCCGTTTTCGTGCGCGAGTCAGCTACCAAGCTCCAGCCCGGAGCACCCACCGGCGCGCAACCATTCAAGCTCGAACCCGCGTGCCTGACGCAGCCGAGTAAATTTGAGATCACTGCCGTGATCAACGGCATCCGCACGCTCTACGGTATCGAGATGACGCGCGAACGGGTGACGAGCGAATACCTCGTGGCGTATCCGAAAGGCCGTCCGCAGGTGTGGTTCGAGCGGGATTGGAATGCGGCAAAGGGCAAATACGAATGGTCCAAATCGACGGCACATTTCAAACACGATGACGCCCTGCGCGAGAAGACGCGCGAGAATGCAACTTTCTTGAGTGTCGCAACTCAATTCGCGCACGCTGAGGCGAAGAGCATAACCGATTGGTTCGATTTGCAACTGAACCCGCTGGACACGCTTGCCAGTTTATCGAGGGCGTCACGCGCACGTCATATGTTGACCGACGAATTTTGGAGAGAGAAAATCGCGCCAGCACTAGCTAAAGCTGATTTGGGAATTACTGGCGTTCAAATTCGACAACCAAACGAACTGGAGTTGGCACTTGAAAAATTACGAATGCTACCGCGTTCCGAGGAGGAATGGCGACGAATGATTCATGGTTCACAACAAGTTTCAACTGATTCGCCTCCAGACGATCAGTTAATGAAGGAACTCGAGATTCTGCAAATGCCCGAGTTTTTGCATCAAGGAAGCAACGCAACGTCGGTTCCCCTCCATTTCTTCGAGGAGGAATCGACTGGGACACAGCGATACGCTGCATTGCTCGCCGAGATGCTTGTCGCTCGGGCTCTAGCGAAGGTATTGATTGGCGATGAATTCGATAGCAGTTTGCACCCAATCCTCATACGGGAGCTTCTTTCTTTTTTCTTTTCGTCGGCTGGCTTCGGTGCTCCGGGTCAACTCATCTTCACCACCCACAACCCCCTACTGCTCGACCAGACGCTGTTGCGACGGGATCAGATTTGGTTTACAGAGAAAGACAAAGAAGGGGCGACGCGGCTCTACCCGCTCACTGACTTCAAACCACGTAAGGATGAGTCGCTTGTCAAAGGCTACCTCGCTGGTCGCTACGGTGGTATTCCCTTCATTCCCGAAGGCTTGAAATTCTGAGACATGGGCGCATACCGGAAACGCTCATACGGAGGAAAACCGAAACGGTCTGAACCGGTTAAGCCCGCTACCGGGCACACATTTCTCATCGTAGTGGAGGGCGCAGCGACAGAGCCCGAGTATCTCAATGCCGTGAAGTTGCGTTTGAAGCGTAATGCTGCGGCCATCGTGGTGCAGCATGGCGACCACACTGATCCTGTCGGCATCGTGCGCGAAGCAATCAGGCGACGCGACGCACGGGCCGCGAGTTCCATCACCGAGCCCTATGATCAAGTCTGGGTTGTTTTTGATCGGGAAGCTCAAAATCACCCACGACGCGAGCAGGTTCCCGAAGCACTCCAACTGGCAGAAAGGAACAACATTCTGGTGGCCCTTTCGGTTCCTAGTTTCGAGTTTTGGCTGTATCTGCATTTTGATTGCACCACGAAAGCATTTGATGGCTGCGCCGCAGTGAAAAAAGCACTCAAGAAGTTCATCAAGGACTACGAGAAATCCGATCTACCACTCAGCGAATTTGCTCGGCCGTGTAAAAACAGCAGTGAAGCATGCCGCAAAGTGTCACAAGCATTGGGATAGCGCTGGTGGTGACCGAAATCCATCCACACACATGGACAAGTTGATGCACGCCCTGAACGATTCTGCGCGTGCTGAAGAACGCCTCTTCTGACGCGCGATGTGAAAGCGGTGTCGTCGCGTTGGGTGCATGAGGAAATCGGCGAACGTGATTTTGCATGGCAGGAAGGATACGGCGCATTCACCGTGGCACCCACGCAGCGCGGGGAGGTGTGCCATTACATCGCACCGCAGGAGGAGCATCATCGAAGGCGGACGTTCCAAGAGGAATACGTCGAATTTTTGAAACGCAGCGGGGTGGAATACGATGAACGGTTTTTGTGGTGAACGGCATTCCGCCGACCCTGCCGGGGCGGTTGCCGTGTGTGACGGTGATCCGGCGGTTATCAACGCCGGCTAATTTCGGGCAGTCCCTCCGGGACTCATTTGGCGAGCGGGGCGTGTCATTGAACAACCTCCGGTATTCATTTGACGTTCGCGTTCTCTCCCGTGAGGAGCAGCCAAATTTCGGGCGGTCA
>CAIYUV010000245.1 GCA_903929475.1 uncultured Spartobacteria bacterium
AATGGTATCCTTGAGCGGGAGCGCCGAATTGGTGAGGATTTCATTGATGACCACACTCGTCGTCACAGCCGGATCATCCGCACCGGGCGAACCGAAGATGTTCGCGCTGCCACGCCAGTTGAGACCGCTGTCGGAGTTGTAGATCGTGGTCTTTGGAACAGCAGTATTTCCGTTTCCATCCGCCGCGACCGGCCACGGGAGTGCGTTGTTGTAGGTGACGGAGAAGACGTTGACTCCAGAGGGATTTGTGAGCGTGATTGTTTCTCCACTGTTGTTGAGCTTGCCATCATAGACGCCGCCCACAGTAACGCCGGGATAGCGGGTATGAAAATTGGTCTGACCGCTCGTAATATCGCGCACCAATACGCAGAATGCGCCGGGGGCGAGGTGGGTATTGGCAGGGAAAGTGTAGGTGATGCCGTTGGTGAAAGTGGAGCCGCCGAGATAGAGGTTGTGGCCGCTGACATTTTTCAATTCGAGGAACTCGAACTCATCGCCGGAGACTGCACCGAGATCCGGAGGGTTGTAGTTGATTTCGGTGATGGCAATGTCGCCAGAAACAGGGAAGGATTCGTTGACGAGATAAAGGCGGCTGGTGATGCCACTCCAATTTGTCCCGATGGCCGCCATGCCTGCGAAGACTTGCGTAGTGGAGGGGAGTTGACGGCGGAAAGTGAGAAGCGTTGTTTGATTGATGGTGAGCGGGCTGGTGTAGGTAAGCGCACTGCTTGTCGTGCCGCCGCCGGCAGGACGGGGATCGGTGCCGTCGGTTGTATAGCGGATCGTTCCGCCCGCGCCGGAAAGTGTGACTTGTGTGCCCGCCGCGATGGTTCCAGCGGCGACATTGGCGGTAGGTGCGGCTGGCATTTGGCCGTCAATCCAGTTCACACGGGACGTGAGCCAGGTTTTCATTGAAGTGACGGCGTTCAAATAACCGCCCGAGGTTGCATCGTCGGGAAATTTGGCTGCATCGCGAGCCCCTGCCGTATTACCGATTTGCGCGCCCAATTGGTCGGCGAGCGCCGTGAGATTCGCGGTTGAGAATTCGTTTGCGCGAAGCTGCTGCCAGCGATCCACCCACATTTGAACGAAGTCTGGGTCCTGAAAAAGAGAGCCCCAAAATACATACGAGAAAAAATAATCTATATTGGCCCAGCTTGTGGGATTGGCGTCACGCCCGTCGGAGCTGCCCAAGGCACGGTCAAAGTCCCAAAGGGGACCTGCGCAGATTTTACCGAGGCGATCTTTATAAAAATAGGCACTCAGGCGCAGCGCATCTACATTGTAGGCAAGTGAGTTTAGAATATGATGATCAATGAAAGCAGCGCTATCTATGTAGTTTCGGTAGTTGCGTGTGCTGAATCCTGAATTACGATCGTTGGTGAGCGCCGTGTCGAAGGACTGGGTGTAATTTGTAATGTAGGTAGTCTGCGCAGAGGTCTGTTGGGAAGATTTAGGCTCGATTAGGACATAGGAGGCACCGCTGCTGGAATTCCATGTGAATTCTCCAGCGCCGGCCCTGTCTATTTTGAAAATATAGCCGCCCGTAACAGCGTCGCCGGTGTTGTCTGTAGGCTGGATTGAAGCGATGTTCAAACGACCGCTGCTCGACTTTATTTTTTCGGTGAATTCATATATTCCGTTGTAATCAACGTAATCCAGCTTGCCCCCGTCTTGATTTACAAACACTTCGCAAAGCTGCGTGCGCGGCGCCCACCGGCCTATGCGGCGGCTGACTTCGTATATGTAGGCGTTGTGAAATTGAACCTTGTCATAAAACCAAGGCCCAATCTGGAACCAGTCGTTATCTGCGTCCAAACCAAAAAGCGGAAAGTCTAGATTTCCATTACTTTCATCTTCCGTCTGCATGCCGTAGCTTTTCTTTGGAAAGCCGGAGGAAGATGAACCGTGGATGTGAAAATTGGCACGGGAGAAAACACTTGGTGTCGAATTCAAAGTGGCGGTGCCTGACACGAGGTTAAAAACATGCACCAGACCTTGCGTATAAATTCCGTTGGAGCCATCCGTCGGCTGGCCTGCACCGTTGTCATCCATGACGATGATGGGGAGGTTGGAGGTGAAATTGGAGGTGTTGTTTGTGCTGCCAGTTTCGAGGAGGAGGTATTGTGCGGTGAGGGTGGGGCCTTTCGCACCAGTCGCGGGATCGAATACAGCGGCGCGGATGAGCTTTGATGACGGGATGCTGATCGGGCCTGTGTAGAGGGTTCCTGTTGCCAGAGTTGGTTCTGCGATGGCCGCGCCGCCGACCGGATCAACCATGATGTAGCGGATTTGCGTCCCGGCGACCGCGCCGCCGAGCGTGAGGCTGAAAGCCGTTGTGAACGGGCCAGAGGGTCTTGAGAGGGTTATTGTATATGGCAGGCGGTAGATGGCGCTTGTATTGAATCCGCCCGGTGTAGCTGTGCTGTAGTAACCCGCCGTCGTGCCGAGGGTGACAGTGTATTGATCCAGTTCCGGGCGGATCAGAAAGTCGGTGTTCGTCGCGGCCTCGTTGAGGCCGTGGATGGCGAGGATGTTGGAACCCGTGGAGGATGGAACCAGAAGGTTGAGGAAAGGGGTGAGATCAATGTTTTCGTAAGTCTTCGCCTGAAGTGGGATATGGTTGGCTGTGGCGAGGGAGGTATTTGTCGGCGTGCCAGCAGGGGCGTTGCGACGGGCGACTTCGACGCCGTTCAGATATGCGACAAAGCCGTCGTCGTATTTGATCGGCATGGTAAGCGAAGTGAGCGTCGTCGGATCTGTTACATTGAAAGGAAAACGCACGTAGGCTGAGGAGGAAGTATTCAGCATCGCTGTCTGGCAGTTGCCCCCGGCACCGATGATCGTTCCGTCGTATCCGCTGGTGCCTGTGGGATCAAAACCCACGCCAGCTAGGCCGCTCGTCCAGCTTGCGTCATTGAATGTGCGGGCCGTCCATGTTGCATCGTTCGGTGTCGAGCTGTTCGGGATGAAATATTTTACAGAACCGCCCGGCGCAAGGATCTGAGTTGTTGTCACGGTCTGGCCGAAGCCGTAGGGCCTGTCATCATATTGCGGAGGGTAGGGGTTGAATTCCGTTGCAACAGTCGCGTCCGAGTGCAGCAGGGCGAGGTAGCCGCCGCTCGATGCGATTTTGAAATTGGTGTGCAGCGGTGCAGTCGGGACGACGCGGTTTTTAGCCGAGGCGAAAACGATGAGGAATCCCTTTGGATCGATAGTTACAGCCGGAAAAATCCACTTCGAGAGGTTGGTGGCGCTGTCCGTGAGCCGCCAGCCGGACATGTTCACGGGAGTTGTCCCGCTGTTATAAAGTTCGATCCAGTCCGAAGTGGCTCCGTCCTCGTCGAGCAGGCCTGTTTTATTCGACGCCAGAAACTCCGTGATCGTTACGTCCGCCCAACTCGGCACAGCCGCGAAGAATGCCAGAAGGATGATAAGGCGGTGCAAGAGGCGCATGTTGATGATGGGAAAAGAGGATTGGGTAAAAAGAGAGAAAGCGTCTGGTATATGTTTATCAGCAAAC
>CAIYUV010000246.1 GCA_903929475.1 uncultured Spartobacteria bacterium
CGCTGCCCGCGCGGCGTCCACACTCGCCCGATCACATCCACCTTCAATATCTGCTCCGCTTTCCGTTTCATAGATTGCGTAGCGTAACGCCTACGCAATCTACGACCACCCATACTCAACGGCGCTACACGTGACGCTTACTTTTGAAATGGGATGAATCCCTTTTCAAAAGGGATAGCCCCCATCTGCGAAGGGATTGCTCCCTTTTCAGAGAAGAACGCCCCTCCAACAGAGAAGAGCGTGCCTTTTTCAGTGAAGGACGCCACCGGGAGGCCGGAAGCCCGAAGTCCAAAGCTCGAATGCCAGCTTCAACCTCCCACCCCCATCTCCGACAGGCCGGAAACCCCGTCTCTCCTTTTGGACAGGATTCACAGGATTTGCAGGATTGACGGGATGGGGTCTCGCGCCAAGGCGCGAACATTCATGTTGCCCGCTCCCGAGATTTCCGCAAAAAGCCACGCCCATGCACTTCCCGCCCCATGATATTTCAACGATTCCGTTGCCCATAAAGGCCCTCGCAAACACGACGGTTCTGTTGGTGTCCACTAGTTCGCCCAAGCAACTGAGTCCAAAATGATGAGCGCCAGATTTGCCTTCGGCGTTTTCGCTACATTATTGATCTGCTCATGCGCATTCCATAAGCCCGCTGAGCCAGTTAGAGAGTCTGGTGATCGGAGTGCTACGACCACGACACGAGCACCGTTTCACATTGAGACGACTGGACTCGAAGGAGATGAGCCTTCGCCTCACTATTGGGTAGTTACCAGCACTCAGAGGGTTCCACTTCCTGTTCTGCCGCATCCAGACGGCACGACTTGCCCTGGGGCACACTTCACGATCTCTCCTGATCAGCAGTGGATTTTCGCGGATGAGAAACTCTATCACAGAGCGAATGAGGTTTGGCTTCTTCACCGAGATTCGGAGCTACACTACACATTGGTTGGTGAACCGACATTCGGACGCGCCGCTCTCGCCTACTACATGCGGACGACTGGCAAGCGTCTCCCTTCAGATTACTATTTCATTACCAGGATTGGGCCGTGGCCGAATGTTGGCAGCCGTATTCGCCTGACCCTCTATTCAGACGACTGGCTTGACGTTGCGCTTTGCTACGACTTTCAGACTAGGACTTTCTCCATTTCTGACGATCAGACGACGACATACTACTGAACGAGATGGGGCCAACAGAGTGCTGGTGCCTCCTGTGTCGTCCATGCTTTCGGCAACTCCAACCCGCCGCCCAGACTCCACCCTCACCCACCGCCCTGACGGTTGGCACAGCTTAGACGTTAGACACTCTCTTGAAGATTCAGTGGTAAATTCATGGGATTGGATGGAAAGGCGGCGGCGCGCTTTGCTGGCTTTAGAATGACAGAAAGTGAATTTGCGTTTCGTGCGCGACTTCGCACCTATACACGTCGCATTTCACATGAAACTCCGCGCTGCACTCATCCGTCTGCTTTTCATCGTCATCGTCGCGACACAGGCCGTCGCGAGGCGTCCATTGGAGGATGTGAAGCCGAGACTGGGCCCGCCGACGAATTTGCTCGGCCCCGCCAGCCGATGGGCCAAGCCGGGCAGCGAATGGAGCATGGATACAACCGCCGGAACTGCCACGGGGGTTGCGGGGGAGAAAATCACGGAACTCGAAGCGGAGAAGGGTGTGAAGCTCAAAGGCCACTGGCTTTCGGTGAAGATGACCACGGAGGGGAATGCGCCAAAGGCCGGGCTGTTGTTTTCCGGCGTGCATGACCAGCGCGGCGATGTGCTGCGTCTCGTGTATGACGCGACCACCGGCAAGCTCAGCGACGGCCACGGGAAGGACATCACCTCGCTGCCGGAGAGCAACGGCGGGGGAGTGGAGTTTGTTCTTAATTTCACTGCGGAAAAGCTCACCATCCACAGCGGGGGCACGCAGCAGGCGGAGTTGGATGTTCGTTTTTCCGAGGCGATGGCGACGCCGAGTCTTTTCGTCGAGCGGGGCAAGGTGACATTCAAGGAGTTTTTGCTCTCGGGCGAACCGCTCGCTGATGAACCGGCGGATGTTGCAGCGTCGGTGCCTGCGAACAAAAACTCACCCGCGGCAGCAGGAGCCCCGCTCAAAATCAAAAACGTGCTGGGGGTGGATTTTTCGCCGGAGAAAATGACCACGCTCAAGAGTGGGTGGAACGACTATTTCGGCGTCCATTATGAAACCGCGCCGGGGCCTTGGAAGATGGTGCGCCAGTTCGACGGGCCCGGTTTTGCGCCGCCGCATCAGCCGCGACACCCTGCGGACTTGAAACAATTCACCGGCCCCTTCACCGGCAATCCCGTGGACTGTGCGCTCAGCGATTTCCGCGACTGGAAACGCAAGGACGCGCGCGGGCTGGATGAAAATCTCGCACAGCTCGTCCGCGACGACCGCTCGGCGATTTTCATCGCGCCATGGACGGCGGCCTTTACCACGGCGACGCAGGACGAGGTGTGGGCGCTGATGAAAGCCGCCTACGGCGGCAACGTCGGCGCGGAGGGGCGGCTGTATTTTCAATGGGGCGACGACATCAACAGCCGCCACCTCGGTGCTACGCTGAAAAGCACCAGCACTGCGCCGCGTGGCGGCGGGCATCCTTCGCGCGCAGACAATGCGCTCGCCGACGCCGATGCTTACGCGGAAAAGTATTTCGCACCGGCTGTGGAAGCAGTCCGCCGCGCGTCGGATGAAATTTTTCACGATGCCCGACGCATCCCGATCCTGAGCGGGAGTTGCGCACTCACGGGAAAGGGCGAGTATCGTTCGTGGTTCACGGGCATGCTCGAACACGAAATCACCGGGGCCTCCGCCCCGACGCTGAAAGGCCAGCGCGTCATCCAGCTCGTGGATTATCTCACGGTGAACTATCCATTCACCGGCACCGAAAACGAGGCGCCGCTGCAAGAGCTTTGGGACCACTACGGTGCGCAGGTGAAAGGGCTATGGGTCACCGAGGAATTTGGCACAAGCGGGCGCGGCCCCGGTGACATTCTCGCCGACGCCGCACGCTTTCTGACGTGGGCCGCGCGCAACCAGCTCGATGCGCAACACACGCGCCTGCTTTTCGACATCACGCGCCGCCCTCAAGGTCCCAATGAGGTGTTTGATGTCTTCCGCGCCATCGGCGAAAACTTCCACGATGGTGCGCTCAGCGTCGGCGTGGAGGACAAGGACAACAAGCGCATCCACCGCATCCGCTGCGGGGATGGAAAAATGCTGGTCGTCGTCTCAATGATTCCCGGCCACCGTGCCGCACACAGCGCACCATTCAGCGAAATCTCACTCGAAGTCGGCGAGGCACAGGCCGCGAAGCCGTGGGTCGCGCGCATCATCCAGCTCGGCAAACCGATCAACAAAAGAAAGCCGCCCTTCGACAAAGCACCGGACACACTGCCCGTGAACAAGGAGGGCACACATCTCGTTTTGAACCTCACCGAAGATCACACCGCACCGTGGGCGGTGCTCATCGAGGTGCCGTAGCGTGGAATGCTGGCGTTCGGGAAATCGTGTTAAATGATGTCGAGCTGGCCCCGGAAAATCCAAATCAGCGCTTTAACGCCAAGTTCCGGCAGGTTGAATGGCTTGCCGATGAAGTCATTTCCGCCGCTGAGGCTGGCTTGCGCTTTGTGTTGAAATGACGCCATGCCCGTGAGGAAAACAATGGGCGTTTTTTTGTGTGCGTCGAGGGCGCGGATTTTACTGCACAGGTCGAAGCCGCTCATTTCCGGAAGGCCGACATCAAGAAAGATGAGGTCGCTCTTGTGACCGTTGAGCAGTTGGAGCGCGCTGGATGGGGTTTGGGCCCGTTCGTTTTTCAGTCCGACAAGTTGCATGGCAGCCCCGATGAATTGCAGCGTGCTGTCTTCGTCATCCACAACGACGACTCGTGCCGAGGAGAGATCTTTTGTTCTGCTGACAATCTCGGGCTTGCAGAGCGTGCCGAGGAAATCAATCGCCTGGCCAATGGTTCGAATTGTGGACTGGTTGAGCTGCTCGGGCATTTCATTCAAATCGCACAACAATAAATCGAAAGCGGTGGAGGTCTGAGCCAGTGCTTTGTGTTGAAGGAGCGTCGCTCTTTCAGCGAAGCCATGCACGAGCGCCCACAAAGTTCGGAGCATTTTTTCGTCGGGGGATGCCGTGACCAGGCCGGGGAGGCAGTGGCGCATTTGATTGAGACATTCCGCCGCACCCTCAATGGCCATGTGCATCCATGTCTGATCGGGTTGGAAAAGTGGCGCGTCCATCGAGTCGCCGAGACCCGGCATGCCAAGCGCCACCTTGGCGGCATCAATCACCGAGGCAACCGGGTGCACACCGCTGTTGATTACTTTTGTCGCGCCCGCCTTCAGCGCGGAACTGCCGAGTTGCGCAAGCACGGTGGGGAAAACGAGCACGGGCAACTGCAGCGTCGCGGGGTTGTGGCGAAGTGATTTGATGAGTTCAACGCCGTCGCCCGTGGGTAAAACGAGATCCATCAGCAGGAGATCCGGTTTTTTGCTCTCGATGAGCTTAGTTACTTGATCGAAAGTGCGCGTGCTATCCACGGCGAATCCGCTCCCTTCGAGTTTTTCCCTGTAAAGGTTGATCAGGAGTCGGTCGTCATGGACGAGTAGGATGCGTTTGGTGCTCATGCCGTGGGCTGTTTCATTTGTCCATGCGACGCAAAGACCGTGCCGCACAGCCGGCTCAATTCAAAAACATGGCTGCCACTGTATGCGCAACGGTTACTGATACGCGACGAGGCGCCAGCCCAATTAGCTTGCGTAGAATTTTTTCCCCAGCCACGCGTGCAGCGGGACGCAGGCGAGCAGGGTGACGGCGGCGAGGAAGCTGGCGGGGGTTTTGTGAAGTCCCGTGGGGACGCTGGGGAGCAGGCAGAGTGAGGCTTGCAGCACGGGCAGGATGCGGATGTAGCTGCCGATGCGTGGCGGCAGCGGGGGCGGCGGGATGCGCATGAGTTCGCTGGTGTTGAAGGCGCACAGGACGATGCCGACGAGCCACAGCGCGGGGGATTGATCGAACAGGAGTGATCTGGTGAATGGTTGCAATACGACAAAACCGATCAGCAGTGTGCCAAGCGGGAGGACGCGCGCGATTTTCGGATACTCGGGACGCGTTTCGTGGCGGGCGAGGTTGGTCACGGCGGCGATGTAGATCGCGATGAGCAGCGCGGCACCGACGGCGAAAATGAAAAAGCCTTGTCCGCTCAATAGCGCGGAGGCTGCGAAAACGGAGGAGAGCAGCGGGTTAAAGTCCTGCACGGCGGCGGCGGTGTCGAGCAACAGTCGGTCGGGCGCGAGCGCGGCGGCGGCTCCGAGGAGGAGGCTGAGGCCGCGGCACACGCCCATGTTCAACGCGCCGATGATGGCGATGCGCTTGGTGAGGAAATTGTAGAGCGTCACGCCCATGATGACGCCGATGCCCATGAGTGCGGCGTTCGGCCCGGCGGCAAAGCAGAACCCGAGGCCGAAGATGACGAGATTGCCCACGGCAATCCACGCCGCCGGACGCGAGATCGCGCCGCTGGCGAGCGGGCGTTTCGGGCGGTCGCGTTTGTCCTCGGCGAAGTCGGCGAGATCGTTCATCGCGAGCCCGGCGGCGTAAAGGCAGAGGCTGGCGAGAATGGCGAAAACCACGCGCGCATCGAGCCGCCCACCGCTGGCGATGAGGAAACCCGCAAGCGGATCGCCGGGCACCGTGAGGAGGTTCGGAACGCGGAAGAGTTGGAGCCAGGCTTTCATGCAGCAGCTACGGGTTACGTTCCTCGCGCCAAGTCGCCAAGACGCAAAGATGGGAAATGTGTAAACCTCTCAAAAGCAAACAGGGCAGAGGTTGCCCTCTGCCCTGTTGTGAATGATTCGGAATGAACCGAAGAACCTTTAGCTGGCTTGTTCTTCCAGCTTCAGTGCCTTGTAGCCTCCGATGCTCTTAAAGTAGAGCAGGATGCAGAGGTAGATAACAGCCATCGTCAATGGGATGTAAGCATCCGCCTTGAGTGTGCTGCGGTCACCACGCTGGTCGGCTTCCACCACTTTGGTTTGCTCAGGAGTCTTGGTCTTCGCTTCCTTGGCTTCGCCGAGTTTTTTACCATCGAGACCGAGCGCGGCAGTGCTGTCTATATTCAAGAATTTCGAAGGCTGTGGGGCTTTGTATTCCTCGAAGAGTGCTGCGTCAGCTTTCTTCAACTCTTCGCCAGCAAAGCGGTCTTTGCAGTAGCCGAGACCGGGCCCGCCGATGAGACCGGCTGAGAGCATTCCGATGCCACCCATGATGGACATCGCGACTGCGCCGGTTCTAGGAAAACGATCCCCGACCACAGCGAGCATGGTGGGCCAGAAGAACGTTTTGCCAATGGCGTAGATGCCGAGCGCCACAAGCGCCACAGTGAATGTGCTCATTCCGCTAGCGAGATGCAGCCCGACGCATGCGGTGGCTGCGCAAACCAAAAGCAGGCCGACTGGCGAGAGCTTGAGGGTGTTTTCAATCCAGTGTGCGCAGAAGCGCAGGCTGAACATGATGGCCGATGTCCAGAAGAAGAGCATTTTGCCCTGCTCCGGAGTGAACAAGTTGCCGGTGATGTTCTGAATCCAGCCGTCGGTTCCAAGTTCCACAGCGCCGACGAGAGCGTGTGTGACGAAGAGCACGAAGAGCAGGATGGAACCCACTGAGAAACGCGTGATGATTCCGGTTGCAATCAGCAACGCACCGCCGACTCCGTAGCCGACGTTTTTTGCCATCGCTGCGTCCGTGAAAAGTCCCTTGAAGATGTCACCGAAAAACAGCGAGAGAAGGTAGCACGCGACGAGCGCTCCGAGGATGCCGATGGATTTGAACATTTCCACGAAACTCGCGCCTTTTTCGGCGGCTTCGGATTTAGGAAATTTCTGCCCGAGGAAGAGAACTGCATAGAGGACGGTAGGCACGAGATATAGAGAGAGCTGTCCCTTCCAGCCGAACCCCATCTTGTCGCCGAACACATAGCCGAGAATAACGCCAATCATCATGCCAGCGGGCCATGAAGCGTGGAGAATATTGAGGTAATGCGTGCGGTTTTTCGGATAGAGCGTAGCCACGAGCGGATTCGCGACGGCTTCGAGTGTTCCGTTCGCGTAGGCGAAAATGAACATGCCCCAGAAGAGGAAATTGTATGCGTTGTCGGGCGTGCTTGCTGCGAATGTGACAAAAGCAGACAGGATGTGCCCGATCAGAGCGAGGGCGACGAGTTTGCCGTAGCCGATTTTGTCCACGATGACGCCGCCGATGATGATGCCGAAGCAGAAGCCGGAGAAGCCAGCTCCGCCGATTGCGCCAAGTTGCGCGCCGGTGAAGCCGTATTCCTTGCCCCAGTTGGCGAAGATGCCGCCGCGGATTGCGAAGCCGACGCCGGCTGCGAGAATTGCCATGAATCCGGCCCAGAGGAGCCGACTGGCGTTTGGTGTGATGCCTTCAGTTTTTGCTGACATGTGTGTAGTTGGTTTTTGGTTGGTAGGGTTTGCCCGAGGAGAAAATTGCAGCGCACGTCAGGCTGGTGAGCCTGCGACGATGGTTGAAATCTGAAAATGTTTGGACATTACAAAGGTAATGGGCGGAGCTTGTGAAAAGCGCGCGGAGTGAAGCGAGGCGGTGCGTGGGGCGTCAACGTTTTTGTCGCCCTAAATATAAATGAAAATGGCACTACATGCTTGGCTGCGTGCTATTCACCCAGGGCGGTTTTCTGTGCTGCGAGCAGTTCGCCGATGCCGGAGCGGGCTAGGGCGAGCATGGCGGCGAGTTCTTCATCGGTGAATGTGCTTTCTTCGCCGCTGCCCTGCACTTCTACGAAGGAACCGGCGGCGGTCATGACGACGTTCATGTCCACGGCCGCGTCTTTGTCTTCGATGTAATCGAGGTCGAGCACGGGCGCGCCGTTGACGACTCCAACGCTTACTGCTGCCACGAGCTGGCGGATGGGGTTCTTTTTAATGAGCCCAGCCGACATGAGCTGACGGCACGCGAGCGCCGCTGCCACGCACGCGCCGGTGATGCTCGCGGTGCGTGTGCCGCCGTCCGCAGAGAGCACGTCGCAATCAATCCACATGGTGCGCGAGCCGAGTTTGTCGAGGTCAATGGCAGCGCGCAGGGAGCGACCGATGAGGCGCTGGATTTCCGAGGAGCGGCCGTCGAGTTTGCCGCGCGTGATGTCGCGCTGTTTCCGCTGTTCGGTGGAGTAGGGGAGCATGGAATACTCAGCCGTCACCCAGCCGCCGGGGACCTGCTGTTCTTTCATCCAGCGCGGCACTGCTTCCTCGACCATCGCGGAGCAAATCACACGCGTATTGCCCGCTGCGACGAGGACGGAGCCGGTGGCATTGGGGGCAAAGCCGGGGGTGAAAGAGAGAGGTCGGAGTTGGTTGGGCGCGCGGCCGTCGTGTCGGGTCATGGGCGCACGCTGATTCGGCAGAAGCACGAGTGCAAGGATTGAAGGCGGGCACGGTGATTTTATAAAAAGAATATCCCTTATCCAAACCTGTCGAAGGCGGTTCTTTACGCATTCGTCACAAATCATCACTCGACTTTCAAAAAAGTTCGGGCAATGTCGGCGTTGTTCTGGGGGGAACACCGGGGTTGCTGGCCTTTCGGCCAGTGGCCCCGGACTTTTTTTGCCCTGATGTTTTCCGGGTTTTTATTGCCAGACTCGCGCGAAATCCTTCCGCAGCACCCAGCCTGCGCGGTCGCCGTCTGCGCGCACGTAGAGATAATCTCCGCGCTCGTTCTCCACGCGTGCCACTTCGCCGCCCGTCAATTTCACCAGCGTCTCCGCTTCGCGCGTCGGCGTGAGTCGCAGTGGTGTTTCGTCTTCCAGCACTACGCCGAGTTGGGCGCGACGCGAGATGCCCAGCAGCGCCGGCAGTGTGAGTAGAAAAAGCGCGAGCAACAGCGCGGCGACGCCTTGATGCCAGTCCGCGCGCCGCCAGCCGAGCAGGCGAGGACCCGTCAACAAAATCACACCGCCCCACAACGCGAGCGACGCCGCGACGAGCCACGCGGTCGTCGGAAGCCAGGTCGAGTATAGCTCATGCCAGCTTTGTGTTGGCGCTTCGATGTGCGCCTTGTTGCGTGCGAAGCGCAGGTTTGCCGCCGTGTTCACATTGAATGGATCGAGTGCGTGTGCCCTCTCCCACGCGAGCACCGCGTGGCCGGGGCGGCTGACTTTCCACTCTGCGTTGCCGAGGTTGTGCAGCGCCGCCGCCGACACATTTCCTTCTTCGCCGAGGCGGCGAAACTGATCCACTGCCTCGGCAAAATCGCCCGATGTATAGGCGGCAGCTCCCTTCGCAAAACGCGCATCGCCCGTCTCCGCGTGAAGTCGCACGATCATCAAAATCAGCAGTGCGATGAACGTTCTCATGACTTCGCACTCAGTTTTTCCACTGCGTGTTCCAGATCGGGCAGCAGCGCGGCGGGCTTTGGAATTTCGACGGCAGCCGCCGTATATTTCGTCGCCTCTGCATGGTCGAAAATTGCACGCGCTGCGAGTGTCGCGCGTTCGTCGTTGCGCAATGCATGGAGCACTTCGCCCCGCGTCAGACTGCCCGCACGTGCCGAGTCCAGCGGAGCCGCCGCTTCGCAAAGCGCGCCCACTCCCGCGCGCAAAAACTCCGGCGCATTTCCTTGCCGCGCCGCCGCCCGCGCCTTTGCCATCGCACGTCGCGCGGCTTTGTGTGCGCGACGGCGGATGATAAACTCGGGATGCGCTGCGATATATTCCTGCCGCTTCCGCCACGTCCACAACAACAGCAGTATAACCGGCGGCGCAGCTTGCAGCGCGAGGAACCAAGGTTTCCAAAGTGCAGGGCTTGCGCTCGACAGCCAGCGTCCGGGCTTTTCCTCCAGCCCCGTCATCACCGGCTCGCGCTCGCGTGGCGGTTCCTCCGCCGGAGCAGCCGCAACTTTCGTCGCTGGCTCGGTCACAGTGGCGACACTGGACGCCTTCACCACGACAGCAACCGGCGGCACCGTGATGTCCACAAACTCGCGCTTCACCGGATCGAAATAACTCATCGGCAACGGCGGTGTCGCCCGCAGTCCATCGCGCCGCGCGACGATGGTGTAGGTGAAAATTTTCGTCCCTCCCGGCTGCGTCGTGTCCTCACTGCGCTGGAAGTCGCTCGTCGGTTTGTAAGCCTGCCAGCCCGTCGTGTCCGTGAATTCCGGCGCGGACACCCCCTCGATATTTCCCTCGCCGCTCAGTGTGAGCGTGAGCGTGAGAGGCTCGCCAGCTTCGATCTCCGTTGCTGAAAGTTTCGGTTTTGCGAGCGTGAACCGCCCGATTCCACCCGTGAATCCCGCCGGTCTCCCCGCGCGTGGCAACGCCAGCACACGCAGGCTTACCGGTTGCGTCATAATCGTCTGCTGCGCGCCGAAACCGCTGCGACGTCCGACAGGATCGATCTTCAGCGCGTGGACGCTCACCTCGCAGTTCAATTCACTTTCACCTTCGACAATCGGCGTGATCTGCACAGGCATCACCAGCCCGCTCCCAGCCTTCCCCTCCCACGTGAACTGCTCGCGCCGCGTCCGCAATTCCGGGCGGAAAACCACCGTCCCGCTCGTCTTGCCGACATTCGCGACGTATTGTGGAATCTCGTCCGGCGTATCCATCACGATCAGTCGCGCGAGGATCGTCTCGCCTAGGAAAAAGTCGCGCTTCGGCAAATCAATCACCGCGCGCACCGGCTGATAAGCCGCCTCGCCCGGCTGTGGCGCGACAACATTGAGCGTAGCACCCGGCACGCGCACACCCGCCGCCGTCGCAAATCCCGGAACAGTCAGTTCACCCTCGCGCGTCGGCGTGGCCGAATAGCGAAAGGTCGTCGTCTGCACAGCGCGCCCGTTCAGAAACTGCACCGACGCCGTCATGTTCATGTATTGAAGCGTCAGCCCCGCGACCGCTGGCGGAACGGGCGGTATTCGCGCCGGCAGCGACTCCGTGTTCGTCACACGATACTCGACCGGCCTCCCGATGCGCGTTGACTGCGGATCAAAAGCCGCGCTCGCAGCAGGAGCCACATCGTCCGTCTGCTGCGAAAAGGCCGGTGCAGTCACCAAGAGTAAAAAACAAAAGAGAACACACAGCGTCACAAGATCGAAAGTCCGCGCAAAATTCGTCATCCCAAATCCGTCATTCGTCATCACCAGTCCCTCCCTTTTCTTTGTCCCGGCTTCCTCATCTCATCGCCTGGACGATAGCCCTTCGTGCCATCTTCTTTGCTGCCGAACTTCGTCGTTTCTCCTGGGCGCAAGCCATCCTCCTTGTCGCCGAGCTGCATGGTGCGGCGCTTCAGCATTTCCTTCAGCAGCTTCGCCATGTCCTGCGAAACTTCACGTTCCCCGCCGATGCGCTGTTCCTGTTTGGACCCCGTTTTCGGAGGCTGCTGTTTTTCTTCCTCCTTCTGACCCTCAGGCTGCTTCTCATCCTCCTCATCATCGTCGTCCTCTTCGTCGTCGCTCTGGCGCTGCATGGACTTCGGGATTTTTCCGCGCATCTCCTTCATCAGTTCGCCGAGTTTTCTCCGTTCCTCCGAAAGCGCCTCGTTCTCCTCCTTCACCTTGTCGAGCGACTTCAGCAAATCCTTGATGTGCCGCTCCACCACATCCGCATTGAAGGCCGCATCCTTGTTGGAGGGATCGAGTTCGAGCGCGCTGTGAAAATCACCCACCGAGCGCCGCCAGCGCCACAGCGCGCTGCCTTGCAAATCCATCGCGCGGGTCGTGTCATCCCGCGAAATGCGGAGCTGTTTGCGTGCGCCGCGCGCCTCCATGTAAGCGCCGATGATCTCTTCGAGTGTGCCGCCCTTGAGCGCCTCTTGCGAACTGCGAATCGCCTCCTGCGCCACGGCTGATGCCGCTTCCGCGCTGTCGAGAAGCTGCTGGCGGTTGCCTTCGCCCTTGAGCGTTTCCTTTCCCTGTCGAAAGCGGACGTGGCCGAGATTGTAGAGCGCCAGCGGCTGCACCGACGGGTGGTTTGTCTGCGCCGCCTCGCGCAGCGTGCTTTCCGCGTCGCGGAGTTCCCCTCGACGGAGCGCGTCCACGCCTTCGTTGTAAAGATCGAGCGCCCCGCGTTGCGCGGCAAAAGTCGGCGCGGCGATGAGGAGCGCGATGGCGGCGAGTTGGTTTTTCATTGCGGCAGTCTTGCGCGTCGGCGCGTGGTGAGCAGAGATTCCACGACGAGCAGGCAAATGGCAACAGCGAGCGGCCATTGAAAATGATCCACGCCGCGCCGCCGCTCGATGCCGCCGGGTTTTTTCTCCGCGTCGCGCAGCGCGAGCGCCACGTCAGCCATGCCGCCCGTAACGCTGTCCAGCCTGCGATAAGTCCCGCCCGTCGTCTCCGCGATGGTGCGCAAAGTGGCTTCGTCGAGACGGCTCGTCACCGGCTGGTTTCGTTCGTCGAGCAGTGGGCCCGGTGTGCCGTTTGGTTGCGGCACCTGGATGAGCGCGCCGCCGGTGGTGCCCACGCCGATGCTGAAAATCGTCACGCCATCCTTTGCGACTTCTTCAGCCGCCTTGATGCCGAGTTGATCGAGATCCTCTCCGTCTGTGAGCAGCACGAGAACTTTGCGGCGGTCTGATTTATCAAATGCTTTTTTCCCGGACAGAATTGCCGCTGCGATGTTTGTCCCCGGCACTGAAATCGCGTCGGTGTCCAGTTCGCCCACCTCGTCCTCGAACGCATCGTAGTCCATCGTCGGCGGACACAGCAGGAATGCATCGCCTGCAAACGCCACGAGTCCCACGCTTCCTTTCGCGTGGCGGTGGACAAATTCGCGCATCGCCGTCTTCGCGCGTTCCAGCCTGTTGGGTCGCACATCGGCGGCGAGCATGGATTTCGATGTATCAATCAAAAACACCACGTCCTCGCCTTTGCGCTGAACTTCGTCCTTCACCTCGCCCCACTGCGGCCTCGCGAGCGCGAGACCGAACAGGAGCACTGCAAGAAACAGCAGTGTATTTTTCACCACGCGCCGCGTCGCGCTGTGCGAACCGAGCAGCGAACCGAGCAGCGAGGCATCCGCAAAATCCGAAAGCTGCTGGCGTCGCGCCTTCGCGGAAAACCACACCAGCGTGGCGAGCAATACGACCGCACCGGCGGTCAGCGAGTGCCAGCGCGGTGCGGCAAAGATGAGCGGCGAGGCAATCATGGCAGGCGGCGGAATCGCGAGTTCGCGAGCACCAGTTCGAGCAGCAGCATCGCAATCGCGGCGAGCAGCGGAAAATGATAGAGCGGCGTGTAAGTGCGATGACGCTTCAGTTTTTTCTCCGTCTTCTCGAGCTGATCAATGTTCGCATACACCGTGTCGAGTTCCTGCCGGTTGGTGGCCGTGTAGCTTTTTCCGCCGGTGAGATTGGACATCTTTTCGAGCACCACATAGTTCGCGGGTGAAAGCCTCGTGATGATGCCCATCGGCCTGCCGGTTGGGCCGAGCCGCAGCTTGCCCGTTTCGCGATCGAAATCTGGCAAATCGCACTCCGCATTTCTGCCGATGCCGATGGTGTAAAGTCGGACATTTTCAGACCTCGAGAAATGCGCGGAGGTCAGCGGCTCAAGTTGCTCGGCCTTGTTGTTGTCGCCGTCCGTGAGCAGCACGACGATTTTCGATTTGCTTTTCACCGTCCCAAGCCGCTTCACCGCCATGCCGATTGCGTCTCCGATGGCCGTGCCAAGTTCGTTGATGACGCCGATATGCAACCGGTCGAGCTGCGTTTGCACCCAGTCGTGATTCATCGTGGGTGGAGCCATGAGGTAAGGGACGCCGCTGAAAACCACGAGCCCGATGCGGTCGCTCGGGCGCCGTGCGACGAAGTCCTTCAGCACCGCCTGCGCGATGTCGAAGCGTGTGGTGAGCTTCCCCGGCTCCGCCATGTCCAAGGCCATCATGCTCCACGAAAGATCGAACACGAGCATGATGTCCACGCCGCTTGTTTCCACCTCCGTCTCCTCGTTCACCCAGCGCGGGCCCGCCAGTGCGGCAATCGCCAGCGCGACCACAACGGCGCGCAGAAAAACAAACAGCCTACCCGCCGCCGCGCGCACTTTTCCAGCGACAGCGATCGCCAGTTCCGCGCTCGAAAATTTCAGTGCGCCTTCGCGCCCAGCGCGCCCGCGTAGAAATGCATAGAGCGGCAGCAGCGCCAGCAGTGCCAGCACCCACGGATATTGAAACTCGAAGTCTCCGTTCATGTGCTGATGCGCAGCACTTCAAGCGCTGCGAGAATCTGCGCCGCCTGGGTGCGAAGTTCTTCTGTCGTCGGCGACGGCGCGAGCGGTGCAAATTTCGCCACCTCCACCGGCGCAAAAAACTGTGCGAGCTGCGCGGAAAGCTCCGGAGTGCAGCGCGGGTGTTTCGCGAGAAATGAGAGAAGTTCCTCCGGCGTCTGCCCGCGACCCGGTAATGGAAAAACTGCGAGCGCGTAATTTCGCACCGAGTTTGAAATCGCTTCAGCTGTCGTTGCCGATGCCAATTCGCGCGAAGCACGCACATAGGCCGGTTCGCTGATAACCGGGCGTTTTTCCCGTGGCCAAGTCAGCACCAACACCGCCAGCACTGTTGCCGCACCACCTGCGATATACCACGGCAGCACGTCGCGCGGATTGTTTCGCGTGGGCAATTCGTCGCGCGGCGGGCGCAACTCGGGGATAGGCTCCTGCTTGATCGCTGCAAACGCGGAGACACTCGCAAAACAAAAAACAGCGCTCAGAAAAATTCGCAGGCAGAAATGACTCACCGCTTCCTCCTTTGCTCGAAGAAACGCTGGAGCGTGCTCGCGTAGTCGTCGCCGGGAGCGAGACGCAGCACATCCACGCCAGTCTGGCCGAGCGAGCGATCCAGTTGCTCCAGCCTTCGCGCGCTGCCCTCGGCGAAATTGTGCCGGATGCTTTCGCGCATCGTATCCACCTCGCATTGCTCGCCAGTTTCCGCATCCTCAACGGTAAGCAGACCTGCGGGCAACAGTGCACGCTCGCGAGGATCGGTGAGGTGCAGGCACACGAGATCGTGCCGCGCATTCGTCTGCCCGATTTCGGAAAATAGATCGCGTCCCTTCACGCCCGCATCCCCGACGCTGTGTAAAAAGTCCGTGAGCAGAAAAACGATCCCGCGCCGGTGGATAACGTGGTTCAAAAACGTGAGCGCGCCCTGCACATTTGTCCCACGCTTGCGCGGCTTGTGCACGAGCGCCTCGCGAATCAGCCGCAGCAAATGCTTCCGCCCTTTTTTTGGCGGCACGAACAACTCCACCTCGTCGCTAAAAAGCAGCAGCCCGACTTTGTCACCATTGCGCAGCGCGGAAAACGCCAGCGTCGCTGCGACCTCGGCGGCGAAGTCCCGTTTCGTCTGCCCTGTCGATCCGAAGTCCCCGCTCGCGGAAATATCGAGCACGAGCATCACCGCCAGCTCACGCTCCTCGCGGTGCAGTTTTACAAAAGGCCGCCGCATTTTCGCGGTCACATTCCAGTCAATTGTCCGCACATCATCGCCCGGCACGTATTCACGCAACTCCTCGAAATCCATCCCACGCCCTTTGAACTGCGAGTGATACGCGCCCGCCATGAGATCATTCGCGAGCTTGCTCGTGCGCAGCTCGACGCGGCGGACTCGTTGCAGAATGTCGGCGGTGCTCGTCATGCCGTTTAGGGCACCGGTATGTTGTCGAAGATGCGTTTCACCACTGCATCGGTCGTCATGCCCTGCGCTTCGGCTTCGTAGGTGAGGATGATACGGTGGCGCAGCACGTCGGGGCCGATGGCTTTGATGTCGCCGGGCGTCACGTAGCTGCGACCTTGCAGCAAGGCCCACGCTTTCGCTGCGAGCGTGAGCGAGATGGTGGCGCGCGGGCTTGCGCCGAACTGGATCATCGGGCGTAGGTCGGGCAGCTGGTAATTTTGCGGGTCGCGTGTGGCGAAGACGACGTGGACGATGTAATCGCGCACTTTTTCATCCACGTGGAGCGTGTCCACGACGGCGCGGGTGGCCATGATTTGATCGAGTTCGACGACACGCTCGATGTCGAGATTTGGCTTCGTGAAAGCCATCGTGTCGAGGATGCGGCGCTCTTCTTCAAAGCTCGGATAGCCGACGACGATCTTCAGCATGAAGCGGTCAACCTGCGCCTCGGGGAGCGGGTAGGTGCCTTCTTGATAGATCGGATTTTCCGTCGCGAGAACGAGGAAGGGTGATGGCAGTTTGTGCGTTTCGCCGCCGAGCGTGACCTGCCGTTCCTGCATCGCTTCGAGCAATGCGGACTGCACCTTTGCGGGAGCGCGATTGATTTCATCGGCGAGCACGAGGTTGGCGAAAACGGGGCCTTTGGTGGCGTGATATTTTCCGTCGCCGGGATTGTAGATGAGCGTGCCGACGATGTCCGCCGGCAGCAGGTCGGGTGTGAATTGCACACGACTGAATGTCGCGTGAATCGCCGATGCGAGTGTGCGGACGGCGAGTGTTTTTGCGAGGCCGGGCACGCCTTCGAGGAGGACGTGTCCATTTGCCAGCAGGCCGACGAGCAGGCGGTCAATGAGATGCTGCTGGCCGACGACGATTTTGCCGACGACTTCGCGGAGCTTGGGAACCCATGCGGCTGCCTCGCGCACCTTGGTGTTTAGTTGTTCGAGAGTGTCGTTCATAAAAGTGTGCGCCTCACGCGTGGCGGTTGCGCGTCGCGAAGGACAGCGGAACGCGGGATTTCAGCAAGCAGAGAAGTGATATAAAGCACACGGCAGACACCCGGGATGGGAGTCTGCCGTGGTTGTTTCGTTCGTAGTGGGCTTAGTTTTTGTCGTCCTTGTCCTTCTTTTTTTTGCGGCCGTCGCTGGTGGTGTCGCCGGGTTGCTGCGGTTGCGGTTGTGGCTGCGCGCGCTCGGGCTGCTGCTGGCGGCGGGCACTTTCAGCGGCGCGTTGTTGCGCGGCTTCGGCTGCACGACTACGGGCGGCTTCGGCTTGTTGCTGGCGCTGTGCTTCGACTGCGCGGCGTGCGTTTTCGTTTTCGACGGCTGGGCGGCGTTGTTTTTCCACGGCCTGCTGTTGTTTTGATTCTTCAAGCATCCGCTGGCGCTCGGCGGCTTCGGCAGAGTGTTTCTGCTGAGCTGCGCGTTGTTGTTCGCGCTCGTTGGCGGCGGCTTCGGCCTGGCGTTTTGCGATGGCGGCTTCGCGCTGCTGGGCTGCCTCGGCCTGCTTGTTTTCGTCGTTACGGTTTTCGCGCGGGGCGATGAGCCGGTGTGGTTTTGATTCCGGCTGCGGTTTCACTTCCGGCTCGGCAACCACGGCGGGCTTTGCGCGATCCGGGACGCCGTCGCCATTGCGGTCGCCGGGGACGGGCCTCGCCACGGGACGTTTCGGCGCGTCCGGCTTACCGTCACCATTTAAGTCGGCAGGGACGGCGGGTTTTGCACGGTCTGGAATTCCGTCGCCATTGCGGTCACCGGGGACAGGTTTTGTGACGGGATGCTTTGGTGCGTCGGGAATGCCATCGCCATTTCTGTCACCGACAACGGGGTGGGGGCGGGCGGGACTCACTTTGTCAGGTTTGCTGTCGCCATTCGCGTCGTTTGGATTCGACGCAGGCTTGGTCGGATTCTCAATCGCGGGCTGCTTGGTGACAACTGGCGGGCGGACGACTGGCTGTGGCGGTTCGTCCTTTTTGTTTTCGATGACTGGCCGCGCACTTGGTGCGTGTGGTGCGCGGTCTTTGCCCAAAGCCGGGAGCTTGGCGTTCGGGTCGGCTTTTTTCGGAACGACGACGAGTTGCGCGGGCTTCACGGCGCGGGCGGGTGCAGTTTCGGGCGTGAGTCCTTTGGTTTCCTCGCGCATCTTCACAAGCAGACGATCGTGCTGGCCCTCTTTGTCCATGCCTTTCCAGCCGCGATTGATGACGGGTTTGCTGATCGTCTTCGCAAGCACCGGTTTTTTTGAAAGCACGTTGAAATTCGTCGCAGCCACCGGAGGCGCGGCGACGATGAGTTGGTTGCCCTTCGGTGCGTTGATGAAGACATTGCCCTTGTTTCCGTTGATGAATACGTTCGTGGTATTCTGCACGAGCTTCAGTGCTGGGACTTCGTGGCGAGTGCGGGGCGCGATCCAGTCGTAGTCAAGTCCTCCATTGAATGCGTAGCCGGAGTCGCCGCGATAGCTGATGTTGGTGATGTTCACCGTTTCGTTGATGAAAACGATGTTGCGGGCTCGTGGCAGGCACACGAGCCGGATGACTGGCGCGCCGAAGTCCTCCACGTTGCAAAAGCGGAAAGATAGCGGGCCGATGTCAAAGCTTGTATCCACCCACACGCCGAACCCCGTCTCGTGACGCCAATGTGCTTCCGGTGGGAGCGGTGCCCATCCCACGTAGCGGTCGCTTTTCCTCCACGAAACCCACGCTGGGCCCCACTCGTAATCCGGCACCCAGCACCACCCGTAATCATCCACCTGCACCCAGCGTCCGTAGTGATAGCAGATGCCGCCCCAGTCTTCGTAGCTCACCCACGTCCACCCCGCGTCCGTGTAGGACCAGTAGCCGTCCGTGTAGGGCGCCCAGTCTTCGTCCACATCGGATGGGTGCCACACCGTGCCGTAGCCGTCCACTTCGCTCCATTCGCCGTAGGGCGAGAGGCTGTCATAGAAAAAGTCGAAGCTGATTTCGGTTCGTGCGCGTGCCGGTGCTGCGAGGAGTGTGAATGCGAGTGCGAGGAGCAATGCGATGCGTTTCATAGTGTGTGCGGAATGAGACGCACACTGCGGCACTTCATTCAATGCGAAGTGCAAATTTTTTCCGTCCGTGCGTCCGACGGACTGAAAACTAGTGAACGTCATTAACAAAGAAATTTGCATGTGTTTTTTGACAGAGCAGAGGAGTGGGTTATTTTCTCCCGCACCCTTCCATAACTATGCACTCTCGGATTCCTCAATTGAAACAACGTGCAACGCGACTGCTCCTCGATCACGGGGCCGACGAGACCACCTGCCAGCAACTCCGCTTCGGAGAACATGGCGCGACATTCGAAAGCCCATGGCGCTTCACGCCGATGGCGGAAATGCTCATCTGCCTCGCATGGGAACACCCGCGCCTCGGTCGCCAGCGCACGCCCGTCAACGGGATCGTCTTGAGTTCCCGCCGGCTCGGTCGCGCGAAATATGAAACCACCGTCCTCTTTCTCGATCTCCCCGACGATGACCGCACGAGCGTGCGCGAGTTCGCGGAGATGGTGGAGTAGATTGGGGAAAATGGTGCCAGAGGGGAGAGTTGAAGGAACCTCCACAACAGAGTAAAACCTGCGTTTTTCGGCTCAATATGCACTTTGTATGCACTTTTTGTCGGTCATTTCGTAAACCACCTGCGCCATTTTCATTTGTGCTCGCTCGGATGATGTCGCTTCGTATAAATTTCGGAATCAATTCTCCCTGCCACCCAACGCCGGAAAAGCCTCGAAAGTGGTGCGAATGACCGCTTAGGGAAACGCTGATTTAATCGCTCCGTGCTGCAGAAAAAGCGAGTCATTGGAGGGTGAGTTTGGTAGAGAGGGATGCATGAAACACCAAATGAGTTTCGCGCAGGGAGAGTATGCTGGGAAAAAGAAGGTGACGA